>JAWCNV010000012.1:30454-65600 GCA_038848185.1 Thermoproteota archaeon | reverse complement strand
TGAAGGATGTTTGCCTAGGAGTACCCGTTAAAGCTGGGAGAGAAGGCTTCAAAGTGGTTCAGGAAAAGCTGAGTGAGAACGAGGTGAACATGTTGAAGAAGGCTGCTGAAAGCATCATAATAGCGTTGGAGCAAATAGGATACAGAAAATAATAAAGAATAGAATACGCATGTGAACATCACTATGCCACACACCCTAGCGTGGACAAGCAATGACACTTAAATATTTCTTAGCCTCAAAGAAAAATAGAACAGTGAGAAAATGGACCGGGTGGGACTCGAACCCACGACCCCCCGCAGTTTGTCCTTTTTTCTGGTCGCCAAGCGGGTATTCTACCACTGAACTACCGGCCCTGGTGTTAGATTTTCTCCTGATGATATATAAGTTTTCTCTGGGATGCTCTGTTGTTTTTCGCTGGGATGATGAGGATGGGCTGAATACTTGAGGAATATGGAGACCCATGCTTTTGATTAATTGGTCTGGTTGGAAGGTGATTATTTTAAGATTGCAGGGTTCTCATTGAAAAGCAACGTTGAGTTCAATCTGGTTTATTTTGGAATTAAAAGTCTCTGATTGCTTTTTCTCCACATATAGGACTTGGTCGATTTGCTATTCCATCAGGAGCCAGCAGCATCTTCTCCAATATTTAACGCCATGAAACTTTGGCGAGTAAAAAGATTTCTAAAACTCTATCGTGGACGAAAGCATGGACTCAAGGAAGGAGTCCTTCCTAATTCTGCCTTAAAACCTGTTTTTAAACGATTTTCTAAAGGCTCCCTGCTTGGAGAAAACCCATAAAAACCCTTTTTGCGACGTTTAACCTGCACTTGGTGAGCAAGGCGAGGATAAAGATAGTGAGCAACGAGCTGAACGACCTTCAAACAGTAGTGGACCAGATACTTAACATAGCTAGGGAGAATAATGTTAAGGTTTCAGGCCCGGTTCCACTCCCCAGGAAGGTTCTGAAGGTTACTACTCAGAAGAATCCGAGTGGGCAGGGAACAATAACTTGGGACAGGTTTGAGATGCGTTTCTATAGGAGACTCATCTATCTTGGGCTTAACGATAAGGCTTTGCGAGCTTTAACCAGCATTAAGATACCGCAGAGCGTTATAATATCTCTTGACTTAATCTCTTAAAGTGTTAAGCCTTTCCCTAATCATGAATAAAAGAATCCTCACACCATCTTTAAACATGTTCAGCTTTGAAACCCC
Source organism: Thermoproteota archaeon (assembly GCA_038848185.1). Taxonomy (GTDB): domain Archaea; phylum Thermoproteota; class EX4484-205; order EX4484-205; family JAAOZP01; genus JAAOZP01. The sequence goes on along the minus strand of JAWCNV010000012.1, from coordinate 64,386 downwards.
TATTCTATTGCGGTATCCTATTCTAACCTCAGTGATTCTAAGGCTTTTCCTACATGCTTCGGTTAATACTTCTGTCGAGAACGGCATGCCATTCTCCTTCAGGCTCATCCTAAGATATGTGTCTCTAGAAAAAACCTTCATGCCCGTTTGAGTATCTCTAATCCTCTTGAGAAAGAGAAGTGAGAAAACAGTGTTGACAATAAAGTTACCCACGTATCTAGCGGTGCTCATGCTAACCGGTTTACTGCTAAACCTTAAGCCTGTAGCAACATCTGCATCCCCCCTCCTAACAATGTCGATAAGCCTCTTTAAATCACCAGGATCATAAGTGCCATCGCCATCCATGAATGCAAGTATCCTGCCCCTCGCCCTATCGAGACCGGCTCTTATTGCTGCGCCATATCCTCTTTTATCCTGTTTAATGACGATAGCTCCAAAAGAGGAGGATATTTCAGCAGTTTTGTCGTCACTTGAATCCACCACTATGATCTCTGCCTTGGGAAGCTGCCTCCTAATACCTTCTAAAACGAGCCCTATTGACTGCTCCTCGTTCAAAGTAGGAATTACGATCGATACCTCAATCTGCTCCTCCAATTGCAATAGTGAACTCGTTCATTGGAAAAAATGCGTTAATCACCATTGATGTTTAAACCATTTAAAAAACTTTAAAAAAACTATTTCATAGAATTTTAGAAGCATTTTTCTTCATTTTAGTTAAAATTTCACTAAAACAACCTTTTTAAATCGTTTTCTGAAATATTAAGCTCTTTAATAGCTAATTCTCTCGTTTTTGGCATGTAAATAAGTATTAGAGGGATGTTTTCTTGGCCTACATCAGTAATATATTCTCTAACAACCTCATAAAGTGGTTTTATAGCATCGTCCTTTTGGAATGCTATGGAGCCACGGTTCCCGATGGAGAACAGCAGCTCAGCCTCCCTGTGAGCTTTGACATATTTCAGAATAAACGAGTTGACAAAGTTGTGCGCTGTCCGTTTACTCCATTTCCTACGGAAATGCGGGTGATGTGAAACCAAGAATTCGGCCAGATCCTTCTGGTGAACCACACCTCCGCGCCTAGAGTTTTCTAAATCCAAGAAAACTATAGAGATCAGTAGGAACAGTGGGATTGGAGAGACGTTTTCTAGGTCGATTGCTCTTCTACTGGTTGTTGGCATCAGTTTAGGACCGAGGATGAAGCCAGCTAAATCAGGCATTGAAAAATCTTTACGAGAATTGCAGAGCTTCACAATCTCCTCAGCAAGCCTCTTTGCGAAAGAGACATTTAAACTGCTGATTGTCTGGGGAAACCTGATGTTTTTCAATTCTTTCCTCAATTCTTCAATAGCCCCGCTACTTGAAGTAGTCATTTTCTCAACTATTTTCGTCAACACTTTTATTGCATCATCCTGTTTCTCAATGGTCTTCTTACTTAGGTTGATATCCCTCCTAATTCCCTCCAATATACTTAAGAGATCTTCGATATCTGTCCCAACTCTATCTCTAGTTTCAAACTGGCTTATTGAAAACTGTTTCACTCTGGAATCCATGAGTTGAGCATTAATGCTCAGCAGGAAGACGCCGGTGACAATCTTAGGAAAGACTCTGCCATACTCTGTGTAGCTTAACCTAAGTATTTCAGCACCGCCGGTCAGAGAGAAGAAGATTACTGCAATATAGGATAAGAACATTAGAATGTAAATGCTTGGCCTATAGTTTAAAGCTACTTCAGCGGAGAGATAGAGGAAAATCAGCTCCAAGAAGAATATGAAAGTCTCATACATGAACCATTCTGTCAGATAATATGGTAGAAGCATGTCCGATAAAACGTATGAAGCTATGCTTATGACGCTTATTATTAATGCTCCCAAGTATAGTAAGTATTTAATAGTCTTCCTGTCTGTGAAAGGAGATACGAGTATTTGAATCTGGAATACGAATATCTTGCTTAAAACGGAAAGTATGATAAATATTGTTAATATCGATATCGCACCCTTCAGGTTCTGGAAGTATAGCATGCTTGGCACACCTAGGTAGAATAATACGGCAACGAAAATCATGAGGATTGGAAGAACGGTGTAGGAAGTAATCCTTAGACTTTCAACCAGTATTAGGAACGGGGGGGACCTGCCTTTTTCAAGCCTAAATTTATCTATAACGCCGATTATTAAAGTAGCCACCAAGACAATGATTCCAACCTGAAGCATGGGAACAGCCAAGAAAAATTTAGCCGCATCCAGTAGCACGGAGATCGAGAAGAGGTTTATTGTGATGAGAACCAGTATGATGTAGAGTTTACTGAAGCCTCGCTGTCTCAGCCTGTAGAACTCCACGATCTCCCTCGGATTAATCAATGCATGTACTCTTAATAGAGACTATACTGCAATACTTATTTATTTCTCTACCGCAGACTAGAGAAAACTTATTTACGGGCTTTGCACCGCTTTTTACATGGCTGGAATAAAAGTGGTTGAGGTTGGCATAATTGGCGGCTCAGGTCTCTACACTCTTCTTGAAGCAGTTGGACATAAGATAGTTGAAACACCCTTTGGAAGAACGCCTAGAATAGAGATAGGCTATATAGGCAGTAAGGCAGTTGCGTTCCTACCTAGACATGCTAAGCCAGGCAGCCTCAAGGTTTCCCACGCAGTCCCGCCTTCGGAAATCAACTATAGGGCGAACATCTATGGTTTGAAGAAGATCGGTGTTGAGAGAATATTCACAACTCAAGCAGCAGGCTCCATAAACCCAAATATTAAGCCGGGAGAGTTTGTTATAGTCGACCAAGTTATAGACGCGACTAAGAGAAGGATACCGACATTTTTCAATGGTAAGACTAGAATAAAAATTCTCAAGAATAGACCTCCGATTGGTGGTGTTGTGCACATCGATTTCACAAACCCGTATTGCCCTGAGCTTAGGGAAGTTTTAAAGAAAGCCTGTGAAGAAGAGAACATATTTTACCATCCTAAGGGCACTTACATATGTACTGAGGGCCCCCGGTTTGAATCTCCGGCCGAGATCGCTGCCTACCGCATGTGGGGAGCTGACGTTGTGGGAATGACTGGTTATCCGGAGGTTGCTTTAGCAAGAGAGCTTGGAATATGTTATTCAAGCATAGTTATGTCTACTAACTATGCTGCAGGAACAGGCCCCGTTAAGATTACGCATGAAGAAGTGAAGGAGATTTTCGACAAGAATATAGATAATGTTAAGCGACTCTTATCCAGGGCTGTGCAAAACACTCCTGCCGAAAGAAAATGCGGATGTGCTAAGTCGCTTGAAGGTGCAACCGCCTAATCCTTTATGGTTCTAGGCTTTCAGGTGAAACGTAGTCTCCAAATCTTTTTCGAATCTCTGTTAAACGTTCCTTCTGCTGATTAAGCACTTCATATAGCTCCAGTGGTGTGTCGGGAACATTCTCCTTGAAGAATTTTTCCACCCGCCCAATTTTAGCCAAGTTCTCCCGAACACGAATTGTGAATTGCTTTATATAATCGCTCTTTGAATACTCTATGCCACGTACCTCACGGAATAGGTTCTTTAAATCTTCATACTTAGGAATCCACCCTGTTGGAGATTTTAAGGCATCCACATCATCATGTACTCTTAGCTCCATCCATTTCATCCAAACCTGCTTATCCCTCCTATCGTTCAGGAACTCGCCTGTCTTCAAATCCCTGAGAAAATAGTTGACGCCAAATATGATTGGTCTTTTTTTAAGACTCCTGCCGAACTCAAGGTTGTTACGTATATACTTCCCTAGTGGAATAGAGACAAAATCTTGAATACTCATAACGTTTATCTCATACTTACCCTCGTCCTCAACAATTGCAAAAGTTGTTTCAGTTTCAAGTGCAGCACCATATGCAATGATGCCATGATCCCAACTGAAACTCTGTTGAACAGGCACGTAGCCACGTGCGTCACGACAACCATATATTATTCCACCTAGCTCCACACCTACAGGGTTGTCCAGCTCAGGATCGCAGTTCTCCAATGCTTTAAGCAATATTGTGTACCGAGCGTTCTTATGTGCAGGCGGGATTTCCTCACCTTTCCCATTCTTCTTGCCTTCCCACCAGCACCCAGTGTAGTTTATTCCTTCCTTAGGGAGTTCGCAACCCATTCCAAGCCAATAAGGTTTACCGTCTTTAACAAGGACGTTGGAAAATATTACTTCACCGGGTTTTGTAAGCGCCTTCCATATCATTGGATCGTCAACAGGGTTGACATCCTTAAGAATCCCGAATATACCGGCCTCAGCATTAACTATGCGACAAACCCCGTTAATGTTCCTAAGGTAGGCAATATCATCTGCAAGAATAGTGTTCCCAGGAATCATTGCAGTGGAGGTCTTTCCACAGGCACTTGGAAAAGCTCCAGCGAAATAGGTTTTCCGCCCACCAGGGCCGTAAACCCCAGTTACCATCATGTGCTCAGCAAGCCAGCCTTCCCTGTCAGCCTTACGAATGGTGAGGCGTAGTGCAAGCTTCTTGAAGCCTATGCTGTTACCACCGTACTGAGTGTTTACGCTGTAAACAGTGTTCTCAATGTAATCAACATATATGCGTTTCTTATCCGCCTCTATGCTGACCATCCTCTCATCCATCTTTCCCGACGAATGCAAGACGCAAAAAAGATCGTCTGGAACCGAACCCCGTCTAAACATTTCGTAAGCGGGACGATAAAGCAGATCTACAGAGTGAGCAACATACCAAGAGTCTGTGCACTCCATGCATGGGATGCTGAATATTGAGTCGGTTGGCCCCAATGAGAGAAAGCGGACGATCATCGTCCGCCCCTGCATAGCATTCTTGAGAAGACCTTTTATCTCCGTCAAACCCTCTTCTCGTTCAACTTGGTTAAGAGCCTTGTCGAGATAATCTCCCTTGGGCACGAGATACTTGGTGGACTCTCTGTCTCTACCTTGGTCTTGAGGTCCGTCAAAATGATAGGTGTGGCCGGGTGTTGCCAACGGAGTTTCCTCTCCGGAAACTATTGCTTGATGTCTGACATATGTAATATCTTCCGGAGAATCGGTACAGATGAAGATTTGATCGGGATTGCATAGTTCGGCAGATTCTAATATAAATTTTTGCACCCTAGGAATAGGTATAGTGGCCAGCTTTAGGTAATCGGCTTCCCTCATCCTTAGTCTCAGTGTTTCAAGATATTGAGACATTCATTATCCTCCATACTAGTTTGGGGCATGTATCGTTTAACCAGTCTTCATTTCCCGGTGTTAACCCTAAAGAGCATTTTCTAAACACGCAGCCGACGATTTCAACCGATTTTGCACCCATGCTTATTGGCGCCTCGTGAAGGCAGGGTTTAAAAAAGTTTCTCCAATGGTGATGTTTTTTATTACGGATGTTATTACGGATGATAACGAGCTACAAGTTGAAACAGGTATGAGACAAGTATGCTAAAAATTGAGCTTGATTCAGCTGTGTAACAGTTAGGCAAATATGTTCAGATACCGTGGGAATTTGCCGCTTGTAAACTGGAGCCACAACCCTTATTGTAGTTTAACGATGACCCAAGGAAAAGCAAGCTACTGGAGCCTTGCCACTGATTCCAGCCGATTTAAAGTATTCATAGGGCAGTTGAACTTTGAATATCCGTAGGATTAAGCGAACCAGTTGAAACAGTACCTTTTCCCGGCTCTAAAGAAAGCTTAATAAGACGATTAAAAAAGATTTCAACGGCCATCTTCGGAGATGGCTAGGAGATGGAGCTCTCCTCTAACCGCCTCAAACGAGGCTAATAGCTCCTACTCTGCAACAGATGGAGGCTAATATGATTGGAGACCGAGGCGGTTAGTAATGGAAGGAGAATTCTGTTAAAGAGAGTAGTGCAATACATCACTATGAGGCAGAACGATGATGGAGGATATACTTCTGTTCAATACACGGATTCTACGCTCTACGATACTTATCTTGCCTTGGAGACTTTAAGCATGCTCGGAGTCAACCCTCCTAGGCTTGAAGATACTGAAAAATGGGTTAAAAACTATAACGCAATAAACATTAGAGATTACTATCTTGTTAATAAAATCTTCATGCGCCTCAAGCAGCCTCTAATAGATGTTTCGAAACAGGTTTTAAAACTCATGGATTCAACTGGAAGGTTCGGGGCAAGTGAAATTGATGTCGAGACTGTTTCAGAGCTTGAAACAACATTCATGTGTGTAGAGCTCATGAATATGCTTAACATTAGACGACATTCCGATAAAATAGTTGAATTCGTTTTATCTCTGAGGAATACTGATGGTGGTTTCGGTGTTAATGGATCGAGTTTAAGCTCAACTTTTTATGCACTCAACATACTTTCAGCTCTAACCAATCCTGTTGAAGAGTTAGATGATACATTGGGTTTTGTAAGGACGCATGAAAACCCTGAAGGAGGATTTGCCTTAAAACCGGGTGCTAAGCCCTCCTTCATGGAATCCACTTTCATGGGGTTAACATGCCTCAAACTGCTGGTGAGAAAACCCCTCTACGCTACTGAAACAATAGACTTCATACTAGGCTGTCAAAATATTAACGGAGGATTCAGGAGAAGCCTAGAGCATGGCATCTCGTCTTTCGAATACACTTTTCAAGCAGTCCACTCCCTAGAGACGCTGGGTATTGGGGTGAAACTGTTTTGAGCGGGAGCCGTCTAGACAGGAAACATGAGAGATACGTTTTCTCAGCCGCCTTAGCATTAAGAAAATACATTAAGGATTTAAAGAAACTGGTTTACGAGGGAGAAGCCCCAGAAGCATCAGGCATAGCTGGCAGACCTGCAGCACTATTGAGCAGTGAAGCGGAAAAGTTCATTAAAGAGCTTAGCGAGGTTGAACACATAATTGACGAATTTATTGAAAAATTTAACCCTAGCATCAACAATGAGCCGAGCATAAGCCTAACATACATATGGATCAGCATCCTGCTTGGAAAAATGGAGGGCATAGTTGAAAGCCTTGACCCAAGAAGCCTCAGAAAATCCAGGGGGACAATGCCGCAGGAACTCGAATCATATCTCGACAACCAAGTTAAGAAACTTCTAAACCTCATTAGAGAATTAAGGTCGACTTACACCACTGCAGCCATGAAAAAAGACTAGGCTATTTTATAATTGAACCTTGGTTCACTAAAAAACCTACAAGGTGGGTTCACCCCACATGACAATCTATGAAAATAAAGATATTAAAATCGCAAGAGTGGCTGTATCAAAAATTAAAGGGAGCATCTCAATAATAGACATGCATTACCTAATAGCTCAAAGAAGTAGGAAAGTAAAACATTATGTTGATGGGCATGAGTTGGGACTTTCGAAATCAGAAAAACCCTACGATACATGAGGAAAACAGGATTAAAAGCCAGACACCTCAAAAACGGACATGAAAAAAGAGGGCTATACATTGGAATAAAGTAGTAGAAAGTTGCTGAACGATTTAGTGCTTAAAACTATTCATTGTCATTCTTGAAGGGGCTTATTTCAGTACAAAGTATGTTTCACTAGCCTTTAACAACACCCAAGGGCACCAGTCGAGCAACCTTACGTGAAATCCCTGCACGATGAGTAACATCAACCACGATATCAGGATCTTTGTAGGCTCCAGGCGCTTCCTCAGCAACAAGATTCATGTCTGCAACCCTGAGGTAGACACCCCTCTCCTCAAGCATTCCTCTGATCTGCCTGCTTGTGAACCTCCGCATGGCTTCATGCCTGCTTAACATTCTTCCAGCACCATGTGCAGTGGAGCCAAAACTAGCCTCCATCGCTTTCTCAGTCCCGACGAGAACCCAGCTTGCAGAACCCATTGAACCTGGGATCAGAACCGGTTGACCGTAGGACCTGTATTTAAGAGGAATATGCTCGCTACCCGGCGGGAAGGATCTGGTAGCACCCTTCCTGTGGACAACAACTTTTTTCCTTTCACCATTAACCTTATGATCCTCGGTCTTAGCAATATTGTGGGCAACATCGTAGAGAATGTTCAGACCGAATTCGGAAGCATCGCTTTTGAAGACGTTAGCAAAACTCTCCCTAACCCAGTGAGTGATAACCTGCCTGTTTAGAAACGCATAGTTGACGGCGCAAGCCATCGCAGCAAAATAGTCCTTGGCCTCAGGACTCTCAACCGGAACAGCGGCAAGCTCCCTGTCAGGAAGCCAAATATTATACTTCCTGCTGGCAGCCTCTATAGTCTTAAGATAGTCGCTGCAAATCTGGTGGCCGTAACCCCTGCTTCCAGTATGTATGAGAACCATGATTTGGCCAGCCCTCTCGATTCCGAAACCCCTAGCAACCTCTTCATCCATAATACGTTCCACAGCATCAATCTCAAGAAAATGGTTACCACTACCTAGACTACCAAGCTGAGGAAGACCACGCCTCTTAGCAGTAACACTAACCCTGCTTGGATCAGCCCCGCGTAGACAACCGTTCTCCTCAATGAACTCCGAGTCCTCCTTCCACCCGTACCCCCGTCTAATAGCCCAGCCAACACCTTCCTTCACAGCATTGTCAAGCTCATCGAAGCTTATTCTGAGCTTACCTTCAGAACCCAGCCCAGAAGGAACATTATGGAAAATCTCGTCAAGTAATTCTCTTAAAACAGGCTTAACATTATCAATATTTAGATTTGTCAACAGGAGCCGCACGCCGCAGTTGATGTCATATCCCACGCCACCGGGTGAAACAACCCCTTCTTTAACATCGAACGCACCGACTCCTCCTATTGGGAACCCATAACCCTCATGTCCATCGGGAAGAATGATCGAACTCTTATATATTCCTGGAAGCGTTGCCACATTCAACCCTTGCTCCACTGTTTTATCCTGAGTCATCTTCTGTAGTAATGTTTCGTTCGCGAAGATTTTTAGGGGAACTCGCATACCTTTTTTGACACCCATATCTACACGGTACTCTACATCTGAAATCTTCTCAAACTTGTAACTCATTTCTCGGGATCACCCTTTAGGGCTCTTATTTCCCCGGATGACCCCTTCCCAGGGACTTACCTTAAATAACCTACTTATTAATCCCTCGAGCTTTAAAAGCTTTTTACTTATCCAGAGGATACAGTGTTTTAAGGGTTGATTTACTAGCCATATTTTTTCACATGCCCATCACGCGCTTCTTCCAGAGCCACAGCCTAAGCTCATGTTAGCAAGATACTTTGAATAAGGTTAGATGCATGCAGCAACCGAATTAATGAAATATAAGTCTTGATTAAACAGCCTGAACTAGGACTGAGGCGAAATATCTTTCACATAAACTTTTCCAGTTTCTGCTTGGATAACCTCGGCAGTCAGGCTTGACCTTGCCTCATCAATAAATGAATTATGTTGAGCTGAACTTCCATGAAATAACACTATGACTTTTGGAGAAAGATCTAAAGCCATTTTCACTGCACCCTCAGGGCTTGCAGTAGGTGATGGATCACCAGTCGGCAGGAAAGCTATGTCAGCATGTCCCAAGTCTTTTATTGATTGAGAGTATCCTGAGTCCCCGCCGTGAAAGACCCGTATGCCATCAGCCTCTACCATGAATAGTATTATCTGCACAGGATGAACTCCGTAAATAGAGCGGAGAACTATTTTCCCTGTCTGCAGATAGATTTCCCTCGATTCTCCTCCTTGGAGCCTAACAAGCTTCCCGTCAGGAACTACGTTTGATAATGCATTGTAGACAGCTTGTTCAGCTGCAATGAAGCATCCAGTCTTCTCGTATATTTCCTGAGCTATGGCAGCATTGAAGTGATCGCCGTGAATATGGGTGTACACTAGTAAATCCATCTTACCAATATTCTGAATATCCTTCTCACTTAACAGGTTGGCGACATCTATACCTATGGTGAAATTCATAGTTCTCAGAATCACGCCACTGTAACCAAGATGGATGAAAGCCACTTTCCTTGGAGATAATTCAACTGAATATAGTTTCTCCACCACCGATTTCCAAGATGATTGGAATAGAACAGCTGCTAAGACTATTGAAGCCAGAATAGCCCCGAAGATTAGAATAATGAGCACCATGCGCCATCTATTCAATCTGTTTTAATCTTCTTATTCAGACTATAAAGTTTACTGCTAGTGCTCGGAGAAAGAACTTGGCCTATCGAAGTGGAGTCCTCTAACGGCAGGATTGCGATAGAGATATCCCCACTTAATGACATATCCTTTAGAATAATCAGGATTAAAAAATAGTTTATACTATAATACTGTGGGTTGGTTCTCAGGATACGGACATAAGCTTTATAATAATGTGGGTATATTTTATACCCTGCCAGATATGAAACCGCTTGTTGTCTACTATTCTAGGACAGGAACCACGAGGAAGGTCGCAGCATCCATTGTAGAAGTTTTAAAATGCGATGTTGAAGAAATACGGGATTTGAAGAACAGGTCCGGTGTCTTAGGCTGGCTAAGTTCAGGCAGGGATGCGACTTTGAATAAGCTTACAAAAATAGATAAGCCTGAGAAGTCTCCTGAGCTGTACGGCGTTACAATAATCGGCACTCCTGTTTGGAACAACACCGTGTCCACGCCTACTAGAACGTACATGGTGGAATACAGAGATCGCTTCAAACAAGTCGCGTTCTTCTGCACCCAATACGGTTCCGAGAGCAACGCATTAAAAGACATGGAAGCCCTTTGCGGCAGGAAACCGGTTGCAACACTTATGCTGAAGAGGAGGCAGGTTGAAACTGGCGAGTATGCTGACTTAGTTAGGCAATTCTGCGCACAGATAACTCAGTAGGCAGGCATCCTGTGGCAAAAGGGGTTCTAAGCAGGCTGCTACTGGCCCACGTTCTTTTTAAGCCGGCGGTTTATTTGCTTACTGACCGTATTTTTCCACTCTGTACTTTTCAACTGCTTTTATTATGCTCTCCCTCAACCTTATAGTTTTTTGTACTGCTGTAAGCGGAATCATGTATATTTTGTTCTGGTCTTCCGGGTCCGCGAATAAAACTATCCCTCCGTCAGAGTCCACGATTCTGAAAGGATAGAACCATTCTAAGACGCGGGTTTCTATCAGCACGCCAAACTGGTCATAAATATTCTCTATCCTACTATCCTTCTCCTTGACTAGGAAGCCATATTCAATACATATCTTCTTCATCCTTTCAGCGTCCAGCTTGCTTGAGAAAGTGATGCTGAAGCATTCGAAGGTTTCTCTAACAACCTCCTTTATCCCCTGGGGAAGGTCTCCAACGTATTTTGCTTTCCAGCGTGGAGCCTGAAAAAGAGCCTCCAATACTTGAAGAAGTAGCATAGCTCTCTATAGGCAGGAAGTGCTAATATCTATTTTGGTCTCGGCAAACTGGTTTTAGGCGAATTTTAATTCAAGACAGCCACTGTTACATGCCGCTCTCATCCTTCAGGAATAGGATAACCTGTTCCTTCACTTCCCCCTCCTTTAAGAGTGCAATCTCCCTTAGCGAACGCTTCTCCTCCAGGCTTCTGATGAACTCGTGACCGAGGAAATAGCCCGTCTGCTTCCTCCCCCGAATATTGAACCAAGATCCGAAGAAGTCTCGTACCTGAGACGGAGCCTCCAGCTTTCTTAAGAATTCTCCCGCCAGCCAACTTCTATGCGACTCACACCAGTTACTCCAGTCTTCATCCTGCGCCTGATGCCAACTCTCCCTTCCCATGATAATATGTTCACATCTTTGGGCGAAGCCTTCGCTGTAAAGTTGGAACAAGGGATCCCGCTCCATCTCTTCGAAACATTCCCACTCGTTCCGCCACACCATGTGGGCGAGGTGCCCGATTTCGTGAGCTATAAGACCTTGAAGCCTATTCTCACCATGCCATCCCGATTCTACAATATTCTCCAGCCCTAAAAGCACTGCAGGCAACCCTTCGTACATTGTTGCCCAGCCGGCTCCGCATCCAATACCAACGTATATAACCAGAATCATACTGAAATCCAGCTGCAGTGTGTCATATGCTCTGCGGCAAACCGGCTCGTAAACAGTGAGAATGTTCTTCCTGGCCTCGCTCATTAGGGGGATGTACTCTGAAAGCTTTGAGAAAACCTTCTCTTTTGCAACTGTCCTCCAGTCTAAGTCCGCATCCTCATAGTTCTCCAATTGTTTCCTCAGCAACTCAGGGTACTTCTCCATGTAGGACATCTGCCAAAAATAGATTTGACGCTCCACGCCCATTGAGGAAGCGGTGGACCAATAGGTCAAGAAATCTTCGTATGTGTCAATCATTTTAACCTTTGAACTCATTGCACCCCTTTACGGGTTCAATATGGACCTTACTTAACTCTATCTTTTCAAAACTTTTGAAAGGCAAGTCGGTTTTACGGGGAAGTAATGCTTGCTTACTGTATGTTAACACGCTTCTTTTACTTGCACTGGTTTCAAAAGCTTAAACGTGGCGTTTAAGAGATGTTTATGGATAAGTTAATTGCGTATTGTGGTTTAATATGCTCGAATTGCCCCGCTTTTCTGGCAACTCAGAAGAACGATGATATTGAACGGAAGAGAGTGGCGGAACTCTGGTCAAAGGAGTTTGGCGGCTCCTTCAAGCCTGAGGATATTAATTGCGACAGCTGCCTGTCGGCAGGAGAAAGAGTATTCAACTATTGTAGGACTTGCGAGATAAGGAAGTGCGGTCAAGGTAGAAAAGTTCAGAATTGTGCCTACTGTGAAGAATACCCATGTGAGAAGCTTGAAAGCTTCTTTAAACTGGCTCCAGATGCTAGAAAGAACTTAGACGAGATTAGAAAGAGCATGTCTACCCATTAGTTTTTCAGGGCGAGAAAACGTGTGTTTGATTTTTTGGAACAGTGATAGTATTGCCACCAGCTTAAAAACTAATCGTAAAATCTTACGACGTTAACTGAATGCGGTTTCAGCTCGATGTTCAATTCTCTTCCAACTGTTTCGATCTTAGATTCCTCTATTCTAATCCTGTCTGGGTTTTCAAGCGTATTCTTATCCTCTGCTGATTCCCCGGCAATGAATTGGTGTATTCCGCTTCTAGGATTAAACCCTTTTAAAACCAATTGAAGCTCAACGCCTTCTTCATCACTTCTGTTTAAAGCATAAAGGTAGAGAGTTTTCCTGTCTTCTGAAATAGTTGCAGAAACATCAACGAAAGGCACGTATCCGCCGACCTCGTTGGACATGTATATTTCTGAGTCTGTAGAAGTATTTAGAACGTTAACCCCTCTGTTGTTGCCGTACATTCTGAAAACGAGATGTTGAGGTGTTAGAACCATACGTCCATCTTTAGTCGCTATTATAAGTGGAAGAACGTTTACGGTTTGGGCGAAGGTGCTTATGGGAACGATGTTGCAAAGCCTTTGAAGAGCGTTTAAGACTCCTGCTGTGAAAACGGCGTCCTTAATGCTGGTCACCTGCGTAAGCAAGGGTACCTTAGCCTCGGGATACCAGACATTCCATTCGTCGAACGCTATTTTTATTTCCTTCTTTATTCCATATTTTTTTCTAACATCCTTAATTAGACCATGAACATTCCTAAGCCTTTGCTCAATGTCTAATGGGATAGCAACCAACTCCCTATACGGTTTATCATCAAAAATGTAGATATGAATAGACAGGTAGTCAAAATATTTTCCGGCTCCTTTAATCATCTCTAGGTTCCACTCGGGGTCTTCACAGCCAACCGCCACGAGCTCTATGTTCGGGTCGACTTTAAGCATCTCATTCGCATACTCCACAGTCCTCCTAGCACATTCACTACCATCCTTGCAGAACCCTATTTGCCATTCTCCATACAGCTCGTTGCCAATTCCCCACAGCTTAACGCCATAGGGTTCTTTATGCCCATACCGATGTCTGAGAGAGGCATTACAAGTATCTCTGGCTGAATTACAGTATTCAACCCATTGAGCAGCCTCTTCAGGTGTTCCATTCCCAGCATTAACAACTATAAATGGTTCCGTGCCCACGAGCTTACACCACTCTATGAACTCATCCGTCCCGAAGAAATTCGGCTCCTCAGCTCCCCAAGCCATGTCGTAACGCTTTGGCCTCTGGCTTACAGGTCCAACACCATCCTTCCAGTGGTACCCGCTTGAAAAGTTTCCACCTGGCCACCTTACTAACGGAGGTTTTAAATCCCTCACCGCCTGCAGAACATCTAGACGATAACCTTTTTCATTAGGTATATTGGAATCCTTACCTACCCAGATACCGCCATATATACATTCACCCAAGTGTTCTATAAACTGGCCGTAATACCTCTTGTCAAGAACTCCGATTGGGGTTGTCGCGTCAACAAACACTTTACATTTCAAACCAAGCCACCTCAGAAGAAAAAAGTCTCCCCTAATTAAAGCTATTCTGTCAGAAGCTGGCGCTCCGAACCACTATTTCAGCACCCTCCATTAACCCATAGGGGGCGAACTGGTACTCGTCAACCCAGTTTGCTTCGTCTACAAATGTTTCAGGACCTACGAACGTCAGATCATCTCCAAGCCTATGGTGAAGTGGACCGAAGGTGTTTCTGAGGCTGCTCACAACATCGATCTCCAGCTCGTTTTCGCCTTTCTCCAAAAGGTTTGTAATGTCTGCTTCCAAAGGGCTCCAGCAAACGGGGATAGGGCCCTTATGATTCACATAAACCAAGAATAGGGTTCCTCTGGCATTTGGAAACCGCACCAGCACCTGACCCTCAGGTTCTGCTGGAAGCCTGAACCGCGTCTTATACCTCATCGTGCCAGCGTAAAACGGGTAACCTTGGTCAACCCAGCTTCCTGACTCTATGAAACTAGGCTCATCCGTCAACACGAACTCGCCTTCAACCTTCTTAACTGCGAAATCCCCAGTTATGTAGATGTCCTCTATAGGTGTTTCCAAACTGTAATTGCATGAAAGCTCAATAGTGTTTTCACCAGTTTTAACATAGTCTGTTATATCTATCTTCCCCATCTGCCTATCCCAATGCCACTCATCCGTTTCAGTAGACACTTGAACACCGTTAACAGCAAGTTTCCAGAGAGAAGCCTTCTCTAAAACTAAGTAAACCTTCCCTTTCTTCAACTCTGATTTGAAGGCAGTGCGAAGACGCAGATCGAGATTTTTAGAACCAGTGGCGCCTTTTTTAATGAGGACCCATGGTTGAATTCCGGAATACTGAGATATCCTGGCTTTCTTCAGCACCTCACGTCTCACCTTCCACACAGGCATAATGTTGCTCCATTCCTCATTGTTAATTGAATACTGGCATTTATCCAGAGTTAACGAGTTCAGGTGTAACCTTTCAAACATCCAAGTATCGGGTAGACTCGCAACCTTTTCCTCAATTCTACTTGAACATTTTTCTTCCTTCTCAAACGCACTTGGCTTAGATGTGTCTATGATGTAGGCGTGACTTCCTGCTGGCGGGAATAATGCCTTGATTTTTAACCCTTTTTCTGAAGGAGTTGCTTCAACCTTCTTGACTTCTCCAGTAAACAGATCCAATTCATCGATTATGCCTTTCTCCTTGAAGACAATCGTCGCGTTATAGTGTTGTTTTCTACTTCTGTTTGAAAAGAAGTATATATGGTTAGACTCGTCTACTCTATGTTGGAGATAAATGTCTCCAATCTCTTTTCCAGCTTCATCCCTAATGCTAGCTGACCTTTGCAAAACATTGTTGAGGGCCTTATCCAAGGCTTCAAAGTCTTCAGGTAAGCATACAGCATTAAGATGTGATAATGCTTTCCGCCACTCTTCCTCAGCAGGAGCCCCATCGATAAGCCGAGGCGCTTCTCCCAAGAAAATAACTCTTCCGCCAGAGTTGAGGAATTCAACCATCATGTTAAAAGTACTGCGCGACCAAGTTAGTGATGATGGGACGATTACAAGCCTGTAGGAAGATTCCTTAACGCGGATTACTCCTCCACCCATCACCTTAGCGTGTTTTTCCATTACTGTTTCATCGCCTATATCGAACTCCCAGTGAAGCATGAGAAGGTTTTCAATAAGCCTGACAAACGCATCATTATACTTCCATGGTGTAGAATCATGTTTTTCAACAAGGCTCGGTGCATAAGTTGCCCAGACGCTTCCTATCGGGTTTAGAACAAGTATATCAGAATAGAAGCTTCCCTGAGAACAGAGGTAGCTTGCCCTTGAAAAATAATCATTCATAAGCCTGTAGTAAGGCCAATACGGCTGGTGATAGCTTATTGTAGGCGGGAAATCTCTTTTACCATCCCCCTTCTGAGTGTAGAGGACGAGGTGTTGACAGAGAAAGGTAATGCCTAGAGCAAAGTGGAAATCCGCGATCCATTTTTGGTCTTCAAACGTCATACTGTGCCCGCTACAACCGAATATTTCGCAGAGAACTCTCTTTCTTCCAAACTGGTTGGCTACGCTTGAACACTGCTTCAAAGTTAAGGCATCGTTAATGTTTCTGCCAAGATGGTCTATGCCAGGGAGATGCATGTACTCATAGTGAGGCATTGCTGCACCGATGTAACGAGTCTGGATCACAAGATTATCCTCGCAAAGGTAGTGGCCAGTCATCTTCAACCCGTATTCATCACACTTCCTACTGTAGGGTATTGTCCAAGACTCGATGAAGCGTTTTGTAACGGTTCTCCAGAAGTCGTATCTAACTTTGTTGCAACCATCTCCCTCAAAGAATAGGAGTGGAAGCTTGCTAAGCAAATCATACCCGTTTAAACTAAGAAAGTATTCAGCTATTTCTCCTGTCCAAGGCAACTCTTCCGAGGGTCCCCAGCGTGTGCAGAAGTTGGGTTCATCGGTGAATATTCCTGGAATGTGCTTGCCGAATTCGTCTTTGAAGTATTTAGCATACTCGTCGACAGTCACCCTCAGGAATTCTTCAGTAACCCTAGGGTTTAGAAGGTCTGCATAGCTCTCCCCATTGTACCAGTTGCTGCATTCACCCACTTCAACCTTGAAAACAAGAATCCTGCCGTTTCCGGTAGTATCACCAGTACCCTGAAGACGTTTAAAATACTCGATCAAATTGGGAGAGGAGAATTTAACTTCGAAAACTGCTAGAATAGATGGGTCTGTGAAGCATTTTTCCAAATCCTCTCTCTTAAACTCTCTCATCACGAGCATTCTTGACCGGTATTCATCACCCTTAGCCGTCACGATCCCCCCGGCGAACCCGCTGGGCCACTTATCTTCGTCGTAAAGCCAGGAGTCAACATTCATCTTCAACCCCTCGTCTAAACAGGCTTCAACACACTTCATCCACTCCTCTGACAAGTATGGGGTAGCTAGACCTATTCTAGAATGCATGAAGTATCCGCCGAAGCCTTTCTCCGCGAAATCCTGAACCTGTCTACGTAGCTCACAGGTGTTAAGAAGGTTGTTCCAAGACCAGAAGGGTGAAGGCCTATATTCTTTCGGAGGATTCTTAAACTCTTTAAGATCCATTGGATATCTGCTTGATTAGAACACTTGGCTTCCCAATAAATATTTGTAAACCCGGAACAATTTTAACATTAGAAGGCTAATCTCTTAAAAAACATGCGTAATATAGTGTTGAAGGAGCTATATGCTGCAGAATGCTAATAATTCTTATTTAATAGCATCAGTTTCTCTGAGGATGGAACTACTACTCTTCCCCAACTCTTTGAGACTCAAAATATTTTTCTAATAGTTTACGTATACCGCCCCTAGTTATCTCCGAGAAGGTTGACGGAACTATCCCAAGTGTTTTCGCCAGCTCCTTAGTGTTGATCTTCCTCGGGTAGTCAAAGTAACCCATTTTCAGTGCAAGCCACAACACATTCTCCTGTTTCTCAGTTAAAACTCCCTCCTTAGGCTCATGCTTCGTCAGCCTCAGTATTTTAGGCTTAAAACCCAAGGATTCAAGCGTCGACATGATCTGCTTGAAAACATCGTACCCGGGTGCTATAAGCTCGTAAACCATCCTGTATCCTCCTAAATGCTTCCCAGAAATAAGGAATGCACCGTTAGAAAGCATTGTACCACATACGTTGCAGCCATCTGACTGGAAGGAGGCGAGAACCCTTGAGCCTTTAGAACCATGCAGTATCTTAAGCTTCTCCCCAGAAACCTTGTTAACCTCGCTAAAGGGAAGGCTGATAAGATGTCTTACTGAGCCCTCGGGCATTCTCCTAACATCAATCAGCTTGCAATTATTGATGCCAAGCTTAGACATGAGCTCCAGCCCCCTGCATTCACTGTTCTCAATCTCAATAGCGACATGATACATTGTTTGCTCAAGAGTCATCCAAACCACCATTATCCTAAAGGAATATGTCTTCAATCCATATTAAAACGTATCTATTGAAGAACCTTGAAAAACCCTGTTAAAGAATATTGGAAGCAGAGCTATTCCTGTTTGAAGCATGAGAAACAATTAGCTTAAATAGATACAGGGAAGAAGGGTAAGCACAATATGCTGAAAACCCTCTTCACCTCTCAGCAATTCTTAGACTGGATGGAGCAGCTTGCATACCAGTATGGGTACCTAGGGATATTCCTCCTTTCCTTCATCGGAGCCGTTTCTGTTGTCTTCCCCATACCTTACACAGTCATAATTTACCTGCTGGGTTCTATCCTAGACCCTTTTCTAATTGCTATCTCAGGTGGTTTGGGCTCTGCCGTCGGAGAGTTTGCCGGCTATCTTCTAGGCTACTATGGAAGAATGGTGATAAGCAGGGAGCGGAGGAGGAAAATGGATTACATGCTTAAGATATTTGACCGCTATGGTGTCGTAGCCATATTCCTCTTCGCCCTGACTCCCCTGCCTGACGACCTCCTGATAATCCCTCTTGGCATCATGCATTATAATCCTGTAAAGTTTCTCATACCCTGCATCCTAGGAAAGTTTTTAATGTGCCTCATACTAGCGCTTGGAGGAAGGTTCTCAATCAGCATAATTAGAAGCATGCTAGCTGGCGAGGGGGGTTGGGTTGCTACCTTAGTTACTTTCTTGCTCCTAGTGGGAATAATAGTCATCATGCTTAAATTAGACTGGGAGAAGATCTTCCTCAAACACGTTGGTAAGCAGGAAGAAACAGGCAGCGAGGGTCAAAATAATTAAATACTGGAGCCTAGGCTGAAAAGAATTAAATGGAGAATCTTGAAAAAGAGTATTGGCTTGAAGTAGAGCTTCAACACCCTAAAGGATGGAGTTTGGCAGCCGAGGCAGGAGGCGTTACAAGCGGTTTTTTTAAAATTAGTTCCAAAACCTCCATGAAGTTTGACTTGAAGTGGGAGAAACAACTAACAGATAAAAAGGTGAAACTTAAGATTCAGCCAATGCTTGTTATCAACAAATTTATCGAAAACTATGCTAAGAAAACTAGGAAGAAAGCAGAGATATATGAGCGGGGAGATGCAGAAGTCTGTGGTCATAAAGCCTATTTTGCAAGATGGAAAAGCGATATGGATATGGTTGCCCTTTCATGGGTATGTGATGAGGAGAACAAGGTTTTCTTCATCAATTACTACTTGGAGCCTGATGAAGAATGGAGGGGAATAGCAACTTGGCTTATCCCAGGAATAGTATGCCACACGCCTGAGAGATTCTGGAAATACTACTTGTTTGGAGTTGAGTTCAAAATACCTAAGGGATATAACCTTTATGAAAGAAAGCTGGCTTTAGGCAAGCCAGTAATGGTTTTCAGAAATGAGCGGAGGATGCTGGTGCTCCACTGGTGTTATTTCGCCAGAGAATACTTATTCAAATATAAGAATCTGCTAGAATGGTCTAAAAGGGAGGTCCCCAGAGAGGTGTATGCAACGATAAAAGGCTTAAACCATAACAAGCTTAAACCTGATGAAACTGGCAAGTTGACAATGGTAGAAAGAAAGCAAAAGTTCCTACGTAAGGGAACATTCGTCAAAAAAGTAAAAATCTGGTATGATACTGATTCCAATAAGATATTTCTAATAGGATATTCAGGTCCTGAGGCGAATTCCGATGATCTGGATAAATTGGAGAAAAGCATAAGTTTCAAGATTGATTAGGTGAATAGTCATGCCACTGTTTAAAAAGAAGGAGGGGCCGAAGGTTTCCCCTGAGCGACTCCAAAAGAGCATACCAGTTATAAACCCAGAGATAAAATACGAGGAGGATTCGGAGGGTATAGTCACAATAATGATCCCCGTAAGAACAGGAGATGCCAAGCAGGTTGTTAGAACCACTAAAATAAAGCTTGATATTATAGGAAGCAAAGTATGGAAAAGAATAGATGGTGAGACGACTCTAAGCGGAATAGCACAGTGGATGAAAAACGAATTCAAGATAACTGAGAGAGAGGCAGAGGTCTCTTTATCGATGTTTATAAAGAGCCTTGTAGAAAAGAGGCTTGCCGCCCTAATCCTGCCACCACCTAGACCTGGAACACCTGAAGTTCAAGAGGAGATTCAAAGAATAAAGACAGAGATCGAGAATCTTGAGAAAGCTTATAGGAAGAAGAAGATTGATGAAAAAACATACAAAGCGCTAAAGGAGAAATATGAGGAGGCTATTGAAGAATTCCTGAAGCGAGAGAAGACTGCTGGAAGAACCTCGGATAAAGCTTAACTTACACGGCGATATAAGCTAATACTCTTTACAAACTCAGGAAGGGAAAAATTTTTATTCTCAAACAAAACAGGAAAGAGTAGGGCCCGTAGCTTAACCAGGTTAGAGCGGCGGAGCCAAAGAAGCGTCGATGCTCATAACCCGTAGGTTGGGGGTTCAATCGCAGATGATGCGGAACAGATCCCTCCGGGCCCATTCTTAACCATTCTTTATTTAAATCGTTTTATGTTATTTTCAGAAAACCTACTTTCTCTAAATCCTTTTCTTCGTTTGTTTTATCTGTTTTCGCCCTGTAATGTTTAGGTTGCATATGTTCGCAACACCGTCTGCCTCCGGATTAAGTAGCCGGTTTATGTCTTTGCACTTCATACATCTGGAAAATATCCACTCATCAGGATTAGGAAGCTAAACTATTGATTGTGAAAAAGGCATCGTGTCAAAGATGACTTGTATGAAGAATTTTTATTAATTGTTTTTATCGCCAAGTTTATGGCTGTTAACTATTTTTATTGCCTAGAAAACTCTAAAAAACGAGGATATAACTAAATTGTTATATGTCTATGGGAAAAAAATAGGAAAGGTTTTTTGTCACAAAATTGTTTAAACAATACTTAAGCTATAAAACATATACTATATTCTATGAGACAGGTCGGCACCAATAGGAGAAAGAAAAGAAACGACCTGAACATGGCGAGAGCCAAGATTTTCAAGTGTCTCGGAGACCCGCTTAGACTTAACATACTTTATTGTCTTAAGGACGGTGAGAAATGCGTGACCGAGATGATCCCTCTCCTTAAAACTGTTCAGCCACTTATCTCAAGACATCTTAAAATCCTGAAGAATTGCGGACTGGTTAGTTTTAGAAGAGAGAGAAATAGGAAGCCGTATAGAGTGGTGGATAATAGGATTTTTGAGATAATCGATATGGTTGGAGTAGACCTCGTGAATTCTCTTTCAAAAATCGCTGAGGAAGAATTCTCCTGATTTTTATACACCCAAATTGGGGCCTACATTATAGAAAGAGCCTACTTGCAGGCTAATCGCTCTGTATTTTCTCGTAGACTGCTGCAAGTAGCAATGGTAATGCTAGTGTAACGTCTACGTGCACCAGTGATATGTTCGCGTTCTCCTTCACCTTGTTCCAGGTTATGGCTTCCTCGAGCCTAGCTCCCGAGAGGCTCCCGTCGAATTCGTATGCCGTTGTCAGCGAGACAGCGTAGTCTAAGCCTCCTTTAAACTGGTTCCACCATATAGTGTGATGTTTACTTATTCCTCCTCCAAGTATTATAGCGCCTGTTCTCTCCGAAGAGAAAACTATGTCCGAAAGCTCCTTCATGTCTTTCAAAAGGTTTAAGGAAAACTCGTTTGTCTGAGAAAAAATGAAGAGCTGCGTGCCGAAGGCAGAGTCAACTAGACCTGGTGTGAAAACAGGCACCTTTTTCTCGTAGGCGGACCTGAGTATTGAATTCTTATCCTTCAGCCTCTTCCCGACCTCTTCGGCTAACTCTCTGCTGCTGAACGTTTTCCTCTCCAGAGTTATCTCTTTCAATAAAGGTATGGTGAATGATTCAATAGTCAGCCCATAGGAGTCTTGCGGTATAAGTATGTTGCCAAGCCTATGGGTTTCCCTCTTCTTCAAAACCCTATCATCCATAATGAAGTCGCCCCGGTAATACTTACCTATGCTTTTTGCAATATCATGGTCAAAGGTGCCGCCAGTGGTTATTATGACATCGCATAAACCTTTCTCAACCATTTCCGCAATAACCCCTCTCAACCCTGTTGAAACTATGTTAGCAGTAAGAGAGAGAAACTTAATGCATTTCTTATCCCTAAACATTTCAATAATAATTTCATACGCATTAGCCAGTTGCGCTGCTTCAAAACCCCATCCCTGCCCCATTCTAGCTAACAGTTCCGAGAAGGTTTTTACACCTCCCACTCTATAGTCAACTATCTCTTTACTACCCATACTATAAGATTGAAAACCTTAGTTAAAAACTATTGGGTTTCCCAGTTACCTTTATATTTGGAGAATAAGTTGGCAAGACCGTAGTGTCATTTGGCCCTTGAACCGGATAAGAAGGAAATGCAGACGTCTAAAATATCAGAATTAGGAAGACTTGTTGGAAGCAAGGTAAGGATACGCGGCTGGCTTTACGTGAAGAACACTGTTGGAAAACTCGTATTCCTAAGAATCAGAGATTCCTCAGGGATAGTACAGACCGTTGTTCGAAGAGACAATGTCGGCGATCAAGTTTTCGAGCGGGTTGAGAAGCTTAAGAGAGAATCCTCTCTGACAGTGGAGGGCGAGGTTAGAAAGGATACGCGTGCCCCCGGCGGCGTGGAAATCAGGGCTGAAAAAATCATAGTACAGTCACCTTCTCTCGAAGACTTTCCTCTTAGAAAAGACTTGTCACCTAGTCTAGTGTGGAAGTATCGTCATCTTTTCATACGGAGCAGAACCATGTGCACTATTCTAAAGCTCAGATCGTCGCTTTCAGCGATTCTCAGGGAATGGTTTTTGAAAAACGGGTATTACGAGGTTGACGCGCCTTCAATAGTTACTGCTGCAACTGAAGGCGGTGCTAAAATGTTTGAAGTAAAATATTTCAACAGAAAGGCGTTCCTTACCCAAAGCTCGCAATTCTACCTTGAGGGAGCAATCTTCTCGCTTGAAAAAGTCTTCTGCTTCCAGCCTAGTTTCAGGGCTGAAGAGTCTAAGACTAGGAGACATCTTTCAGAGTACTGGCATCTGGAGGTTGAAGCAAGCCACATGGATTTCCAGCAGCTCCTTCAGTTTGAGGAAGACATGCTTACAGAAGTCATGAGAGAGTTCTACGTTAAGCATGAGGACGATATTAAAAGATTTAACCCGAGTTTCAAACCCTTCGAAAAACCGTTTAAGAGAATAACCTATACTCAGGCTGTTGAACTACTCAGGAGCAACGGTGTTAACATAGAGTGGGGCAAGGATCTAGGTGTTAGAGAGGAAAAGATGATTGCGATTTTAGTGGGTCAACCGGTTTTCATAACGCATTATCCTAAGGAGGCTAGGGCATTCTACCATATGCCTGATCCTGAAACCCCGTCTGTGGTTTTGGCGACAGACCTGATAGTCTGGCCTTATGGAGAGATAATTGGTGGAGGGCAGAGGATAGATGATTATAATGTTCTTCTTAAAAGAATAGTTGAATCAGGCTACAATCCTGAAGACTATGCTTGGTACTTAGACCTGCGGAAATATGGTTCAGTCCCTCACTCAGGCTTTGGCCTAGGCTTTGAAAGACTCCTAGCCCATATTCTGCGTCTCCCAAGTATAAAGTATGCGACCCCATACCCCCGGACACAGACGATAATATACCCCTGAAAGGTGCTTAAAATGAGTCTATCTAATTACTATATCCCGCTTAAGAAGGCGGTTGACGACTATCTGAAGGAACAGGGTTTAACCGTGGCAGACATAGTGAGGGTTATGGATGAGGATAAGGAGGGTATTGCTGAAAGCCTCAGGAAGAGATGTGCAATATCCTTTACCACAGAGAGGCGGCTTCTTGAAAAACTGACAAGCAGACAACTTAACTTCCTAATATTTGTGGTACAAGCATTCTACATAGTAAACATACCGGGAATGTATAAAGGGCTTATAATATACCCTGAAAGGGAACTTGTTGTAACAGGAGAGAAGGTCACGGAGGAAGGTTTGAAGCGGATCTTGAAGGCATTAGAACTCCCAAGTATAGACTAGCCTTACACGGCAGGGAAAAAATCGGCTCCACAAAAAGATACTGGTGCATTAGGCTTTGAAAGACCTCATCTCTTAGTGAACCTCTTAAGCCTGTGAACATTTCTCCATGAAGACCTATTCAATACAAAAATGCTGATAAGTCATTGAGCTCGAATTCCCAAAAAACATATGCAACACTATAAAAAAACCAGCTGTAAACTGAAAGTTTCAAATAAAAATTTAAAACAGAGTCCCCCATCTAAGAGGACAGCCGGGGTCGCCCAAGTGGCTAGACCTCCAAAGGGTTAAGGCGCCAGACCTCAACAGGTGTTGAAACTCATAATCTGGAGGCTGCGGGATCGAGACCCGCCCCCGGCATTCTCTATAATCGTTCCTCATCAACTTATTGCATGATTGAGACAAAATCTTTTTAAATTACAGAGAAGAAAAAAGTCTGCCGGGGGCGTCTGCTAGCTTGGTCTAGGCTCCGTGGCTTGGGAGATAAAAAAAATCCAAGACCCCACGAGACCTGGGTTCAAATCCCAGCGCCCCCATCCAACATCAGACTTTAGATCCTCTTTAAAAAGATTCAAGTCTATCATTTAATGTTTGATGGGGGTACCCGGATTCGAACCGGGATCACATGGGCCCGAGCCATGGAGCCTACCAAGTTAGCCGGTTTCGCCTTTAGCCCATACCCCCTTTCAAGTTGTTTTTGCGACATAGTGTTAAAAGTGTTTCGTTTTAAGCATTATGGTTCCGGACTTATGATTATGTTTACACACGGGTTAAGGATTTGACTATGCAAACCATATGTTTTCGTTCACCCATAGCTTCATATGCTTTCTTCATAGTGATGGCTTGTTAAAGCATGGTGGCGATTACCCTTAAAAATCACTTTCATGTAAAGTGTCGAGTTAAAGCGTTAAACTTGGGAGTGGATTAGGAATCTCACTGTTTAAAAAATGTTTCTCAAGATTGAAATGTTGGTAGGTTTGCATTCAAGCTTGTAAGAAGCATGCTGTTTCATAGGAGAATAAGGCTATTATCCTTAGGCATTAAGTTAAAATAGTTTACTCACTCAGACAAAGCATTATCAAGAAAATGGAGGAAGTGGAGAACAAGGGTTTCAAAGCGTTGACCGATATCTTCAAAGCATTAGGATTTCCAATACGCGTTGAAATACTGAAGATTCTGGAGAAGAACCCACTTAGGTATAGTGAGCTTATGAGGACTGTAAGGCTCGACAGATTTAATGATGCTGGGAAATTCGCATACCATCTAAGCAAGCTTATGGAGAATGGTTTAGTTGAGTATAAGCCTGAGAACAAGATCTATTCGATAACAATGCTTGGGAAAGATGTTTTGAATCTTGCTATGAGCCTTTTCGAATCTCTGAGGAGAAAGGAGAATGTGCTGCTGGTTAGAAGAACAGATTCCTCCATTGAGCTTTTTGAAAGAAAAAGGATAGAGGAATGCTTGGTAAAGGAGGCTGGAATGGAGCAGGAGACGGCGGAAACCATAGCTCTGGAAATAGAAGAAAGACTCTATTCCATGGGAGTGAAATATTTAACGGCCCCCCTCATCAGAGAATATGTTAATGCGATCCTTCTGGAGAAGAAGATGGAGAACTACAGGCATAGGTTGACAAGACTAGGAATACCGGTGCATGATGTGAGTGAACTCATTTCTCTTAAACGCAGTGTAAATGATGTGGTAAGTGAAGCTGGAGAGGAGGTGATGAGGCAATACGCATTCCTAATCAAATTGCCTCGTGAGATAGGTGACGCGCATCTTAGTGGAATAGTTAATATAAACCATCTGGCTAACTTTATGTTTAAGCCTGAGGAGGCGATTAGCTCTTTAACAAGCCTCAGTCTCTTGAAACCCCATTCCTTCATACCGGTATCAGAGCCTCCATCATCGTTTAAGCAGGTTACGTGGAGATTAGTCGATGAACTTAACAACTCGTCACTGGATGCGAATAGTATTATTATAGATGCTGATGATCCCGAGCTTTTTAAGGAGCTTTTACTGAGCACTGCAATAAGCTGTGGGAAATGGAATATTGTTTTAACAACTGAGTATGAGCCTCTAATGCTTGAACTTTTAAAAGAACTCGAGAAAATGGCCGCTAAGATTGTTTTATCAAACATTTCTCTTTCACTCATAGAATATGGCAAGAAAGTTTTTGAGGAGGAAACAGGCGATAAACTGGCAAAATATCTGGGTGCTGGTGGTGCACTCATATTATCCGACTCTCCAAATACGACTCCGACCTACCATTTCTCAATTCTTAAGGGACACATTGAGGACTATGTTAGATCAGGCGTATTAGGATCAATAAGTTTAAACCTATCTCTCATGCTTGAAAAAGCTTCTTTAGACATAGATGTTTTTCTGGAAGCCTTGGATGAAACAGTCAGTAGAATCATGGATGCATTTAAACTTAAAAGAGAAAGCTTGCGAAGCATTATAGACAATAGAAAGATTCCTCCGTTATCCAATACAGTGAATGGCGATGCATATTTCATTATTGAAAGAGGCTCGACAATAATAGAGTTAACAGGGCTTTATGATGCTGCTGAAAAGATTAGCAATTCGCAAGAGACCTCGGATAATGTTTCAGAGGCAGAGAAGATTTTTAAAAGAGTGAACGAAATTGTTTCTAAGAACGCTGGGAAAAACCATAGAAATATCATAAGCTTGATAAGCCATAGTGAAGCTATTCAAAGATTCAGAAGAGAATTAAAAACAGTCAACGAGGAGGAGCGGATAAATGTGGTTCCTAGAAATATTCCTTTTGAAGAATGGTTTAAGCTCGAATCAAGGTTGAAGAACCTGACGCCAGAATCAAACATTATTTTCCTTAGAAACCTAGAAGAGCTTAAGAGTCTTAAGAAAAACGATAAGACAGGTATCGTAATACATAATCCGGCAACAATGTGCGCGTCCTGCGGAAAAATATATTCTGTAGCTGAGGAAAACTGCACTTGCGGATCCTGCTCCAGAAGCTTCCCGTAGAGACATCAGAAATATTTTAATACGGGAACCAGTATCTTCCCTTGGGTTACCGGTCATAGGAGCTGTGGAAAAACCCGTACAGGGATAAGCCCGCGGAACCGTTCCGAACACGGAAGTTAAACACAGCTCCGTTTCAAACAGTAGTGTGGTCTTCGGCCACGCGAGGTTTGAAAGCTGGTAACCCTCCCTTGAAGCCCTATGTAAACATGTTAATTAGGTGTAAAAGTTTTTTTTCTGAAAGGCTTAAATATTCTCCTTAGGATAGCGGCTTACGTAAAAATATGTCAATACCCTTATTCCTAGGGCAGGACAATACTGGCATCGGCTACATAATTAACATAGTTTACATGATAATGTTCATAGTGCTTGTTTTTTGGGGTGAGAAAATACAGACTACGATCCGCCTCAGGGATATTGAGTATGCTCTCGAAAGGTTACGCATGATGAGGGACGAGTCTGTGAAATTCACTAAGGAGAAGCTGAAGAAGTATAATAAGGAGGAGATAAACCGTTTCATGGATAATTACTTGGAGTTTATAACGGTTCCGCCTGTAGACATGGATCCTGCGGGAGTGGTTTGGAAGCTTGACCATATTGTTAAGACTGCGGAGAACAGGGTTAGAGACGAGATAAAACAGATAATCCCGGAGTTGGATGATGGTCAAGTTTTAAACATAATGAACCTTTTCGAAGCATCCTATGCTTTAAACTATTACTACAAGGTTGTGAGACACTACTATATTCTCAGTAAGAAGACTTCAAGCTACATATTGATTATACAGTTGCAGGCGATCCTGCCTCAAGTCATGATGGAGGCAGAAGCATATCTTGGAGCTCTCCAAGCGTTTTCCACTGGCCAACCAGTTGGCGACGGTGCGGGGTCACTGGTTGCTGCACGTTTGATGAGAGGCGGTGAAATAATGGAAATTGAGAAGGATAATGTGTATACTGTCAAGAACATTAATGGAAGGAAAGTGTATATGATGAAGGCTAAGGGGCCGGGGGGTGCTGTTGGAACACCTGGAGATGCGCTTATGAAGTTGAGTGAGAAAGAAAGCTTTAAGACGATTTTCATGGTTGATGCGGGGCTTAAGCTTGAAGGTGAGAAAACGGGAAGTGTTGCTGAAGGTGTTGGAGCGATTATCGGTGGAATAGGCACTGAAAAATATAAGATTGAGGAGGTTGCAACTAAGAAATCTATACCTCTCTATGGAATGATCATAAAGATGTCTTTGAAAGAGGCGATTACACCTATGACCAAAGACGTGCTTAACGGGGTTGAGGAGGCATATCAGTTGCTTTTGAAAAGAATCGTGGAGAAATCCTCTGAAGGGGATGCTGTGATGGTGGTTGGAGTAGGGAATACAGTGGGTATTGCACAATAGGAGGGGGTGAATCATGGAGAAAAGCTCTACAACCATCCTAGTACCTTTTTACTTTTTCCTACTTGGAATTCTAATTCTCTTCTCGCTCATACTGCTTTTTCAAGGAATAACTGGGGTCGATAAAAATGATGGTATGATTAACACTCTATTCATAATGACTGGTGTAGTGGGATTGATTTCAACTTTTTACATGATACGGAGATATCAGATTAGTGTCCAAAGAATGTTGAAAGAGAAGAAGTTAACTGTTTTGACTGTTGAAGAATGTTCGAAATGTAATTATAAAGCAGTAAGACCATTTCGCGACGGAGACTTCGTATACGGATATGGTGATGAGTGCCCTAGATGTCCTAAAAACATTGAGAACGCTCCGGAATCTGGGAGCAGAATGCTTATAACAGCAATATATCTTGACAAGGGGCGACAAGAGGAGCGGGAACGCTATTAGCCTTTTCCTGAAGTAAGGTTGATTACGGAGTCTTCAAGTATTAGAAAAGTGTCTTCAGCCTGTGCTACTTTCCTCCTGTTTCTTTCAACTAGAACCGGATAGAAAATTAAGTGTTTACTAGCATCCTTAAGTATTTTCTCAAGGCTACTTTTCTCAACTTCCCCCAACTGGCTTAAAACCCATCTTTCACAGAAGGGCAGTGTCCTAAACAAGCCTTGTATTTTTCTCACAAGATTATTGAACTCTCCTTTATAATCTGTGGGAAAATGTTTAAAACGATAAATGTATATATTGTTGGTTTCACCAACTTCGCCAGCACCGTCAGCAAGGGTGACGAAGGGTTCGATTGCAACAACCATGTCCTTCCTAAACTTATCAGTGCTGAAAGTTTTAAGATTTGGAATAGATAGCCCTGTGTGGAGATTAAAACGGTCTATCTGATGACCTGTCAGGTTCCTTATCACTTTATAACCTTTAGACTTAACAAAGCCTTCAATGGCTCCACCAACCTGATTGATTTTAACACCTGGCTTCAACACTTCAGAAGCCTTGACTAAACTGTTTTCAGCGACCTCGACGATCTCTCTATCCCTCGATGAAAGAGGAATAGTGAAGGCAGTGTCCACTATGCAACCGTCGATATGGACGCCAAAGTCGATTTTAACCAGCCCATCAGTTGGAATTCTACCCGTGAACCCTAGGGGCGGGGTGAAATGTGCTGCAATCTCATTTACGCCTATATTGCACGGAAAAGCCGGTAGGCCGCCCAGCTCTCTGATAAGTTCCTCTATTCTTTCACTTAATTCAAACAGCGTCTCATCCGGCTTAACCCATCGGCGCGATTCTTTTTTTACTCTCCCAGCGATCTTCCCGGCCGCTAAGTATTTACTCTTCTCCTCCTCGTTCAAGAATAGAACATACTTGGCAATAAGGCTTTAAATTACTTTTTCGAAGAAAAGAGTAAGGTGGCTAAGAGGGAGACAGTGGTCATCGGAGGGACTTTCGACAGGTTTCACAGAGGACATAGACTTCTCCTAGAGTTTGCAGCACATCTAGGTAGGAGAATAGTTTTAGGTGTTACGTCAGACAAGTTTGCAGCCAGTAAATCCCATGAGGCTGAACCTTTCTTCAAGAGAGTTGAAAAAGTTTCAGACTTTCTCAGGAAGAAACACGTTAAATTTAAAGTCTTTAAGCTGGATGATTTTGCAGGTCCTTCAGCAAGCCTTGGGAAAGGAACTCTCCTAGTTACCTCGGATAATTTGAAGCGTGGTCTACTTATCAACAGGCTTAGAATGGAGAGAGAACTGGCTTCTCTCGAGATACTGGTAGTGCCGCTTCTAGAGGCTGAGGATTCTAAGCCCCTATCCAGCACTAGGGTTAGAACCGGCGAGGTTGATGAAGAAGGCTTTTTAAAGCGCTGAGAAAGCTTAAAAACGTCTGTGTGAAAAAGGATTCTGGGCCGTCCGAAAGCGGATCTAACCGAGCGTAGGCTTAAGCTCTGCCATGAGGGAGGAGGACCCAGGACGGCTAAACATTGAGCTCGGTGTCAAGAAGCCTTTGAGCATGCAGTAGCATGCTGTGAAAAAGGAGGTCAGGCCGAGCCTAAACAGTTTCTCGCCCAGAGCAGTTTCTAAGGAAGCGGGGTATGCCCTCCACATCCTTAGCCCAGCTGCCTAAAGCCTGCTTAAGCCTCCCCTTATACTCGGTGTTAACCTTAACCCTTCCAGAGCAGATTCTTTTTACAGTCCTGCTGTGGAACCTGCCCCTCCTGTCGAAATCTGTTAAAACTATTACTTCAGAAACCTCGCTTCTCTCAAGCCAATCAGTGCTGGCTAGCCTTAGGAAGCTTCTAAGGGTCATTACCCTAGTTTTAACCCCGAGTTTGAGCAGTGCAGCCTTATCTTTAGAGCCCTCAACTATGATAAGCTGGCTTCCAGCGTCCAGCGTGCTCAACTCCTCTATGACTCTGCCCACGGATTCTGCTCTAGTGGGTTGACGCATGTTAACCCTGGTTCTCAATGTTTTGCTAAGCCTAGGCAACAGTACCTGATTTTATCCTCATGGATCAGGATAAAAAGTTTATATTTACTTCTTTCTGCTTAAAAATACAGTGATGCTTAATGAGCTTAATGAGAAGCATGCTTATTGGCGGAAATCGGTATAAAGGTAGGTGAAAACAGGTGTCTGAACAGTCTTTACCAGTTTCGAAATACGTGGTGAAACTGGAGTTTGAAGTCGAGGGTGTTGTGGAAAGAGTCTTCTCGAACAGGGAGGATTCCCACAGAAACATGATGTAATAGGAGCAGTATTCGGACAGACGGAGGGTCTGTTCGGAGACACCCTTGACCTGAAGAAACTCCAGAAAAGCGGCAAGCTTGGAAGAATAGATGTGGAGCTTAGGGTGGAGAATAAGAAAACCCTTGGAGCTGTAACAATCCCTAATAATCTTGACCAGCCTACGGCAGCACTTTTAGCAGCCACATTGGAAAGCATAGAGAGAGTCGGGCCTTACGATGCTAGGTTTAAACTTGTTGAAGTTGAAGATGTTAGAGAGGAGAGGAGGAAGAAGGTTTTAGAAAGAGCTAGAGACATTATGCAGAGATGGTCAGCTTCACAGAGAAGTGAAGTTATTCAGATGTTGAACCAAGTTAGTGAAGTCAGCGAGGTTGGGAAGATAGTCAGCTTAGCGGCTGATGTTGAGGGGGGGCCTGAGGCTGAGACAAGCGACACCCTGTTCATTGTAGAAGGGAGGGCTGATTTAACAGCTCTTCTCAAAGCAGGTATTAAAAATGTGATTGCAACGAACGGTGTCAACATTCCGCAACACGTAGTCAGCCTGACGAGCAAGAAGAAGGAGGTTACGGTTCTAGCTGACGGAGACAGGGTTGGAGACATGATCGTCAAGGAGCTTCTTAGAAGGGGAGCTAAGATTGATTACGTGAGCAAGGCACCGCAGGGAAGAGAAGTGGAGGAGATGAAGCCTATTGAAATCCTAGATCTCATCAGTAGGAGAGTTGAGGCGAAGACCTATTTGGCTTCTGCATATGCAGTGTCAAAGCAAGTTGCTCCGGAAAGGTTGCTGAATAAGATGAAGGAGCTTAGGGAAAGAGTTAAGGAGACGTTTACAGCCATACTGATTGATTCTGAGGGCGAGGTTATTGACGAGGTTCCTGTAAACCAGTTATTCGACAGGCTTAACGAGCTTGATAATGTAGAGGGGATAATTTTCGACGGGATAGTTTCCCAGAGACTCTTGGACTTAGCTTCAAGCAAGAATGTTAAAATCATAGTGGGTGAGAGAATAGGTTCCGTTGAGAAGATGCCTGCGAACATTGTTGTTAAGACTCTTGATGAGCTAAAGTAGAAAGCAAGTCCCGATTCAACTCTAAGAAGGAGCCTCCCCATTTAAAAAGTGACAGGATCTTCTCAGCACGGTCTGGAAACCCAAGTATGAAGAGGGCGGCAGCTAGTGCTTCAACGCTTGAAAGAATATTTGGAACACCATAGTTAACAGGGTTTGCCGCGAGAAGCGTTGGGAGACGCTTTTGAAAGCGGGCTTTGAGAAGATGAAAAACACTGTTGTCCGGAGATTTCCAAGACGTGTCTATAACAGTGACCCCGTGTCTCACAGCAATATGCCTATCTCCATGAGAAAGTATTGTAGGAGCCTCCGGGTTTAAAACTATCGAATTCCTTGGAACCTGAGATATTCTTGAGAAGACCTTTATCAAGCCATGCTTCTTTAAAACGAGGACTGTACACTTCCTAGGGTCATCCTCATGAAGATGCAGCGCATAGAGACAGGGAGGATGTTGAGAGTAACCCCTTTTCTGTTGTAGACGGGATTCAACTATGCGGCCCACCTGATCATCATGTGGGTGACTCATCTGATCTTTTCGGCCTTGCTTGCTGCAGGCTGAGCACGTTTCATGTCCGTTCCGGGGGTCGTCAGAATTCTTCATCCCCACCTCCCCGGGCGGACTTCGTTTCTGTCTCAGCCTAAGGGTCTCCCCCCACGCCTCACGGCGTTGCAGCACCCACATCAAGAAGGGAGTTTCCTCAGACCCGTATCGGGCCCGACACCCGTCCTTCAACTTCCTCCCTGTCCAAGCATAGTATCCACTAGGCTTTTTAAAAAGGTTGCGAAAAACGTCACAGGCAGTTTTTCACCTGTTCCAACTGGAAGCGGATAATCGTGTACCTCGGGCTATTGGGAGCGGCAGGCTGAACACCTCGGGCGAACCCTTGGTGCTTACACCCCCACCCCATCAACGGAGTCTTCTACTCCCGCCCTCGACTGGAGTCAGACTGGTTACCCAGTCCTACACTCCAGGTTGGTCGCCTATTTTCGGGAGTGGCTTCGGGCTTAGATGCTTTCAGCCCTTATCCACAACGGCGCAGCTGCCCGGCGTCTACCCTACTGGATAACCGGTAGACCGGAGGCCGCGACACCCAGTTCCTCTCGTACTGAGGACATCTTGCCCTCAGGCGACCAGCACTCCCAGCAGATAAAGTCCGACCTGTCTCGCGACGGTCTAAACCCAGCTCACGTTCCCCTTTAACGGGCGAGCAGCCCTACCCTTGGCGGCTTATGCACCGCCAGGATGGGAAGAGCCGACATCGAGGTACCAAACCGCGGGGTCTATGGGAACTATCGCCCGCGACGAGCCTGTTATCCCTGGGGTAACTTTTCTGCCAGCTTCGGCCCCCAGCTGTGGGGGCACGAAGGTTCGCTAAGCCCGGCTTTCGCCCCTGGTTCTCCTGATGTGCGAGAACCAGTCAGGCCGGCTTTTGGCTTTGCCCTCCACGACGGAGTTCTGACCCGTCTGAGCCGA
>JAWCNV010000012.1:0-30356 GCA_038848185.1 Thermoproteota archaeon | reverse complement strand
ACCTTTGGGCCCCCTCGATACCTTTTCAAGGGGGGACCGCCCCAGCCGAACTGCCCACCTGCCGCTGTCTCCAGGCTCACGCCCAGATCAGTAGCAGCAACCCCAGTGAGCGGTGTTTCATTAACGCCTCAGCCCATCCCCGAGAGGATGAGCCTAGTAGCGGCTCCCGCTTACGCTATGCACCGAAGCCACCGTTACAACGACAGGCTGCAGTAAAGCTCCACAGGGACTTCTTTTCCCGCTGGGAGTTCGTGGACTGTTCGTCCACGTTACGTGGGTTCACCGGGTTCCAGGCGGGGACAGCGGGGCCCTCGTTGATCCATTCATGCACGTCGGAACTTACCCGACAAGGCATTTGGCTACCTTAAGAGAGTCAGAGTTACTCCCGGCGTTTAGCGGCCCTTAGCCCGGTTGGACCCAGGTTTCAGGTACCGCCACTGGCCAGGATTCAAGAACCGTGTAAACCCTTTCGGGCTAACGGTTCCCTGTGTTTTTAGTAAACAGTCGGGACCCCCTTGTCACTGCGACCTGAAGCCAAGCCTCGCGACCCAGCTCCAGGCACCACTTCTCCCGAAGTTACGTGGCTAATTTGCCGAGTTCCCTCGCCATGGATTACCCCCGACACGCCTTGGGCTTCTCACCCAGGGGCACCTGTGTCGGATCTCGGTACGGTCAGACAGGATCCTTTCCAGAAACCTTTTCCGTGGGCCTAGGAATCAGGTGAACACGCCTAATGGCATGCTATTCCCGTCTTCACCTGGTTCTCGCCTTTACGGCACTCCCCAGGCTTAAACGGTTAAACAGGGCAGCAACCCTGCTCACCCTATCCCAAGCCGTCAGCTTCTGGACCTAGCGTCGCCGCACGTACCTGTCTGGTGCCGGAATATTAACCGGCTTCCCCTTATCGGCCTCCCCCTGTTAAGGGGCAACCTTAGGACCGACTAACCCCCGGCTGACGACGCATTGCCGGGGAACCCTGGCCCTTACGGCGGTTGGGATTCTCACCCAACTTTGATGTTACTACCACCGGGATATGCACTTCGACTCGGTCCACTGGGCCTCACGACCCAGCTTCTACCCAAGCCGAACGCCCTCCTACCAGACACGCTACCCTGTAGCGTGCTCCAAGGTATCGGTAGCCAGCTTTAGCCCCGTCCATTTTCGGGGCCTTGCCTCTCGACCGGTAAGCTGTTACGCACTTTTTAAGTGGTGGCTGCTTCTAAGCCTACACCCCGGTTGTCTAAGAGACAAGACGCCCTTTGGTTTGACACTTAGCTGGCATTTGGGGACCTTAACCTTGGTCTGGGTTGCCCCCCTCTCGGTCCACGAGCTTAACCCGCGGAACCCCACTCCGCCCTTCTCAGGAGCATACTGGTTCGGAGTTTGAAAGAGAGGCGGGCCCTTTCGAGCCCTTACCACTCAATCAGTGCTCTACCCAGTACGCATCCTCCAGGCGGGCTGAGCTGCGACTCACTTCGGAGGGAACTAGCTATCACCGAGCTAGATTGGTTTTTGTCCCCTAGCCCCAAGTCAGAGGAACGAATTGCACGTCAGCACCCCTTCGGGCCTCCACCAAGCTTTCGCCTGGCTTCGCCCTGCTCAGGGCTAGATCGCTCGGTTTCTAGTCTTACCGCCATGACTGGGGGCGCTTAGAACACCCCTCACCTCCAGCCCTTTTCAGGGCTGTGCGTGAAATCGGTTTCCCTACGCCTACGAGGCTTTAAGCCTCTTAAGCTCGCCATGACAGTAAACTCCCCGGCCCGTGTTTCAAGACGGAGCGCATGACCCTGGTACCCTCCATCGCAGAGAGCCGTCTCCAGCCTCCGCTTTTGAAGGGAGTAACCCTTTCAGGCCATGCACGTCTATAACTGCCTGGTTTCAGACACTTTTCACCCCCCTTCCGGGGCACTTTTCAGATTTCCGTCACCGTACTGGTGCGCTATCGGTCTCGACGAGTACTTAGCCTTGGAAGCAGCTGGCTCCCTGCTTCCCATAGCATATCCGAGCTATGGTACTCAGGCTAAGGAGCCATCCTCCTCCGGATCACCCCCTACGGGGCTGTCACCCTCTATGGCGAATCATTCCAGATTCCTTCGGGTTGAACCGGATAGGAGGGAACGCTCCTGCCTCAACACCACATCACAAGCGTGTCATCCACGCCCGTTTCGGTTTGGACTGGTCCCTTTTCACTCGCCGTTACTCAGGGAGTCTCGTTTGATTTCCCTTCCTCCGCCTACTCAGATGCTTCCTTTCGGCGGGTTCCCTCATCCTCCTTGCGGAGGATGTTTCCCAAGCCTAAGCTTGAGAAGGGTTACCCATTCAGCGATCCCCGGATCTATGGATGCATGCTCCTACCCGGGGCGTATCGCCGCTTGCCACGGCCTTCATCAGCTGTCGAGCCGATCCATCCACCAGGCAGCGTCCTTGTGCCACGATCCCAACTTCCTGTTGGAACAGTCTGTGAACTGCCTGTGACGCATTCACAGCCTCAGCTTCGCTGAGGCTCATGCATTCGCCTAAGCATGATTGCTCAGGGTCATAATGATTATGCTGTTTGAACATGTTTGAGGGTCCACCGTCCTAAACGTAGGAGGTGATCCCGCCGCACGTTCCCGTACGGCGACCTTGTTACGACTTCTCCCGCCTCGCAAGCCTAAGTCTCGTCCCGACCCTTATGGATCAGGCCTCGACCCAGACTCACTCGGTTGGAGCGACGGGCGGTGTGTGCAAGGAGCAGGGACGTATTCACCGCACGATGATGACATGCGGTTACTAGGGATTCCACGTTCACGAGGGCGAGTTGCAGCCCTCGATCCCAACCACGGCGAGGATTAGGGATTACCTTCCCCTTTCGGGGTCGGAGCCCTCTTCCCTCACCATTATCTGCCGCGTGTGGCCCAGGGGTTTCGGGGCATACTGACCTGCCGTTGCCTCCTCCCTCCTCCACCTTATCGGTGGCAGTCCCTCCAGAGTGCTCGCCCCCCTTTCGAGGAGCGGTGGCAACTGGAGGCGGAGGTCTCGCTCGTTACCTGACTTAACAGGACACCTCACGGCACGAGCTGGCGACGGCCATGCACCTCCTCTCAGCTAGTCTGGCAAGCCCTTCAGACTGGCCTTCATACAGCTGTCGCCCCTGGTAAGGTTCCCGGCGTTGACTCCAATTAAACCGCAGCATTCACCCCTTGTGGTGCTCCCCCGCCAATTCCTTTAAGTTTCAGTCTTGCGACCGTACTCCCCAAGCGGCGGGCTTAATGGTTTCCCTGCGGCACCGGTGCAGGCCGTACCCGCACCGACACCTAGCCCGCATCGTTTACAGCTGGGACTACCCGGGTATCTAATCCGGTTCGCTCCCCCAGCTTTCGCCCCTCACCGTCGAGCGCGTTCTGGCTACCCGCCTTCGCCACTGCAGGTCCTCCCGGGATCAGTGGATTTCACTCCTACCCCAGGACTACCGGCAGCCTCTCCCGCCTCCAAGTCATACAGTATCTCCAGCGGCCCAGCAGTTAGGCTGCTGGATTTAACTGGAGACACGCATGACCGGCTACGGGCGCTTTAAGCTCAGTAAAAGCCCCCACCACTCGGGGAGCGGGTATTACCGCGGCGGCTGACACCCGACTTACCCTCCCCTTATTCCCACAGCTTTTTAGACTGTGGAAAAGCCATCCTCAGCGGATGGCACTCGGGATGACTTTGTCACGCTTACGCGCATTGCAAAATTTTCGTACCTGCTGCGCCCCGTAGGGCCCGGGGCCTTGTCTCAGTCCCCATCTCCGGGCTACCCCTCTCAGGGCCCGTACCGGTCTTAGGCTTGGTGAGCCGTTGCCTCACCAACAACCTGATCGGCCGTGGTCCCATTCGGAGCCGCTGAGCTAAGCATCGTTAACCCAGCCTTTCGACGAGAAAGTGTTCCAAGCATCCTCGCCTATCCGGGATTAGCCGCAGTTTCCCAGCGGTTATCCCGGTGCTCCGAGTAGGTTGACCACGTATTACTGAGCCGTACGCCGCTGCCCGCTGACCGGGCCGCGCGACTCGCATGGCTTAGTCTCATCCCGATAGCGGTGGGGTCCGGTAGGATCAACCGGTTTGAGAGTTACGGTCTTGGACGGTGGACTTTCCTCTCATGTTCAAACAGCATCAGACTCTTTTCGAGTCCTCAAGATCATGTGCCCACACGTGGAGCCCCCTTCTCATACCTGGTGCATACCAGTGTCTAGGGGACACGCCGTTCCAGTGTGGTCTGAAACATTAAATGGCGCCAGCTATTTAAGCGTTTCCCACGTTTTTAAGGCAATTTTCCTTCGGAAAAATCAACTGCTTTCACAATTTTTTGAAACTTTTCTCTAACTGCTGTTTTAACGCTTTGTTTATGCATGTTGCTCCAGTCGAAATCTGGTGTAACGGCTGGATCCCGTTATTCCGCACCTCAATAATTCGGGAAAGGGTTTACTATAGTCAATAACCGTTTAAAGGAATGATAAGTGTGATGTCGCAGGAAGCTGAGGCGAGGCATCTTGCACTCGCTATGCTTAGGAAAATGCTGGAAGAAACTAAGAATAATAGGAAGAATGCGGTTGGGTACGACGCGTATGAGCATTTCTACCATAGGGAGAAAGTGCTTGAAAAACTAATAGAAGAATTATTGCTCTTAGAAAGCTAGGTTGTAAAGGGATTATGAATTTTAGAAAAACGTTGGCTATGCTTCCTCTAACTTCTAATTAGCACAATACTACTGGCAGAGATCATTGCTAAGTCGATTAAGTTATGAAATTATTATGCATTAACCATGATCCTTTTTCAGCTGCCTAAGTATTGCTCATGACAATTTAAAAAATGCTTATAAAATCTGAAGATTAAAGTACTCATAATGGTAGTAATAGGCGCTTTAGGAGTGCTTTTCACAGTTTTCAGTATTTTCTTTGGCGCAGCTGTTTCAACACTTCTTAAAATAAGGTTAACTTTAGAGGAGAGGCTTTGCTTCTCCATTCTTGTCGGACATGCAT
The DNA here is from genome assembly GCA_038848185.1 of Thermoproteota archaeon. GTDB lineage: Archaea > Thermoproteota > EX4484-205 > EX4484-205 > JAAOZP01 > JAAOZP01. The sequence goes on along the minus strand of JAWCNV010000012.1, from coordinate 25,356 downwards.
TATCAACTATGCTTGTCTACTTGTTTTCCTCTTGGCAGGGGAGACTTGATTCTTTAAGCATTAGCATGGGGATGATTTTAATCGTGTTTGCCTCAATTTTTATACGAATCATAGTAGGAAGGAATATTTTAGGTGAGAGAAGCATAAGTAACAATTTTAACTTAGAGAATGTTGCAGTAGCCTTATTCGGAAGCGTGGCCTTCACTGCTTTGAACCTTAAATGCGTTTTAAGAGAAGAGTTTAACTCTCTTTATGGTTCATCGTTCGTTACAGGGGACTACTGTTTTCACATATCAGTAATCAATTCTTTCGTTTATAGAAATAATTTTCCGCCTAAATATCCTGTTATGATTAACACTACAATGGTATACCCGCCCTCGGTAGATTTTCTATCATCAATCTTAATGTGGGCAGGGTTTGATTTAAGAAGTAGCATTATAATTCCAAATATTCTTTTTCAAGTTTCACTTCTTTGCTTGATAGCTGCGTTAGCGCTTAGAATCACTAAAAGAAAGTATGTGGGTATGCTTTCTGCATTGCTGTTCTTCTTTGCTAGTAACATGGGCATAATCTATGCCTTCAGCGATATTACAAACTATGGTTTCATGAATTGGATTACAAACTTGCCAACTGATTATTCGGGCTCAGGCATTTCGCCCTTACCGGTAATACGCTTCGGAAACCCTGTGACGGTTATGCTTATGCCTCAAAGACCAAGCATGCTGGGGATAGGGATTTCTCTAATAGTTTACATACTTATGTTTTATGCTATCCAAAACGAAGAAAACACTGGAGAGCTTGTGCTCGCAGGCGTTTTAACGGGTATCTTGCCAAGCATCCATCCGCATTCATTCATAGCTGTGTCGATTGTACTATTCTTCCTCACTATCGTGTTTAGAAAGAATTTAAGATTCTTCGCGTTTTTTTTCATTCCAGCAGTTGTCTTAGCGCTCCCCCAGGTTCTTGCCGTCATGACACAGGTTGGAGGAGGATTCGTGAATTCAACTATCGGTTGGCTTAAAGAAAACGTTGATAAGATCACGGCCTTAAACTGGAGCATGCTATCTATTCCCCTTTCAGCTTTAGAAAGTGTCTTGATAATAGTCAGGTTTTGGCTTATGAATACAGGGCTTATCCTCCTACCATTCGCCTACGGATTTTTAAAGTCTAATTATGCTGTTAAAAGGTTCTACTCACCATATTTGATACTGTTCTTCCTAGGGAACTTCATAAGGTTTCAGCCCTGGGACTGGGATAATTATAAGATTTTCCTGCATTGGTATATTCTTACAGTTATAATAGGAGCTTACGGTGTTATCGAAATCGCTAAGGTTTTATCTCAATATTTGAAGCTTGGTGTAAAGTTGCCAATCTTAAACAAGTCACGTTTAACTGCAGTATTCGGATTTATAAGTCTGGCAGCCATATTGTTTTTCAGCATGGCTTCAGGTTTTCTAAGCCATGTTAAGACCCTTCAAGAAAACTATTTGATTTGGCCTGAGGCGGATATTGCCTTTGCAGACTGGGTTAGGGATAACACACCCCCGGAGTCAGTTTTCCTGACGAGCACGCATTTCCTTGATCCAATAGCCACATTAGCTGGAAGACAGATAATCTTAGGCTATGAAGGTTGGCTTTGGAGCCACGGAATAGACTGGGGCATTATTCAAAAAGTTAAGGCAGACGTGATAGAGATGTTTAAGGGAAACTATACGCTTATCAAGCAATATGGTGTGAATTTCATTGTGATAACGTATTATGAAACACTTTTCGCTACTGATAACAATTTCGCAATAAATATTCAGTTCTTCAAAGAATCTGGAAAGTTTGAGAAGGTTTACGATAAAACCTTTGAAGGTAGAAGCTACCTTATATTTAAGGTACTTTAAAAGTCAAACGAAGCCCCCCTTAAAACATTATGCTGGCAGTCCTACCTTTAGCACAGCACAGACCTTTTTCCTTTTAGCTCTAACCAAAGCTTGAAAGCTTGGAGAAACATTGAAAGAGAGTCTTTGAACAGTCTAACCTTAGTCGTCTTCCCCTCTTTCCATTCAACTGGAATTTCCCTTATCCTATAACCTTTCTCTGATGCTCTGACTAGAAGCTCTGTGTCCCAGAATAAATGGTTGGCTTTCACCTCGTTAAGAACCTTTAGAAGCGCTTGCCTTTTGAATGATTTAAACCCACATTGATGATCTCTAATTCCGGTTTTGAAAAGCAGTCTTACCATAAGGTTATAAGCCCTAGATATGAACTCTCTAAAAAGCCTCCTTTCGACTTTGCTCCCTGGAAGCAGCCTAGACCCTATGGCTAAGTCATACCCCTCCCTTATGGACTGTACAAGTTCCCTTAAATGCCTAATGTTTGTTGCGAGATCCACATCCATGTGAACTATAATCGCTCCTCTGGATTTTTTTGAAGCCTCCTTTAATGCCTGCCCCTTTCCAAGCCTCCTGTCACTATGAATATGCTTTACAAAGGAGTACTCCCTTGAAAGCTTAGAGGCAACTTTATCTGTTCCGTCGGTGCTTCCGTCTTCAGCGATTATTATTTCATATGAACGAGCAACCTCCCTTAGCAACCTGACTGTTTTATCCACTGCTGGGGCAAGTCTCCCCGCCTCATTGTATGCTGGAAAAATTACCGAAACATCGATAAATTCTCCATCATGATGGCTCATTCGTATCACCTAGAAAATCCAGCTGTTAAACAGTCTTAAGGAATCCCTCCGAGTAATGGAGCAGGGTATGCCTGATATGACTGGGTAAAACAGGATGAATGCTATTACCACGATGATTAAATATGATAGAACAGTCATTTTTCTGTACTTAATATTTTTCCTTTCCCAAAGATCATTCAGTAGAGCGGTTACAGCGAAAACTAGGAACGGCACGTCAGAGTAAAAGTGGTAGAGGAATACGCATCTTGAGATTAACGCATAGAACATCCATTGGAAGAGGAATATTGTAATAATATATAGGCAAGCCAAGTCCTTTTTAAAAACTGTTTTCGCAACGACAAACACTAGACAAAAAACACCGAACCACCAGATTGTGGGATTACCCATGCAAGTTATCGTTGAAACCATCCTATTTGGGAGGTATGAAACATAAAGCCAAACCGGTGTACGTATCAGGGGCCAACTCCACCAAGGAGAGGCGAATGGATGCGTGGCCTCTAACATTGCGTGGTAACGGTACATCCCGAATTGGATTCCGAAAACATCTAGCAACGTGTGGCCAACCATCATATATGGAATGAACGTTGAAAAGTACACTAAGATACCGATGAGCAGGAAGTTGAACAAAGGCGAAAAAGGATAACGTAAAAGCCCACTGATCCTGGAAGCCCAATGGCTCTGGCTTTTCAGAAGATCCTTAAGTCTGAATGCTGTGAGGAGGAAAACATTACCAATAAATCCGAAAATAACAATCCATTTTGTTGAGAACCCTAGCGAGAAGAACAGTACGGCGAAAAACAGTAATCGGTCATCATTCTTATTTTTCAAAGCGTCTTTGAGATAAGTGAAGAAGAAGAATTGTGATAGTAGTGAGAAGAAAACTACGTAGGTATCGACTGTCCCAATTCTTCCCATTGTAAAATGCATAAACTCGAAAACCCATAGGAACGCTGATATGAAGGCTGCAACTCGGGTTTCAAAAAGTTCCTTACTCAATAGATACATGATGGGTATCATAAGCGTTGAAAATATTACTCCCATAATCCGCCACCCGAAAGGATTGTAGCCAAAGACAAGTATTCCTATTGCCATGATAAGTTTACCTAGAGGAGGGTGGGCACATTCATAAGGTTCTTCAAGATTCAGGTATTCTTCTGCTGTTCTAACAAAGTAAATCTCATCGAAATATGTTTCAGATAAGTATGTTATAGGGTATTCAACCTTATCCTGCTCGTCGATCAGATTTCTTAAAGTCTCATCGTCAATACCTTCGCCCCTAATAGAATTGATTGGAATAATCTTATCCCCGCTCCCTACTACCATAATCTCAGCAATCTCGCCGGAGGAGGGACCAAGGATAAATCTGATGTAGCGGGTTTCAACATTAATAATTATACTCTCCCATGAATAGTAACCTTTAAAGGAAGTTTCCGTTAAGTATGAGAAGTTCCCTGGAGAGCCTTCATATATCTTAAAACTGATAGGGTCTGGAGCCTTCTTAAGCAAAACATTAACCGATTTAACTTTTTCCATATGGCCCAAGTCTATGTAAAAACCTTCACCGTCAGAAGTATGAAAGGAAACGGTGGTTAATGGTGTGTTTGTATTACCTAAGCCCCAAATAGACATTAAGAAGAAGACCGAGGAGAGCATGATCATCGCTATTAGATCTTGCTTCGTTACTCCTAATTTCTTCAATGATAAAGGCATCATCTCAGCCTTTTAATACCTTACTGAAGGTTCCTCAAATAAACTTTGGCGGCATGTATCTTAAATATCTTTAAGCTAACCCGTCATTTTTACTTGGAGATCTTATCCGATTCTAAAGAGAAGAATGGACCGGAGGGGACTCGAACCCCTGACATCTGGCTCGCGAAGCCAGTGTTCTACCTCTGAACTACCGGCCCCTAGCTTATTTTAAGAACCCTGTCTTTTTATACTTTAAAGCTACTCCTCGGCGTTTTTAAGGGCTCTTGGCTTGGTAATCCTAGTCAAAATATTTATGAGGAGTAGAAAGTTTTCCCCTTCTAGGTGCGAGATTAAGGCGAGAGAAAGGATGCTTGAATATGGGTAGAAGAATATTCTTGCTAAACTACGGTTGCGCCGTAAACAGGGCTGAGGGTGAGGCGATGGCTGGTGTACTAACTAGCCAAGGTTTCACCATAGTGGATAATGAGAATGAAGCGGATCTAGTTTTGGTTAACACCTGCGGGGTTAAGACTCCTACTGAGAATAAGATTCTACACAAGTTAAAGACGATAAGCAGGGATAAGAAGATCATTGTAACCGGATGCTTACCAAAGATAATTGGTGTTGAAAAGATTTTTGAAGTTAGAAATGTTGAAGGAGTACTGGGTCCAGCTACTGGCGAAGAGGTTTTTAAGGCTGTTCAAAAAGTTTTGGAAGGAGGCAGTTACATTAGGCTTGATGGAGGAAACTTTAACAATCTTCTCCCGTGTAGGAGCGAGAATCCTGTTATCGGAAAGATCGTTATATCTCAAGGGTGCACTGGAGCATGCAACTATTGTGCAACGCGGTTTGCAAGAGGAGGGCTCAAGAGCTATAGTGTTGAAGAGATTGTTTTGGCAATTGTGAAACGTGTTGAGGAAGGCACTAAAGAAATATGGCTTTCCTCTCAGGATACTTCTGTTTATGGTGTAGACAATGGAAGCAGCATAGTTGAACTGCTTAAGAATGTGAGTAGCATAAGAGGAACTTTCCTCGTTAGGATAGGCATGATGAACCCAGCAGGAATATTGAGGCATCTTAAAGGTATTGTTGAAACAGTTAAGAATGAAAAATTCTTCAAGTTCATCCATGTACCATTGCAAAGCGGTAGCGACAAGGTGCTTGAAGGCATGAACCGAAAATATTCTGTTGAAGACTTTATGAAGATCGTCTCGATGCTGAGAGATGAAATACCTAGAGTATCGGTTGAAACAGATGTTATAGTCGGGTACCCGACTGAAAGCGAGGAGGATTTTGAGAAAACTTTAGAAGTCATAAAGACTGTCAAGCCTGATTTTCTGAATGTCTCAAAGTTCTACGCTAGACCTAGAACACCTGCATCAAAGCTACCCCAGCTTTCAACTAGGATAGTCTCCGAAAGAAGCAGGATGCTTTCTCAACTCTCATTGAAAATTAAAGAGGAGAGAAACTCCTCCTGGGTTGGCTGGGAGGGCTTGGCCTTGGTTGATGAGAAGGGAACCGTAACTGGAAGCTTCATAGCAAGAAACATCTATTACAAGCCAATAGTTTTGAAGCAGCATGTTGAGCTCGGAAGCTTCATAAATGTGCGTATAGCATCTTTTAGACCGAACTTCCTAATAGGAGAAGTGGTGGAGGATAAGCTAGATGAGGCAGAGGCCCTCAAACTCCTTAAGGATGAAAAACAGTGATACATGCGTAGGCTCCGGATTCAGCTATGCGATTTCTAAACACTCCATGAAGATTGGTATTTCTTCTGCTCGTCTGTTAACTCATCAATCTTAACACTCATTGTTTCAAGCTTCATGGATGCAACCATCATATCTATCTTCTCAGGCACATTGTAAACCCCGCTCTTAAGATCTTTATGCTTTACGAGGTATTCTGACACTAGGGCTTGATTCGAGAAACTCATATCCATCACGTCTGGGGGATGACCCTCTGCCAAAACTAGGTTTACAACCCTGCCTTTCGCAAGTAAGTATACTCTTCTATCGTTTGGAAGCAGTACTTCTTCTACGAAAGGTTTAACCTCACTAATGTTTTTCGCCCTCCTGTAAAGCGTTGCAACATCTATCTCAACGTCGAAATGCCCCACGTTCGCAAGAATAGCCCCATCCTTCATCCGCAATATTGCTTCATATGGAATAGCTTTAATGTTGCCAGTCGCAGTTATGAATACGTCGCCTATTTTAGCGGCTTCGAATATCGGCATTACTGTGAACCCATCCATGACTGCCTCAAGAGCCCTTATTGGCGATGTCTCGGTAACTATTACTGATGCACCTAGTCCCTTGGCTCTGCTTGCAACACCTCTTCCAACAAGCCCGTAGCCGCATATGACAACCCTCTTCCCAGCGAAGAGTATGGAGGTGGCTCTTATTATGCCATCGATCCCAGACTGGCCTGTCCCATAACGGTTATCAAAGAGTTTCTTAGACTGCGCCTCATTTATGAAGAAAACCGGTATTTTCAGCCTTCCCTCCTTCTCTAAAGCCCTGATCCTTATCACACCAGTCGTCGTCTCCTCAAGGGCACCGTAAACCTTACAATTAGCAAAAATGTTTTTCTCATGCGCCCTTACTATAGAGTCTGCACCATCGTCAATGATCACTGAGGGAGAATATGAATGCGCCCAGTCTATTGCCCCGAAATACTCTTCCGCGTTCATTCCCCTCCAAGCCCTGACGTTAATACTCTTGTGCTTAAGCGCCTCAGCAACGTCATCATCTGTAGAGAGAGGGTTTGCAGGAGTCAAGTAGACTTCAGCACCGCCATCCCTCAGAGTCTCTACAAGGTTAGCGGTCTCCTTCGTGACATGGAGAGTTACGGAAAAAACAATACCCTTTAAAGGAAGCTCTCTAGTAAACCTTTCTCTGATTCGGCTTAAAACAGGCATATGCCTCCTAGCCCACTCTATCTTCCTCGCACCCAGCTCAGCATTACCAGACAATCCTCATATCCCTGCACACACTCATGTTTTAAAATCTTTGTTCAATCTAAAACAGCGTCTTGCCGAAGATTTTCAGGTGTAGGCTTTTCAATTCATCTAAGCTTAGCATACCTTCTTGAACGCCCTCAACCCTCCATATTGAATAGGCTTCCAGCAGACCTATTTTACATGCTTCTTCAAGCGGCAACCCCTTCTGTAAGCCTGCTAAAATTCCGGCAGCAATACCGTCACAGCACCCTATTGCATTTCCCGTCTTCTCAAAATCTACGGGACCCAGTTTTGAGACTTTACCGTTCCTGTAGTGAACCTCTATTAACCCAGTTAACTTATCCTCTAAAACCACTGCATACGGATACTCTGACCCGACTGTAAAAAGACCATCGACATCCTTAAGCTTCAAAAAGTCAATCACTTGTTTAATCTCATAATTATTTCCAAGGATTATTTTCGAATTCGGAACCATTGCTTTGACATAGTCCTCAGTAACTCCGTAAGAAGCAACGTCGACAACCACGTCTATATTCCGCCTTCTAGCAACTAGGATAGAGTTCTTCATGAAAGATGTTTCCGAGGAGGTGACGAAAAGAAGACAAGCCGATTCAAACTCGGCTTCAGGCACTGGTCTAAGTTTTTCAACTCCACTAGCACCTTCGACATCATCTATTATGAAAAACTCATTGTTCTCCAAGTCTTTAATGCAGGTAATGGTTGAGGTCGTCTTATCCATAGCTATCCATACGCCTGAGTTTAAAGCCTTGCTGTCAAGGAGACTTAAGTTACTGCTGTTTTCAACTATAGCTATACTCATGCCTACGTTGCTCTTCGCCAGATGACTGCAATATCCACCATCAAAAAAGCCGGGATAAGAAAAATCGTAATCTCTACCGAACGTGGTGATTAACCTAGCTTTACCGCCTAGCCTTGCAACACCATACGCGACATGGGGGGCTCTGCCACCGTAGCTGTATTTAACTGGAGAAAGACTATTATCCTTAAGTAAATCGTAAACCCTATTCTTACTCCATTCAGAACCCAGTAGTTCACTTATTTTTGAAACAGGGATAGTCTTCTTCAGAAACGGGTGGAAAACCTTAGGCAGCTTACGGAAAGAGCTTATTTTAAAATGCTCATCCTTGCCAGCGCTTCCCAAGACCACTATGTCTCTCATAAGCCGAGTAAGGGGACAGAAAGCATTATTAAAGAGTTTCCATAATCTTTTTTTGAGAAACGTGAAAGAAACAGAAGGCAGGAGAGAGAAATACTTAGAGTGGTTAGATAGGGGACTTAGTATGGTGCCCAAGACTGAAAGTAGAGATAGGTTGAACGTGCCCGATGTTGAATGCATAAACGAGAAAACTAAGACGATAGTTCAAAACCTAAACCAGATAGCGAACATACTCAACAGAGACCCTAAACACTTGTTGAAGTATATGACTCTAAGGCTCGCCACCCCATATTCTGAGATCGGAGAGGGACGATACGTGCTAAAAGGCAGGATACTCCCTAAGCAGCTTGATGCAGTAGTTTCCGACTACATAAAGGCATATGTTGAATGCCCTGTTTGCAAGAAGCCGGATACGAAGCTAAGCAGAGAGAAACGGGGCCTAGTTCAACTTGTTTGTCTAAGCTGTGGAGCAGTTTCACCTGTCAAAAGCTTTTGAAAAATGAGCAAGGATTTCTACATGAAGGAGCATGTGGTCGGTGCAACTAGACTAATCGGGGCATGTGACAGAGAACTTCTTGGAAAAACACTTAAGGATGAAACAGGGTTTGAGCTAAACGTGGTTGAAAAGTTTTATGGCGGCACCCTAGTAGATGGAGAGGAATTGTTGAAAACTATTAAAAACGCTAACTCGGTGAACCTTGTGGGAAACAGGATTGTAAAAACGGTTTTAGAAAACGGGTTTGGGAAAGAAGGCAGTGTTAAAAAAATAGGCGGAGTAATGCTTATGATGATTGTGCATATTTAGCATAAACGCTTCAAAAAGAAGTGCTGAGCATATTAGTTTATTAGGAAGAGGAGAGAGGATTTAGAAAGACCTTGGGAAAGAGGAAAGTATACAGTGAGAAAGATATTTCAGAGACCTTGGTTACCCCTGCGGAGGGCCAGTTATTCGGAAGAGTGGAGGGGCTTTCAGGGTCTAATTGGGCAGTGGTGTTATGCTCCGATGGTAGGACTAGACAATGCAGACTTAGGGGTAAGCTTAGGAGAAAAATATGGATTAAGCTGAATGATATTGTTCTTGTGGAACCATGGTCTTTCCAACCTGATCGAGGAGAGATTTTACACAGGTATACGGTTGGGCAGATAGACTACCTGGTTAAAAACGGTCTTTTAGGCAGAGAGCTTGTTAGAGAAGCTGGAGAGCATACTGGTGGAGAATAATAGTTAGTTTTAAAAACAATGGAGGGTTGCTCAACTTATTGTAAGGTAGCTGTAACAACATGACGCGTGAAAAAGTGTTTGACACGCTGGAACTAAGGGAGAAACTTATAGAGAAGCTTCAGAGGATGAAGGTTAAAAGGAGTGAGGACTTCCAGGTTTTTGCTGAGGTTTTTAATGTTGAGGTTTTGATGATACTTTACGAGCTTCTTAGAAAGGGTGTCTTAAAAGAGTTTAACGGTGAAATATCCTCTGGAAAAGAGTCTAAGGTGTACCATGCTGTTGCTAAGGGAGATGTGGAGGCTGCGGTTAAAATATACTTGACGGTTAACACTGGAATAAGACGTATGATGCTCAAGTATATTTCTGGAGACAGACGGTTTGAAAACGTTAAGAGTGACAGCAGGTCTCTTGTTCACACATGGGCTAGAAAAGAATATGCTAATTTAAGTGAAATGCATGGGGCGGGGCTTCCTGTACCTGAGCCTATACTAGTTCAGAAGAATGTTCTGGTAATGACTTTTATAGGTGAACATGGTCGAAGGGCTCCACTTTTAAAAGAGATCTCTGAATTGGTGAGGCCGGATGAAACATATAGGGAGATCTTGGAGTTTATAGTTAAAAGCTATAAGAGGGCGGGATTGATTCATGGAGACTTAAGTGAATACAATATCATGATCTGGGGAGAGAAGCCGGTCATCATAGATGTTTCCCAGGCTGTTCCAGCAACACATCCTTTAGCGAAACAGCTTTTAAGGAGAGATGTAGAAAATATAAATAGGTTCTTTAGAAAAAAAGGATGGGTTGCTAAAATAATGTCTGAAGAGGAGGTTGTTAGTAGGGTTGAATAATATTCTATTCCTCGATATTCCTCAGGAGAGAATCGGGGTCTTGATTGGAAAGAATGGTGAGATGAAGAAGAGGATTGAAGAAGAATTTGGTGTCAAAATCAATGTTCAGACGGAAGGATTGGTTAAAGTTGAGTATAATACTGACAACCCAGAAATATATTTTAAGCTAAGGAGGATAGCCGACGCAATATCAAGCGGATTCTCTGGTGAAGACGCCTTAAGACTTTTGGATGATAATATTGTTTTGAAGAAAATCGACTTAAGGGATTTTACTGATGAGTCTTCCTCCAGAATGAAGATAATAAAGGGAAGAATAATAGGGAGAAGCGGGAAAGTCTGGAAGAAGATCGAGAAGCTTGCAGACGTTAAACTTGCCATTCACAAGTATACTGTGGGAATAATGGGTGAAGAGGAAAACTGTGAGATCGCCTCAAAGACTATTCTTAAAATACTCAAGGGGGCTCAATTTAGTACAGTTTTTAAGTATTTGGAGAATCAGAAGAAAACGTTGGAAAGAGGAATATGGCTCAGTAGGGAGAAGGAGATTTAAGAATGAGCTCTGAGAAATTCAAGGAAATTAGCCCCGCCGACTTCTTCTACAGAAACAGAGACATAGCAGGTTTTTCAAATCCTGTTAGAGCGCTTTACACGGCTGTCAGAGAGCTTGTTGAAAACTCGCTGGATGCTTGCGAAGCAAGAGGCATATTGCCAGATATAATACTATTTCTGACTGTTGAAGGCCAAGCGAGCAGTGAGAAAAATATTGTGAGAATAAAGATTGCTGATAATGGAGGAGGCATTCCTCCAGAACATATTCCAAATGCCTTCGGAAAAATACTTTTCGGGTCAAAGTATACCTTGATACAATCTAGGGGAACGTTTGGGCTCGGAGGGAAGATGGCCTATCTTTACGGGCAGATAACAACAAATAACCCCTTAGAAGTCACAGTCGGCTACCGGAAAAAGATTTTCTTCTTCAAGATAATGATAGACATTAAGAAGAATGAGCCGATCATCTTGGAGAGGAGGGAGAAGAGCAACCCTAAGAAGTGGAACGGTACAATTGTAAGCTTTACCTTAGAAGGAGATTACTTCAGAGCCTTCCCGAAGATATTAGAGTATGTTAAGCTTAGTGCACTCGTTGCACCATATGCAAATATTACTCTAATGGATATGTATGGGAGGCTAATCAGGTTTTCCAGAAGCACCGTACAGATGCCTAATCCACCGATTGAAACACTGCCGCATCCTCATGGAGTTGATGTTGAAATGGTTAAGAGGCTGGTTGAGGAAAACAATAAGAGAAGCCTAATCTCGTTTCTCACTAAAAGTTTTCACAGGGTGGGTAAGGAGACAGCTAGGAAAATAGTTGAGCAGTTAAAGCTTTCACCCGATACGGTTGTTGGAAAGCTTGGACTAGATGACATAGTTAGGCTCACAACGGCTTTAAAGAGCTATGAAGACTTTCTCCCTCCTGATGCAAGCATTCTATCACCCATAGGTGAGGAGCTTTTGAAAGAAGGGATTAAAAAGGAGCTTGGACCAGAAATATTTGCGGTTGAAAGCAGAAAACCTCAAGCATATTCGGGACATCCCTTTATAGTTGAAGTTGGAATAGCCTATGGGGGAAGAATAACGCCGCCTGAAGACGGGGATGTGATAATATACAGGTATGCTAATAGGATCCCGCTTTTATACGATGAGGCTAACGACGTGTCTTACAAGGTTGTTAGCAGGCTGATGAATTGGAAGCGTTACAAAATAGATCCAAGGACGGACCCTGTTAGAATTATTGTCCATATATGTTCAACGAAGATACCTTACAAAACAGTTGGGAAAGAATATGTTGCAGATAGGCCTGAAATAGAGAGGGAGATTTTAAACGGGTTAAGGAATGTCAGTAGAGAGATCTCTTTCTACTTATCAAGAAAGAGGAGTATAGAAAGGGAGAGGAAGAGGCTAGACGTCTACCGTAAGTACTTGCCTCTGATAGTTAAGTTTGCTGAGGAGGCGGGGGGGATGAAGGTCAAAGAGTCGGATGTTAAAACGCTCTTAAACAAGATGGATAAGTATCAAGTGCTTCATAAAGAGGCTTAGTAGAAACGCTACTTATACTGATGACCTGAACTGAGTCTCATTGGCACTTAAATAAGTTTACGGTCTTTTTAAATTAGGGATGAAGGTATGAAAATATTGGAACTAGTGGCGGGGTTAATCGTCCCCCTCTTAGGGGAGGGGGACCAAGCTATTAATTCCGATTGGTTTACAGAACTGCTCGAAGGCATAGTAAACTCTGTCGAAAAAACAGTTGCAGCATTCTCGCAAATGGTTTTACAGTCATCTCTCCGCATACTCTCAATGATCTACGCTCCGATGGCTGTAGTAGGAGTAATACTCTACGTAACTAAGATAAACAAGTATCTTGGAAGAGACTTGATATATGGTGCTCTGCTAATAGCTTTCTTCGCAGAATTCATACTCCCAGTACTCTTCTAAGCAAACCTTAAATCATACTTCTAAACGTTTCTCAGGAAAATGACGAGCAACGCTTTCAGAATAAAGAGGATTCGGGGAAGAGAAATATTTGACTCCAGGGGTAATCCGACTGTTGAGGCAGTAGTTGAACTAGAAGGAGGAAGTATTGGTAGGGCGGGTGTGCCTTCAGGGGCTTCAACAGGCAAGTATGAAGCGGTTGAGCTGAGAGACAGGGATGAAAAAAGATTTCATGGCCTAGGTGTTTTGAAGGCGATTAGAAACATTAATGAGACCATAGGGCCTGCGCTAGTCGGACTAGACTCCAGACTGCAGCATGAAGTAGATGACAAGATGCTTAGGCTCGATGGCACTTCTAATAAATCTAAGCTCGGGGCTAACGCGATCCTAGCGGTTTCTATAAGCAACGCTATAGCGGCTTCAAACGCAGGCAGCATTGAGCTCTATGAGTATCTGGGGAAAAATAATGGTGTTACGCTCCCCGTACCTATGATGAACGTGATAAATGGGGGTAAACATGCGGGAAACAATCTGTCCATACAGGAGTTTATGGTAATCCCTGCAGGGTTCAAGGATTTCCCAAGTGCTTTAAGAGCAGGTGTGGAAGTTTACCATACGCTTAGAAGCGTTATAGTTAAGAAATATGGAAGACCCTCCATAAATGTTGGTGATGAAGGAGGCTTTGCACCACCACTCGAACGGAGCCAGCAGGCCTTGGAGCTGCTCTCCACAGCGATTGAGGAGACAGGTTACAATTCCTCAGAAGTATTGCTGGGCATAGACGCAGCCTCCTCCTCTTTCTATGATGAAAACTCAGGAAAGTATAAGATAGACGGTAGAATGCTTACAAACGGTGAGCTTCTGGATTACTATGTTCAACTTGTTTCAACATTCAAGTTGAAATCTATAGAGGACCCCTTTGAGGAAAACGATTTCAAATCCTTCGCAGAGATCACTAGGAGAATCGGCTCTAAGGTACAGATAGTTGGTGACGATATTTTCGTCACTAACAGGGAGAGGCTTCTCAAAGGAATAGAGGGCAATTCTGCGAACGCTCTTCTCTTCAAGCTTAACCAATGTGGCTCCCTAACAGAATCTATGGAAACCTTTACGACTGCCGTTGAAAACAATTATAGAGTTGTTGTGAGCCACAGGTCCGGAGAGACCGAGGACACTTATATCTCCGATATTGCTGTAGCCTTCAACGCTGGACAGATAAAGACTGGCGCACCCTGTAGAGGAGAGAGGACTGCAAAGTACAACAGGCTGCTTAGAATATGTGAGCAGCTTGGTTCAAAGGCGAAATACAAGGGGTTAGAGATATTCAGCTTCTAGAAACGGCTTCTAAAAGCACTCTTCTGGTTTCTCCTGTCCCGAACACATTTTCCTTACTTATGCTTAGAATAGCAGGTATGTTTCCTGTGACGTTGCCGAAGGCTATGCATCTGCCAACAGGAAGCATTGGAACCAGGCTTATAAGGGATTCAGCATCTATCTTAGACATTCTGGAAATATAGTTTAAGTCGTTCTCATTCACTAGGTTGAATATGAAGCAGTTGTCAGCCTGCCTGTAAACAAAGCTCATAAGACTATCAGGCTCATTTGTTACAAATACTACTGATAATCCGATGTGCCTCATGCGTGTTATATAGTCCTCCCAAGTTTTCTCATCCAAGTAGGACTGAGCCTCCTCGGCGAATAGGAAGAGCGGCCTTATCTCACCTGCCTCCAGCATCCGAACTATCTTGTTTAATATTGTTTCAACTATCAGCTGCCTGAATGATTTCGGTAGGCCCTTCAAGTTTATTACTAGAACCCTGCTCGAAGCCTCTTTAAGAACCCCGTCTAAATCAGTTGCAGCAGAGTCACTGAACAAGCCGCTTTCCCTAAGGACAGTTATCCTCCTGACAAGGGCCTCTTTAACAAGGTCGTTAAACCTTCCGCAAACCACTTCGTTCCAAAGGTTCTTTAGGCTTAGCATATTCCTGTTCTCAAGACTGTCAAGTATTCGCCTCAGTTCCCAGATGGATGAGGAAGGCAACCCCATTATTGTCTCCATTAAGACTGTGAAAAGCTCCTTGCCCAAGTTGGATATGCTTAGAAACATGTTTACACCCGGTTTTAAAACCAGAAACCTGCTCTTCATCGCAGCAGGCTCGTATTCCCCGTTTATGTCTAAGACTATGCAGCGCCCACCGTGTTCCATAATCCTTGTGACAAGCATCTTAGACAGGTTGGATTTACCGGATCCCTTCTTGCCGACGATCAGGGTTAAACCGCCGTCTAAGGCATTCAGGTCAACCTGTAAGTCATCACTTATCTTCACCGGTATCGCGTACCTGCTTGTAATCAGCTCGTTAAGCTCCTCCACGCTAGGCTCATATATCCTTGACTTCAATCTAGAGGGTGCCCACTGGAAATCTATGGTTTCATCGCTCAACGAGAAGGCTGCACGAACCTTACATGTTAATATTCTTGAATCCATAAGCTCGTCAAGTATCTTATTAAGATTCTCATCCTCCTCGAAAACCTGATAGGAGTCCTCCCTCTTGCTTATCCGTATTATCTCCTCTACTTCTCCGGGAATACTAAGGTAGTTAACATCTATGATTTGGAGGAGAAGCTTCCTGTTGGTTGTGCTATCCAGCAGTATTAAGTAGCTTCCAACAATCCTGTCTCTACCAGGGGTTTCAAGCAACTCGTATGTTATCTTGCTTTTCCTCAGTATCGTTATCAACTCCAGAATCCTCCTAGAAGCATCTTCCTGTTATCTATCTCCCTCAACACCTCTATCCCAAACTTCCTCTGCAAGATACACCTGAGCGTCAGAACTTCCACCTGCAGGATCTTAGAGTATATGTGAGCAATCCTCAGCGTCTCAGGATACCCGTATTCAACGCCGTCGATAAGCATGAGAGAAGCCAGCATACTGCCTAGCTCATCTAACTCTAACTCCGGATATGCTTCAACCTTTAGCAAGGGGCTTCCTGGCCTAAGCCTAATCAAGTATTCTCTTGGACTCCTACCGTTCAATATCTCTCCTACGAATGGTGAAGCATCAACTTCATCAGGTAAATGTATAAAGGGGTTGACGAAGCTTTTCGAAACCGATAACAAAGTACTTCGAGTAGAGTTAAGAAACTCCATTAGCCCAAGCGGTCTGCTGACACTCATCATCTCATTCAAATCTCCGTCTAGAAGTATCATTGAATCTCTAGCCGAGTTAATGTTCTTCAACTGCTCCTCAAGTTCAAAGGAAAGCTGGCTGTCGGATATCTCGCCAAGCACTATCATAGGTCTGGTTCTACTTATCTTAACCGACCTATACTCCTTTAACACGGTTGATCCTCTAACAGCATGAACCTCGCCCAATCTGCTTATACCTATTTTAACAGTTGAAACATCTATCGCAATAATCCTTTTTAAAGAAGATTCTTCTTCATAGTCTATGTTTAAAAATCTGCCAAGCTTAAGATCATTATTCCTACTTATCTTTAGCTTTATCTCCCTCTCATCTAAGATATGGGAACCCTTATTCTGCCTGAGCTCAGTCAGGTGAACCAGGCTTGGCGACTGGCTCTTTTTCACCTTCACCGCCTCCTGAAAGCATCATCATGCCCTTAACCGATATCTCGAACATCCCCCTAGCCTGCCTAAGTACAAGTCCCTTCTTAACAAGGTCTACCAACGTGTTTTGAATCGTCTTTTTAGAGGTGTTTGCAACATTCTTAACCATCTCCTCAGCACTCATACTGCTCTTCTCACGCAACCCGAATCTTGAAGCAACATAACAGCCTGCAAGCAGATAGAGAATCTTACTCTCCGTCGTCTTACCCTCTTCTCCAAGCAGGATTATTTCTCCTCCACTTATCTTGATATGGGGTGATATTGCAGAAAGAAGGGCCTCCATGTCAGGTGTGTAAACTATTTTCTCAACAATGGCTAGTTTAGGATAAACATTCGTAAGAAACCTCATTACATCCCTCATTACAGTGTTCTCTTCTCCCGTGAACTCCACCCTAATGTTGCGATCAGGTATCTCCAGCCTGATTGTTGAAGCCCTGCTCACCTTGAAACCACCTCTTCAAGCCTCTTAATTATCTCCTCGGCAATTATCTTTCCATTTTCCGAGAGCACGTAGTTGCCCAGTTCATTCCTAGTTACAATCCCCTCCCTAAGCATCTCTGAGAGCCTTGAGGGATATCCAGCTGAAACAATGCCGCTTTTACTCAATTGCTCCCCTATTTCTCCAGATTTCAAACCTTTTTCAGAAAACTTGAGCACGAGTATTATCGCCTCCCTGCTTGTGAGGAGCTCCTCCCTAACTGAGAGAACAGGTTTACCGTCATCATCATACTTGACGAAGCTTGGGAGAAGACCTAGTGTCGACTTCAGCTCGCTCAACTTGCTTTCCGCCTTCTCCAGCTCAAGGCAGATCTCAGGGATATGCTTAATCATCTCCTTAATCTCACCAACGTCGTCTCCAGTTATCTCAACTTCGCTGGCTCCCTTCCGGTATACTACCCTTATCTCCTTCAACGTTTACTACTACGTTTACGTAAACGTAATTTATAAATCTTTCTGATAAGGCCCTTGGAACCCGTTTTAAAGTCGAAAAACGATAAATAAACCCCCGTAGTTGATAAACTCTATAAAAAGAGTCTTAAACACAGAAAACTCCTCAAAAACCTTTTTTAAGCTGCCCAAATTAGGCTGTTTAAAAAAACTAAGTAAACATTTTAACGACATGTTAAGCAGACCGATAAACAGTTGACCATAAGCCCCCTTTGATCCCAGTATTCAAGAAATACTTGGAGGACAGGTAGGCATAGGCACCTCACTCACACAACTCCAATATGAGTATTTAAAAAGCCAATAATAATCATGTCCCTCTATCTCTAACGCCAAGATTTTTCAACGCAACATAACCCTGGTCCACCATCTTTGAATAACGACTCATCCACAGAATAAATGGTTTAGATCAAGCAACTACAGTTAAACCACCCAGCATCCTCTTCAGAAATTACTAATCCAACTTTAAAAAACTCAATAAAACAGATTCTTCTAAGACAAACCGATTCGGATCAGCTTAACCGTTACTCAAAGCACCTCCAATTCACAGAACAAGCGTTTAGGTTTCAGAATAAAAGACAACGCTTAGACCACATGCCTCACCCAATGCTCAGCGAAACCAGATAAATAAAAACCAAAAACTTTATATACTTACTCTCCAAAAATCATAATTGGGACAAAAGAAAAGCAACCAAAAAATAAATATAGAAAAGTATCTAGCGGGGTAGGGTAGCCAGGTCTAACCCGCAGGGCTCATAACCCTGAGATCGGTCGTTCAAATCGACCCCCCGCTACTCAATCATTCTGAACTTGTTCTTACCTTCAAGGACTTTCGTTCGAGCCACATTACAACTTCATCCTTCTGCACGTTTATGTCCTCAACCTCATAGTCGTCAACTTCTCCCATATGCAACTTATAGCCTAACACTCCTTTCGCTAGATTTCCACTTATTAACCTCTTATTCACCGAGTCGAGAAAGCCCTTCAGCATTTCCAAGTCGAAATGGTGCGCCTCCGTAATCATCTTATTGCCACTCAAGGGCTTCAGCTCGCACAGCAGAGCAAATAGGGCGAGGAACATGACTTTCCCCCTCCTGCTACCGCCCCTATCTTGGAATCACCGCTAAACCTGTTGGCAAGCACCCTTCTAAATTCCTCTAATTCTCTTCAAGGATTTTCGTTGAAGCTTATCTTTCTTAGGTTTTTCAGAGTTTTCTTTATTAGTGGGTAACCTCTTCTTTACGGGGAGCCTCTAATTCAAGTTTCTCTACTTTCTCAGCCAATTCCTCGATCAAGCCTTTAAGATGGTAGACAGCAGCTAAAATTAACAGGATAAAACCAGCAACCATCTTGACTAAAAATACTTCAAAAATTATTGGACTAGTGCGCTCAGAAAAATAATGTTCAGGATGCAAGAATACATCAAGTACTGAACTTAATACCAATGCTACACCTCCTCCCCCAAGACCCCCCCCACCAAACTATCGTATTTTCTTTTCCTACGTTTCTTCATTAATCATCATCAAAATAATATTATGCTCCAATTATTAAACATTAGTCAGAGAAAGTTAAAAATAAATCTCAGGATTCACAAGTGCCATACCTACTTGTGATCCTGCTAATGCTCTGCATATTGATCCGAGAACTCCCTAGACGATCATATTTCCCCTTCTCACGCTTCATCAATAATCACCGTTTAAACAGGGCATTATATTAAATTTTAAAGCATTTCCGTCACACTTTATACCGGCTCGAGTATTCCAGCTGGATCTCCTACTCCTATGCCATCATAGAAAGTTATTGGTCCTATTCTCAAATACCCATAGGTTAAGAAGCCATAAAGTATAGTGTAGTATGCCCATCTTTTATTAATTCTATATAAACGATATAGATCCCTTGCATTGTCAATTAACCACGAAACAAATGCTTGGCTAATCCACCACCATATGCAACCCTCCTCGTCAAGTAATTGTCCAATAACAATATCACCTACGTATGAAGAGATGAGCACACCGATGATACCGCCTAGGATAGCACCCATAGGGCCAGCGATTTTAAGGCAAATAAGAACTCCGATTACAACGCATAAAACCTCAGGATGTACTGACTTTAAGAATTGGGAAGTATATGGTCAAACTGATTATGCACTAATTTATCGCCAAGCGTAGCCCAACTCCTGAAAGGCGAGATCCCGTAATAATCCCTGTCCGGATGAGGATATTTAATGTACTGCCCCTCGACAAACATTACTCCGTCCCACCAGTAATATATGTTGGACCCTGTATTAATGGCGGATTGCGCAATAGTTCCATTATTTGATTGTAATGCAGGGATATTGTCTACTGAGAGCGTATAGGCCTCCAAACCATTAACTATGATTGTTGTCTGGCGATCCTTCTTAACGATGTTAACTGTCATCATTTCTCCAGTTTTATTACTGTATCGCAATCTAGTATGGGATTTCGATACTTCTTCAACGATTATCTTTAGGTCAAAACCCTCTATTTCTATGCTGAAAATGTTTTCGGAAATCTTTTTCACTTTTAATGAACCTATTTTTCTTTGATCTTCTACGGGTTTTGCAAAAATATGCGGCACTCCGATGTAAGCAAGCAATAACAGGGTAATAAGGCAGTATCCAGAGAGATTAAATTACTGTATTAGTTTTCGATAAGCCCCATCTTATTCAGAATACTTATAAAATAGTCAAACGATACTTTGGCACATATTTCAGCTTGTTCATACATGATTTTAGAAGTAGTTCCTAGAAATTGCCAATTCTCTCTTCTTTCCAAATATCTTGAGATAAAAGCGTCTCCTGTAGCAATATAATGTATTGTGAGCTCTCTTAACATTGTTAAGCCTCCACGTATATTTATGTTATTCGCTTGAAGGTTTTTCGCCTTTACTAATATCTCTTCTAACTCGGATACAGCTTTCTTCTTCGCTTGCAATACTTCTTCGGCCGAAGGAGGGTTTGTAATGATGTATTTCCATGGATCAGGAGCGTTCTTAAAAGAATCTGCGACATGCAGGAGTATTCCCGCATCTAAGTAATTTAATAATGCTGTCAACTTGAAGCCATGGGCATAAAGCGTGTCAGCAGTATTAATATATGACTCTACGCTCTCTAACACATATGACGCATAGGCTTCAGAGGAAATTTCCCTCCGCATTATGTTGAAAAGATGTTTCGTCTCGTTTCTTAATTCTGAAATTAAATTTTCAATATTGATGTTGCTACCGTTTTCTTTTCTAAGTTTATTCGGAATTAACTGGAGAGTATAATTTGCATCTTCCATGTAGTCCTTCGCTATTTCGCTCAAAGACCATCCAGTTGCTAAGAAAGCGATTGGGGGTCTTTCAGTAATGTTAGAAGGATTCTGATAGAGAGCCATAGCATATTCAGCTTGATCTAAGAGCGATAGGACAGTGTATGTCTTATCTTCTATAGCACTAATCCAGGCAATAGAATCATCGATTCGATAAACTTCTCTTTCAAAAAGGTCTACTACGCGCTCTTTTAAAATTATCCACGAATCTTTTAAAGAAGCGATATTTTGAAAAAGCATTTCTTTCAAGCGGTTTTCGTCTAAAATGCCCTTCTTTAACTTAATATACGTAGCAATCGTTATAGCATAGTCTTTGCTCTGTTTAATGTAAGCAAGTGCTTCATCATATAAACCTGCTTCATATAATTTCTTGGCTCTATTTAAGTCGTTAAGCATATATTCAACCTGCAGACTAAGCTCTATATGTTCAGAAGGATTTAGTTTCAGCGTATCGTTTACAATTTGTTCGGCTTTTATTAATTTATCATACATGTAGTTTCTATTGAAAATAGGTTCAAGTATTATTCTAGGAGTTTCCATGATAATTGTTGATTCGATTATACTTTCCTCAACTCTTTCTTCAGGTTTAGATGAAGACATATAAAAAGATACTAAAAAGCACATTAGAACGAGCCCTATCGATATACCAATTAATAGAAAAAACAAGTGTTTGGTTTTCATCTGTATGCTTTAAAATCAGCCCAGAGTACAATGCTTATATCTGCTTCTTTAAGAAAGACCATACTGGTACCAGTTGGTTTAACTTGTTGTTGTAATTTTGCTAAGGGTTCATGTATGACTTCAGAATAGTATTCATTTTCTGCTCTTCCCGTTGGCATAGAGATAATAGTTGTATTCGGAAGATTAATTTCTGGTAATTTTCTGATTTCTGGTAATTTTAAGTCTTCAGTTTTACTTGCATATGGTGTATAAGAAATTATTAATAGTCCAGCCTCAGCTTTATTGTAAACATCAATAAGGTACCAACCTAGATTAACTGGCGTACTAATTAGCCAGTAGTAGTCGGCACCCATTAATCTTGGATCACGATTATAGCTAAATTGTCCCCCCTTCAGATCCGAGTCTCTGTCAACAGTAATTTCTGGACTGTTTCCGAGAATAAGACCCCATGGAGAGGGAAGTGGTAATCCTACGTACCTAGTTGCAAAATTCCAGAGAGTGTCGAGTGCATATTTTAATTCATTGGGCAGAGTACTTGTTTGAGAATTGCTAAACCCAAATGGGTCTGAAAATCTTATAGGAGTATTGCTTGGAGTGGAGAGTACTCTTACCTTAATCTTATGGTATCTCGAGCATGGCATAAAGGTAGTTAGTAAAAAAGATCTCGCTCTATCGTAACTTATACCGTATGTAACAGCCTGTCGTGCAGTTACGGGAGTATTAGGATTAGGCGAGTATATATACTTATCACCGACAACTACAGCATAAGCCTCTACAATTTTCCAGTCATTAGTAGACTGCCAGTCAGAATATACTTCTTGTTTCTTTGGTCCATCAAGAACATCCCATGCGCAGGCAGTTGATGCTATAAGAGTCAGAGTAACTAGTAGAAAAAGAAAAAGATTGGCCAAACGGTTCTTTTTTACTCTCATCTCTATCACCGCTTTTCTACCTGTTTTCGGGGTATATATATTGCGTTCCAGTATTCTGAAAAAATGTTTTGAAATTGTTTAAAAAGTAATGTTTAAATAGGTTTCATATGGAGAGAATGTCGTAATTCGACATTTCTGAATTGAGTTATTGTAATAAACAGTCCAATACCCGTTGTTATGTTAATAATAAAATTACTGGTTAAGAATAGACCTTGTTGTCTGAGAGGTAGCATCATGATCTTGGTCAAGCATATGCATGAAGACAGGTATAAAAGACCAATAGCGCTAATAGTGTTACTCTACCTACTTAGAGAGGTCGGTATGAGATGTTGAAATCTGTATTCTATCATAAATTTATTAACTGTGAAAAACAGTGCGGGGGGTGGGATTTGAACCCACGAACCCCTTCGGGAAGAGGTCTCTTATTTCCCCTTTGATCTTGAGCCTCCCGCCTTTGACCTGGCCTTGCCGCTGCTTGGCTTTGGCGACCCCCGCCTTCTTTCCTGCAGTAAGACATATTATTTTGGTTTGTTTTTAAGTTTTAGGATGAGGCTGTCTGAGGTTTTCGCTAGCAGGGTTCAGGTAAGGGTTCTCGAGGAGCTTTTAAACGCGCCGCACACGATTTTCACTCAGGTTGAGCTGGCTAGGAGGGCTGGCTGCTCCTCCTCCAGTGTGGATAGGGCTTTAAGTAATCTTCTCAGGCTCGGTCTAATTAAGACGGAGAGGCTTTCAGCCAATAAGATTGTTGCTTTAAATCTTAATAGTAGGGTTGTTAACCTGCTTATACAGTTTAACAGGGATGTGAAGAAGACTGATTGAGATACTGCTCAGGGAGAAGGTAGATGGCAGGGGGCTGACGTTTCTAGGTTTAGAGGGTTTCAGCGGGATGGGTGTTATTCAAGCAGGCAACCTTGTAAGGCTTTTCAACATGAAGCCTGTTGGAGAGATTGTTTTCTACGGTTTTCCAGATAACCTGATTGTTGACTCAATGGGGATCGGCAAGATTCCTACTGTAGACATCTATTATGCTAAGACAGGAGGCTTTGGAGTAAGCGTTTTCACAACGATGGTTAGGCAGCAGTATATTGATTCCCTGTCCAACAGGGAGCGAAACATGTTTTTATCCGCCCTTCTCTACGTTATGAAGCTGATTGACTCAAGGTTCCTCGTAACTGTTGACTGTGTTAACACCATTGGTAGGAATAAGAAAGCATACCTGATCGTAAACTCTTCAAAACTCGCCGAAAAGTTCAGGGACAGGGAGGATTATGTTCTGATAAAGAATAGGCGGGTTAAGAGTTCTCTATCACTAGTAGTTGCTATGGCGAGGTTTCAGAAGATTCCTGCTGCCCAGATAATTTTCCCCATCCGGGAACTAACTGAAAGCAAGGTTCAACAGGGTTTCCAAAGCACTGTTGGCCTGATAAAGGACGCGCTGGCCTTCATAGGCGAGCCTCAGCAGAATAGTTAAGCCTTAGGGGAAATGCCACGGACTTATGAAACCAATAGTCTCAGTTAACTTGTTTTTCTCAAGACCGTATCTTTTCAACGGCTTGGTTAAATGCCTGTGAGCTCTTTCAGGAGGGAGATATGGTTGGTTAATCTTTAAACCCCGCTCCACCTTTATGACCTGCGGCTCCGAAACTTGCTCACCGCATTTCTCGCAGACGAAGCCTTGACGCAGGCCGAGGCTTTTGCATCTTCTCCCACACTTTGGGCATTTTGGAGAGGCTTTCCTAGCCTTCTCACTGAGTTTTACAATCTCCATTTTCTCAGTGTTGACTGTTAAGGCTCCATTATGCTCCTTAACACCGCCGTAAACCCTTACATAGTCTCCTGGCTCAAGCTCGAAAGCTTTTTTCTTAAGGATTCCAGTAGGAGAGTAGAACGCGCAGAAAATCTTTGAACCCTCGTTGCTCAGAGTGATTATAACGTGGCCTCCTTGAATAACCTTCTTATCCGCCACGCTGCCCTCTACTAAGGTAGAATCATATTTTTTGATTTGATTAATCTTAACAGGCTTCTCAGGAAAGTGTGCATCAGTTCCCTGGTTAGTCTTGAAGATGCACCAGCATTCAACCTTTTCCTCCGGCTTCACGAGTCTGAACGCGTTGTAGACTGCTTCAGGCGTCTCCCCCCTTATGCCGAAGAGAACCGGATCCCTGCCGTGCGGGGTTATCAGGATACGTCTCGTCTCCTGATCAACATTGTTGAAAGTATAGTTTGAAGAAGCCTCATCCATAAGGTAAACACTGTGAGGATCTATTCTACGGGGCTTTCCATAGTTCTCCCTAATCCTGTAGGAGAGGATTTCATAAGTATAGTCTTCGAAGACTGCTCCGACTGCTGCGAGCGCCCCAACCACCCCAACCTTAGAGGTCTTGAGAAAACTACAGGTTGCACCCACCCTCCTAGCAACCTTCAAAGCCTCAGCTGGCGGAACCATGCTTCTTAAAGCCCTCAGGTAGAACTGGTGGAGCGCATCCCCCTTCTCAGGAATCCTCCTGCTGAAAACAATCGCAGGCTCAGACCTTGGACTGTTTAAATCTGAGAATTCCCTAACAATGCCTAAGACAGATTCTGCAACCTTATCTAAGCTAGCCTCAGAATCATCTATGCTTATCCTTATGCTTACCGCACCGTTACCCCTTGTTTTCCAAGGAATGTTGGGGTTAAGCCTGACGAGAAGAGGATAATCCATGAAACTGATACCCCTCCTCCCATCTAGATACTGCACTATCTTCGCAGCCACATGGGTGGTGCAGCCGAATA
>JAWCNV010000011.1:17642-66388 GCA_038848185.1 Thermoproteota archaeon | reverse complement strand
TAAGTTTTAAAAATATATAAGTAGTAACAGGTAAGGTTTGATGGTAATGAGGTTTATGTGGGGGAAGCAAGAGGCGGGGACGGAATGAGTTACAGGAGGAAATCTTGGCAGGAGAAGCTGGCGGACAAGAAGGGTCTGCCGAAGACACTGAAGCTGGAGAAGAGTTTTCCCTGCTATAATGCTGTGCATAAGATGGGTGCAGAAGTTGGTGATAGGGTGATTCTTGTTAACCCCAGTGAGGTTGTTGAAGTCATGAAGAGTATTCCAAAGGGTAGGCTGATTACGATTGTTGAGATATGCAGGAAAATAGCTAGGAAACACAGGGTTAAGGCCTGCTGCTCCCTCACAACAGGGATCTTCATAATGATTGCTGCCAATGCGGCTGAAGAGGCTGCGAAAGAAGGCAGAGACTTGAAGATTCCCTACTGGCGTACGCTGAAATCAGGCGGATTCCTGAACGAGAAGTATCCTGGTGGCGCAGAGAACCATAGGAAACTGTTGGAGGAAGAAGGGTTCAAGGTCACGCGGAAAGGAAGAAAACTCGTTGTTAACGACTATGAGAAATACTTGGTTGATGCGTAGCACACACTATTTTCTCTCTGAGTCTTATGTGGGCAGTAACTGGTATAAGCCATGATGATGTTGCGTCTTCTCACAGGATACTCATCAAGCTCAAAGAGAAAACAGGATTCAAAGTATCAGGAAGAAACATAAACTTCTTTATTCATTTTATCATTATGGCTTCATTCTTCAGGTCGGCGAAATGCTTGTCTCCAGTAACCACTTTCGCATTAGATTTTCGGGCTGTTGCCAGGATGATTGAGTCAGCTAGCCCCCAGTTGCTCACTCTGTTTTTCCTCTCAATGTCTATCTCGCCTGAGAGTTCAGCGATGTCGCGCGATAGGTCCACGGTCTCAGTGACGGTTCCAACAAACTCCAGCTTGGCTCTCCTGCCTTCAACTGTCTCCACCCCCCTCTCAACTTCTTTAAGCAGCTTCCTGCTTAGCTCCGCGATAACTATTGTCGGGGTAGCTGAATTCTCCTCCTCGATGTAATGCTTAGCCTCCTCCCCGGGTTTTGAGCCTCTGAAGTACTCGATCCACGCGTACGCGTCAATAACGTACTCATAGCTCATGGAACTCCTCTTCCTCCTCTTCTTTGAAGCGAGACAGCTTAGGGTTTGAGCCAAACATGGAGGCGGGGATCTCCATTTTCTCGGCTATGAGCTTTTGCAAAGCCTCATCGTAGCTTTTCGCGGACAGCTTCTTCTTTAAAGCGTCTAGGAGCTGTCGTGTTCTCCTACTAACCTGAATAGTGGTCGCCACAGCTATAACTATAGCTATAGCCTATATTTATACTTATTGGCGTTGGCCTCAATTAATAAGCCTATTTACCTCTAGAAGCTTCGAAAAACAAGTCATGTTTATTAGGGGTGTGCTAGTTTAACTGTAAGGGGCTGTTAAGAGTGTCTGCGGCAGAGGAGTTTGCCGAGGAGTTTCTCAGGGATGTTGCTGGTGTCGAGAACCCAGACTACGTGACTAAAATGATGTTCATCTCAAACTACATGATGTCGAGGGATAATCGCCGCCGCAGGAGGAAGAAGAGGCTGAGAAAGGGTTAACCCCTTAAGCCTACCACGGTTGCGTTAATTGTTGGAATAGGGCATCGCCTCGATTTTTCGATTAATCCTGATGCCGCAAGTGTTAGCATGCAGGCTCTCGCATCAATAGGATATAGGATTATCCATAGGGGATTTCGGTAAGCCAGAAAAGCCAGTTAGATGTCTGCTTTTTCTAACCTGCTTCTGAGAAAAATAGCTTAAGGTCTTTCTCTATTGCTTCGAAACCTGGTAAACTTCCTATAATTACTGGCTCCAATTCTTGTTTCCAGATTGCTCTGATTCTTTTAATGTTCTCCATGAACTCTTTCAGGGTGAACTCTTTTTTGTAATACGAGAGTTTCTCGTTTATCAGGTCAAGATCAGTCTTAACCCCCATTTTCAATAGGAACCAAAGGTCGTACAGGTCTCTCGCTTTTCCGCGCTGAGTTAAGGCTCTAACTTTCTCTGCAAGAATCTCCTCTAGGCTCATTACTGCTACGTAGAACGGGAGAATATCCGGGTATACGGTTCTTAATTCTTTAACCTCTACTTCTCTCATAATTTTCTCCCTCCTGCTTACTTCAACCCTGACGAAGCATCTCTCGATCTCCTGAGTGAAAAGTGGCCCTTCAACACCGACCCTGAAGGAAAATGAACCTGGATTATCTTCAATTACTCTAAGACTTGCCGCCATGTTTAAGATTTCAAGATCCTCCCTTATCTCCGTCACCAGCCTCCTCAAGTCAAAATTCTCTTTCAGGGTGAAATCCATGTCTTCGCTGAACCTGTTTAACCCGTGGAAGAATGCGAGAGCGGTCCCGCCCTTAAAAACCATTTCCCTCGAGACTCTGGAATAAATGCTTCTTAAAAGCATCGTTTGAACATAGTTTTTCTCCTGCTGGAACGGTTTTAAGCCTGTGATCCTAGCGATCCTCACTAGGGTTTCTCTATCGATCATTCTACTCTAAAACCTCGTTAACATATAGTCTCCACTTTGAATCGAATTTGCCAAGGGTCTTTACCTTTGGGTTAAGCTTGTAGGGAGTTTTACTTCTAATAGTTAAGTCGGCTTTGACGCCAAGCAGGCTAAGCATGTATCCAAGCCTCCTGTTTACAGCCTCTGTCTGAAACCTAGAGGCGTATTCAAGGGTTTTTCCCACGTCCGCATCCCTCAATGCTGAGAACGTCTCGCTCACAGGGCAGTACCTCGGGAGATAAAGAGAATCAACTATTGCTTTTTCCAACTCGGCTAAGAAGATGAAGCTGTTCCCCTTCCTCACTTTTTTGAAGCCGAAAACGAGTCTCGGATTGAGTTTAACGAACCTTATCTTCATCCCGAAGCTCTGCAAGCTTTTTTTCCTCTTCGGGGTTGCAACCAGTATCTCGTTAATCGTCTGCGTAGTTTTCCCATGGAGGAAGAGGGCTGAGAGAAATGAAATATAAGAGGGATAAATCAACTGGGTGGATACTAGGAAGGGGTCGTCGTAAACGGTGAACCTTCCTCTTTCCACCTTGTTAACCAGCCTCCTTTTCAACATTCTGTTAAGATAGACGTACGCCACCTCCCTGCTCCACCCGGTAATCCTCCTGAGGTCGGTGATTGTGAAGACCGTTAACGAACTTTCTCTCAGCCTCATTAAGACCCTCTCTAGACTCATGGTATAGAATAGCCACTCTGTATATTTAAGTGTTTTATCTTTAACAAAAAAGTTAAGAATAAAATCATAATTTATACTTTCTGGAATCAGGCCCTTTACCGTCACCCTGCTCAACGGTTTTTTTCGCCTTACAACCCTACATGACCATGATGATCATATGGGCTAACAGGGAAACAGTATCGGAAGATGTTGAACGGGTAAAGGCGGAGAGCTTTCAATCGAAAACAAGGTTGCGTGACCCGAGTATTTCATCTATCGCCTTCATCTGGCTCGGCTTAAGCGGCCCGTATTCCAAGGCTTTAGCGTTTTCCTCCACCTGCTTCACTGTTTTGAAGCCCGGTATCGGGATTGTCATGGGTGATTTAGCCCAGATCCAGCCTATGGCTCCCTGCACCAGCGTCCTCCCGTCCTCAGTCAATATCTGCTTTATCTGCTCCAGTTTTTTAACGAACTCTGGCGTAGGCTTCCCATCCTTAAAGTAGACCAGCCAGCTGGGCGTGGATTTCCTGACATCTTTCTCAGGCAGGCTGGGGGACTCCAGCGTGTATTTTCCAGAGAGCAGTCCCATTGCTAGGGGGCCACGGTTTATGTTCGCCAACTGTTTTTCCTCGCAGAGCCTAATTATTTCGCTGGTAACCCTTAAAACGTTCAGCTCGCTTTCAACAGCCACATAGTGTTTACGGTCGGCGAAAGAGGCTGCACGGCTTGTTGAATCAGTGCTCCACCCGTAGCCTCGAATCAAACCTTCATCAACCAGTTCCTCAAGCGTGTCCATGGTTGCCGTCGCCTTTTCAACAGGGTATCCCCAGATGTGAAGCAGATAGATGTCTATGTAGTCTGTTTTCAGCCTTTTAAGCGAAGCTTCAACCGCCTTACGAGCATGCTGTGGAGAACCGTCCTCGCCTGTCTCCCGCCTCGTTTCAGGGTCGAAGGTTAATCCAAACTTCGTTACGATTACTATTTCGTCACGGTAGTCTCCTAATGCTTCTCCAATAAGTTTCTCGCTGTGGCCACAGCCGTAGACGTCAGCAGTGTCGAAAACCCTTACGCCGAGTTCGAAAGCCCTCTTCAAGGCTCTGAGAGCCTCCTCGTCATCGGTTTCCCCCCAGCCGTGGGCCAGCCCGTCAAACCCTGTGATAGGCCCTCCAATAGCCCATGTTCCAAACCCTAGAGCACTCGTCTCAACATTCAGCTTAGGGATCCTTCTCCTGTAGAGTTTTGCCATATGTTTCAAAATGGTGCAATCCTTATATTATTTTTGAAAGCATAAAGCTTATCCTTTTGGAAGAACGTTTTCTGCTTGACACAAACCCTAATGCATCAGTTCACCCACAGCCTGTTTTCTCAATAGAGCATAGGATGCTTAAGAGGCTTCATCAAAATATGTCTGGGGAATCGGTTTACGCAGCTACGGGAAGCATTGAAACGCTTATAAAAACAAACGCTTCCTTCAGCAAGAAGGATTTAAATGAGGATCGTGAAAGTAAGGGTTGTTCCGAACGCGAGGGAGAACCGTGTCACAGACGAGGGTGGCTGGCTCAAGGTTTACGTGATGGCTCCGCCGGTTGAAGGTAAGGCGAATAAGGCTGTGGTTGAACTATTGGCGGATTACTTTAAGGTGAGGAGAGGCGCAGTCAGAATAGCTAGGGGCGGAGCGTCAAGGGAGAAGATTTTCGAGATCGATACGGATTAGGGGGAGGTTGTCTCCAGCTGTTTCATGAGAGTAAAAAAACTTTTAAGGTTAGGCACCTTTTCCAATGGTGGAGGCTTTGAGTCAAACAAGTTCAGGCTGGTTCAGATGGTTGGCAGCGGTTTCTGGCGTGAGCGTTATTCTCTGCGGTGTTCTGCTTGCTGCTGAGGCTCCTTCCCTGCTGGTCGAATCCCTCTATGTGGAGGATGGCCAGAGCTACTCTCTCACGTATGTTACGCGTTTCCCTATCCTGCCGGTGTTCACCATTATCCTAGGCATATTGATCCTTATCACGGTTCTGAAGAGCAGACGGTTTCTTATTCCCTTGGCTTCATTATGCTTGGGTTTAATCCCCAATGTTTTACTGGCTTTTGGAAGGTTCGCCGGGTTTTCCTACGAGGGGTTGCATGTAGTGAAGTTCGGCTTCCCCTTCAGCTGGCTTGCTTGGTCCCCTTCTCTCCCCCTTACGGAGCCACGCATCATGGGTGTTGTAGCATTGCCTTTCCTAATTGACCTTGCTTTCTGGAGTCTTCTATGGCTAGTTTTCTTCCATGTTGCACGTGTCGATAAGTTACGTTTATAAGTAGTATCGATGCTTTTCACATCGTGAAGACTGGCCTGCTTAAGGGTTTAGGGTTTCTTCTAATAGTAATCCTGCTGGCAGTGCCTGTTTACACTGTTCTTCTATCTCCTCAGGCTGAATACGTTTACTACGGTGTTGTTCCGGAAAGAATCTACCAGTATACTCCGGTGGTTGAAACAGACTTGTCGAGAGGATGGAGGCTGATACAGGCATCCGTAACGGATCACGGGTATCTCTCCATACTCGCCTCAAGGAATGATACTCACGTAAAAGTTTACACTCTTCCAGGCAAGGAGCTTGTCTCCGAGGCAACTCTCAACTCGATGCAGAAACACTATGTCCGCTTGCCCAACGGGACTATGTTCAAAATTGTTTCAAACAATCTGGTTTCCATTATTCTGATATCTCCTCCGCCTAGAGGGGAAGTCCCAGGGATCAACGCTACTGAGGGACCTATTGTAACAGGCTTCTACACTTCTGTCTACGGCTCATACGTGGGCAGGGAGTTCATAATAGAGGCTTCGCAGGGGCACCTGGGTTTCTCCGGCCACATTTTCGCCTTGGAGAAGGCTGAGGTCACTTTAACAGATGAAGATGGGGAAACAGAATCCTACAGTCTTGAGGCTAACTCTTATCAAAGAATACAGTTTAAACCTTTGACAACCTACAGGGTCACCTCAACCGGCAACATCATGCTTCAGTCCGGGGCTACTGACGAAACCGGATACATTATGAGGAGAAGCTTCTTCATACCTTGCGCTGAAGGAGGCTTCGTAGGCAACAGGTTCTATTCTAAGGCTATTGGCACGTACGACGTGTTGGAGGAAAACCTCTTCGTCATATCTGCACTGGAGGATGCTAAAGTCACCGTCTGGGACCTGGGGAACAGGAAGGTTCTTTTAGAGTTCAATGTTAAAGCAGGGGAGCCTGTCAGCTTTAAGCCTAAGGCGTATGCGATAGCTGTGGATAGCGATAAGCCTATAACGCTCCAGTTTCTACACAGTGGAAGCATTAAAAGCTCCAGCGGCACCGCCTATGGCATAGGTTTCTCCTACATGGGTGTCAGGCCCAGCGAGGTGACGCCTTTAGTTCTGCCGACGAACTCAACCATCTACGCCTACCTCTTCACGGATGAGGAGGCGAACGTGATGGTGGACGACATACCGATGACCATTATGCCTGATGAGCCTTTCATACTGTCGACCCCGGGTCTGCACACTGTTTATTCAAACAGGAACCTGATTCTGCTTCTTCTACACTACCCATTAATACCTGAGGGACAGGGTATCAATGGCTTCGGCGTCACAATACCGTGTGTGGAGACGGTTAACTTTAACCCGGCTATAATCCTGAGTCCAATCTCTGAGGAAGTATTAGCTCTTCCAGTAAACTATGTGGTGATGCTCGTAATACTCGTGATAATCATAGTTGTGATAGCGGTCATCGTAATGTTGATGCGGAAGAAATAGTTTTCACGACTCACGTTTTTCAAAAGGGTTAAGAATGTTTGTAGGGAGGATCAGGTTTTAACGGGATGCTTCCGCATGCCTCTCCAGCTCCCTTCTTCTCGAGACTGCGAAGCTGGCATCCTCGTTGTTGGCTGCGCTGATTATTTCTTCAGCAAGGCTCTCCGCCATGGTTTTCCTGTTTTTGAAGCTCTTCCTCTTAGCGCCGTCTACAATGTTCCTGATGGCCAGGTCCACCCTCCTCCCTGGGGAGATATCAACTGACTGGAAGTAGACTATTCCACCATAGCTGACTCTGGTAGTGTCTTCCTTGGGGGCGGCGTTAACAATAGCGTCTACAAGAACCTCCAGAGGGTTCCTGCCTGTTTGAGCACTGATTATTTCCAGCGTGTCTTTAACAATGTTTATGGCTTTAGCCTTCTTCCCCCCTGCCCTGCCTGTTTGAGCAACCCTGTTAGCCAGGCGTTCAACAATGTTCACAGCGTACTTTCTGAACTTCTTTCTCTCATGCCTTCCCCCGGAGTGCGGTATCCTAACCGGCTTAAGGCTCACTACCTGCGCGAGCCCCGGGTCCTTAACCTCCACCCCCTCAAGGCTCCATTTGTCGAACATTCTGCACTCTATGCTTGTCTTAGCCAAATTACGGTGTTTAAAGACGGATTAGACTACTTTATTTAAAGTTTTTTACCTGGTCGGCTTCTGCTTCTTACCCTTCAACAGGGCGTCTAGAGACACCCCGTTAACACTGATAACCTTATACCTTACACCAGGAATATCCCCCATGGATCTTCCCAGGGTCCCCCCTATACCTGCCACAATAACCTCGTCCCTCTCGTTTATGAAGTTTAGGGCACCGTCCTTAGGCACGAACGCAGTCACCTCCTTCCCATTCTTTATCAGCTGGACCCTGACGCACTTCCTCACAGCACTGTTAGGCTGCTTGCTGGCTATCCCAACCTTCTCAAGAACCACTCCCCTGGCCATCGGGGCTCCTTCAAGAGGGTCGTAAATCTCCTTGAGCCTTAGAACCCTCCTAGTGTAATACTTGTAGCTCCACTTTACTTTTTTCCGAACCTTCTTAAGCTTCCTAGCTGCGAATTCTCCCTTACCCAAATCCTGTTGACGCTTAGAGAAGGGTCTTATTAAGTTTCCCTGCGCCTACCTTATTTTAACGTCGCTTAACCCGAAGTGTCTCTTAGCGATCTCCCTTACACCCTGTATTCGGAACCCGTTTTTACCTATTGCCTTCCCCTTATCCATGTCGCTCACCGTTATGTACGCTACCTTCCCGCCTTTAACACCGTTCCCAACCTGTATCTCAAGCACCTCAACAGGGTGAAAGGCTCTCTTCAGAAAAGTCTCTAAGTCGTCATGGTACTCAACCACGTAAACCTCCTTCCCTATCTTTCTAGTGAAGTGTTGAAGCAGAATTCTACAGCTGCGCCTAATCTTTTCAGAGTCTGCAGGATTAAGCAGGAAGAACACTGTCTTATCGTTATTCGTCATAACGCAATCTATTACTCTGGTTCCAGTAGTGTTTTCGAAGAAGCCTATGTAGCTCAGCTCCTTGTTTGACCAGCTTACTTTAGCCTCGCTCCTGATAGACATGCTACTTTAGTTCCTCCAGTATTCTGGATTCTCCCTGTTTCACTATTCCTATTATCGCTGCTGGGTGTTTTAAGCTTAACGCTTTACCCAATGCCACTCGGGAACCATCATAGACGAGTGTCGGAGTCTTCGAAAGCTCTGCAGCACTCCTAATCATCTTAAAGTATGGTTGCGGAAGATTTGAAACATGTATTACTCCCTCAAGCTTACCTTTCAGGAGAAGCCTGTAGACCTCGTTGAAGCCTGCTACGAACGAGCCTGTTTTAGCAAGCAGTTCAAGCTTGCTGCTCAGCGACGCTTTTTCCTCCGCCATCCTCGTTCTCCTCCGTGTTCTTTGAGAAGCCCTCTATATCAACATATACCTTCACCATGCCTGTTCCAGCGAAAACCTCTGAGCCAGCTAATACTCTTTCAGTCATTCCGAGCAGCTTGTCTTCAGCTCCTGAAACAGACCCTTCTACGAGAACCTGCACGGCTCTTTCGAAAGCAGCCTTCGCAAGAACACTCTGCTTGCTTCCGCTTATTCCATGTCTACCTATCTGCTTTATGGCTCCCTCCTGAGTCATTGCGCTTGCCACCAAGGCTAGGTGTCTCCAGTCAACATCCAGCCCCTGCTCGTTAAGTGTCTTCCACATCTCGTTTATTAAAGCACTCCTAGCGGCCTCGATGCCCAGCGTGTTTGCAACCTCGTGAATATCGTTGCTCACGGTCTTAGTGTGGTCCACCTCAGGAATGTTGAACACTTCCGCAAGGTTGCTTCCCTCGGTGATTATGTAGTACTCCTTCCCCTCCTCCTTCAAGAGGACTCCCTTAACCTTTGTCACCCCGCTCACAGGCGTCTTCCTTATCTTTGACTCAAACTTCTGAGCATCTGTCTTAATAGGTATCTCAATGCTCCCGTCGTTCTTAACGTTAAACTTCAGGTTCAGTGCCCTAAGGACCTTCTCAATATCCTCCTCTGAGAGACCTCTTTCACTCAGCCATTCTTTAACCGGGTGTATAACAAGATAATCATATGCGGTTGTAGACTTTAAACCTATTTTCGCAACGTCCTCGATGGTCGTGTATACGAGTTTCCTAGCGACTCTGAGCGCTTTACTGTAATCCTTGCTGTACGGGCTTTTAAGGTAAATAGTCATCATCGGGGTCTTAGGCGTCTTTCTAGCGTCGAGAAGCTCTATAAGCCTCGGCAGGCCGAGGGTAACGTTGGCTTCTCTCACACCAGCGTAGTGGAAGGTTCTTAGAGTCATCTGGGTTCCGGGCTCACCTATGGATTGTGCTGCAACAACCCCCACGCTTTCGCCAGCCTCCACGAGTGCACGCTCATACTCTTCAAGAATCCTTTCTATTACGTTTTTAACAGCCGGCTTAGAGAGTCTTTTAGAAACTATCGCTTGGAAAACCTCCTTCTTAACGTTGAGGGGAAGATGCTTACCGTATTCCTCAACCATTTTCTTAACGGTCTCCTTGCTTGCCGGTTTCCCCTTCTTTACTATGGAGAGCGAGTACTCCTCCACTATTCTCTTAGCGTCAACCGCCTTACCGTGGTCGCTCTTAGAAGGGTCAACACCGTCTTCACCGTAGATTATGTCAATAATGTTCCCATATGAGTCTCTGACAGTACCATCATACTCAACCCTCAGGGACTCCAGCGCGTGGATAAGCCTGCGCTGCAGGTATCCGCTCTGCTGGGTTCTGACCGCAGTGTCAACTAGGGATTCGCGCCCGCTCATAGAGTGGTAGAAAAGCTCTATGGGGGAGAGCCCCTCATAGTAATTCGTTTTCAAGAAGCCTCTTGCAATAGGGCCTAGGTCTCCCCTTTGGAAATGGGGCAGCGGTCTGCCAGTATACCCTTTGAAAATTCTCTTTCCTCTTAAAGCCTGTTGACCTAAGCATCCTGATATCTGGCCCACGTTCAGATCCGAGCCTCTTGCACCTGTCTTCGTCATTACGACCATGTTATTATCCAATCCGAGGGTTGAGGAAACTAGGTTACCAACCCTGCTCCTAACGTTTGAGAGAGCATCCATAATGTATGCTTCCAGACTCTCCTCATCACTCATCCCGGGAATCCTCTTTATCCTGCCTCTCCTCCACTCCTCCAGCAGGCTGTTCACCTCGACATCAGCCTGATCCGCCTCTCTTCTAACGCGTTCCTGAATCTCACTGGGGAGGCTTACATCCCTGTAGGTGAAGCTGAATCCTCTTAGAAGCACAAACTCCCTAACCATCTTCTCGAATGCTGATATGAACCTGTGGCCCTCCTCCACCCCATACTTCTTAATTATCCTGTGGAAAATCGTATCTGATTTCTCCGCGCCTATGGAGGCCTTGTCTATCACTCCGGACACTATTTTACCGTTCTTTATTACTATCTCCGCCTCCTCAGGGTCGTGTTCTCCGCCTACACTCGTCTTGTTAACATAGTTGAAATCCTCCTTCATAAGGAGGCTGACCGCTTTCCTTCCTGACCATAATGGTACAGGTGTTTTAACATCAGGCTCAGGGAGCTCACCCTCGTATCCTGCAGCATAAACTATCCTAGCAAACTCCTCCTTCGTGAGATACGTGTCCTTCTTGGTGAGCAGGTAGGCGCCGGTTATGAAGTCTCTTATCGCCCCCATTATGGGTGCACCGTACCTAGGGGTCAGATAATGGTTCTTTACTCCGAGGAGCAGGCTTGTCTCGACGAATGCTTCAATGCTCTGGGGTACGTGAAGATTCATCTCGTCACCGTCGAAATCAGCGTTGTAAGGTGGGCAGACGCTCGGGTTAAGCCTGAAGGTTCTTCCTGGGAGAACCCTAACCCTGTGCCCAAGCATGGATAGGCGGTGGAGTGAAGGCTGTCTGTTGAAAATAACGAAGTCGTTGTCAAACAGGTGTCGTTCAACTACGAAGCCTATGTCAAGTCCTTCTGCGAGAGCATCCCTGTTCTCCACGAACTGCAGCTTATGCCTGGCGCCAGTGGGCCTAACTATGTATTCTGAACCAGGGTGGATGAAAGGCCCGTTTCTAACAAGCTGCATCAGCCACTCCCTGTTCCAGTAGGTTACTCTCTCTGGAACCGTTAGAATCCTAGCGACCTCCAGCGGAACACCAACCTCGTCAATATTCAGGTAGGGGTCTGGAGAGATCACTGTCCTAGCTGAGAAATCCACCCTCTTGCCCGACAGGTTTTTCCTGAAACGCCCCTCCTTCCCCTTCAGCCTCTGCGCAAGGGTCTTCAAAGTTTTACGGGTCCTATGCTGTGCAGGAAGTACGCCCACAGCCTCATTGTCAAAATAGGTTGTAACATGGTACTGGAGAAGGTCCTCGTGATCCTGTATTATGAGGGGGGATGCTCCAGACTCTATGTACTCCCGTATTCTCCGCGCCGTCCTTATTATGTCCACAAGCTTATGCGTTAAATCGTCCTCAGACCTTTCCCCGGTTTCAAGTATTATCGATGGTCTAACCTGTATTGGCGGCACGGGCAGAACCTCTATCACATACCAGGCTGGGTGGGCAACCTCAGGATCTATGTTTAGAAGCCTAAGGTCGTCCTCAGGGATCCTGTTTAAACGCTCCCTTATAATCCTGGAGTTCAGAAGCTTCAGAACCCCGTCGGGATCCCTCTCGTAAAACCTTGTGGGCCGTTCAAGCTTAACCTGGTACCTCTCCGCCCCGCAGTGGGGACACCTGTTAGCCCTCCTAACCTCATCCTTTATCTGGTCGTAAATCTGGTCTGGGACGAGGCCGTAAAGCTCCTCGTACTCCTTTATCTTCTCCCTGTAGTGGCTTATCCTGTCGTTTGGAAGAAGGATTCTGCCGCACTGCCTGCAGCTCGACTGGAGTACGCGTTCAATCTCCCTTGCGAAGGAAACATGTATAACTGGGACAGGCAGCTCTATGTGGCCGAAGTGCCCCGGACACTTGTCTGGAAGGTTTCCACACGTCTTGCATCTCTGCCTAGGCTCTATGGTTCCTAGGCGAGTATCCATTATGCCCCCTGGGACGGAGAGCCCATCCTGATCATAAGTTTCATCGGTTGTGACCTCCATTACGGATAGTCTCCTGACCTCGGCTGGCGAAAGAACTCCGAACTTTATCGAATCTATCTGCTTAACCTCAATTTCCTGACTCATCTCTAAATCCTCTCCTTAACCCTGAGCCTTGGAAAGATGCCTAGGCTCATCAGCTCCTGGAGGAGAAGCTTAAACGCGTAAGATATTTCAACACCACTAACATCCTTACCCTTCTCACAGAGCGGGCAAATATACTTCTTCTGCCTAGCATCATAGTATGCGAAGGTGCCGCATTTCTCGCAAACGTAGACTATGGCTCTGTCAGACTCCTCTAGAAGCCTGTCTTGAAGAAGCCTGGCTGCACCGTGTCCAACGAGACAGTCTCTCTCCATCTCTCCGAACCTTAAGCCTCCTCCCCTAGACCTTCCTTCAGTAGGCTGGTGAGTCAGCATCTGCACTTGGCCCCTTGCCCTAGCATGCATCTTATCCTTAACCATGTGGTGGAGCCTCTGATAGTAGACTATCCCCATGAAAACCTTCGCCTTAAACCGTTTCCCGGTGACGCCGTCTATGAAGTCAAACTCCCCGTATGGGGAGAAGCCCTGTGCCTCAAGAATCTTCTGAACCTCCTGCTCAGGAGTATGGATGAATGTTGTCCCATCTATCTGCCTCCCCTCTAAGGCTGCTGCAGTGCCGAAAAGCGATTCAAGGAAGTGGCTTATAGTCATCCTGGACGGGATTGCATGCGGGTTTATCAGGGCGTCTGGAACCAGCCCGTCTTCAGTGAAAGGCATATCGGTCTGCGGTACAAGCATTCCCACAACCCCTTTCTGCCCTGATCTTGAGGCAAACTTGTCACCTATCTCCGCAATCCTATGGTCCCTGATCCTGACTTTTATCAGCTTATTGTTCTCGAGATCCTCAGTCACCGCAACGCTTTCAACGAAACCGGTTTCAGAAGGCTTAAGCGCTACGGATGAGTCTCTGCGGGCTGGCGCCTGGAAGACCAGCTCCTTATACTCTTCGAAGAACCTTGGGGGGCTTGATCTTCCAACTATAACGTCTCCACCCTTAACCTCCGCCTCGACAGACACTATCCCATCCTCCTCAATCTTGGCGTAAGCCTCGTCACCCCTGTATCCTCTAACCTGTGAATCAGGCTTCTCTATCCTGTCAACCTCACCCATCGGGTACCTCTTGGCCTCAACCTCGTAAGACCTGTAAGTCGTGGATCTTGCGAGCCCCCGTTGCACTGAGGCAGCGTTCAAAACAATAGCGTCCTCCATGTTGTATGGGTGCGACATCACCGCTACCAGGAAGTTCTGGCCTATAGGTCTCTTATCCAATCCTATAATCGGGTCTACTTTCGAAGCCACCAAGGGGAGCTGCGCGTAAGTGGTAACGTGGAAGGTCGTGTAGAAAGAGTTGCTGACGTTTGTGAAGGGTAGTCCAAGCGCCTGCTTAGCCATAGCTGCCTCATAAGTGTTCCTGGGTGAATGATTATGCTCTGCGAACGGGACTGAGGCTGAGACGACGCCGAACATCAGTAGAGGAGATATTTCCAGATGCGTAGTCTCGCTCGTAACCTCTCTTAAAGACGTTGCTATAATGGTGTTCTCCTCCTCCTCCGCATCCAGGAACTCTATAACCCCGTTGTTAACTAAGTCTTCAAAGGTTATCTTGCCCATGGATAGCTTGGCAACATGGTCCTTGGTAAGCTTCACCATGCCTTCCTCAACGACTATCAAGGGTCTTCTAACCCTGCCTGAATCCGCGTTGAAGTAAACCTCCTTAACAATTCTTCCGCCGTAGTTAAACTCGAAGTAGGCAACATTCACCTCCGGAGGGATAACTCCTCTCCTCCTAAGGTTCCTAATCTCTTTAACCAATGCTTCCCCAGAGTAAGAGTAGCCGATCAGGATGCCGTCTATGAATATTTTAACGGCTGAGGAACGGGCTTCGGAATCAGCCTTAGTCACAGGGATTAATCCGAACTTTGCAAGAATCTTTTCAAGAAAGGTTTTCTCCGCTGAAACAGAGACCTGTGCACCTATACTCATGTTTTTCACAAGACCACAGTTCACTCCCTCAGGAGTCTCATTGGGATCAAGCTTCCCCCACTGCGTCGGATGCAGGTCTCTAGCGTCGAAGTTAGACTGGCTCCTGCTCAACGGGGACTGGATCCTTCGCAAATGGCTTAATACGGAGAGATAGTTCGTCCTGTCGAGAAGCTGGGTTACTCCCACAAGCCTCTTACCCCAGTTACCGGTTGCCATAGCCTGGTTTATGGAGTCGGTTATCAGGCTGGTTGTAATCAGGTTCGAGAAGGAGTGGATGATCCTGTGCCTCAGGCTGGATTTCTCAAGCTGATACCTGAAGTCCCTAACCATCCTCCTGAAGGAGGTTCTGAAAAGCTCTGCGAGAAGCCCTCCGGCAAGCCTAATCCTCTTATTCCTATAATGGTCCTTATCGTCCGGGGGACGCCAACCCAGCTTCATCGCGAGAACCCTTTCAGCCATCTCGCATAGGAAAAGCGCCTTCTCATACCTTGAAGACTCTTCAGTACTAATGTGGGGTAGCAGTATGCGGTCGAGAACGTTCTGAGTCTTGTTTAAACGAACCCTGTCGGATTGGCCGTAGGCAACCCTGTTTCCAATGAACATTATGGCATCATCCTTACTAAGAATATTCTGGGCAGCGTCGAAGGAGGGTGCTAAAAGCTCCTGGATCTCGGGGAAGGGTGAAACATGCTCAGCAATCTCCTTGTCAGACTCCATTCCAAGGGCTTTCAGCATAACCACAAAGGGAATCTCCTGTCCAACACCAGGCAGATAGACCTTCAGCTCATTGCTCTGCCCCTTCAGCCTGACCTCCACCCTCGTCCTATAGCCCACAGTAGTTGAAAAAACGCGGGCGATGTAGAAGGAGTATGGGCCTATCTTCTTATCCTCCAGGATTATCCTGTTCGGAGCAAGATCCTCAACACCAACTATAACCCTCTCAGAACCATTAACTATGAAGTATCCTCCAGGGTCATAAGGGTCCTCGCCGAGCTTAACCCTTGCTTCAGGACTAAGCCCTGCGAGAGCACAGTACCTGGAGTTAACCATTATTGGGATCTCGCCTATTAGAGTATCCTGCCTCGTCTCCCTACCATCCTTCACCTCCTTAATCTCAAGGTAGATGGGGGCAGCGTAGGTGAAGTTCCTTATTCGGGCCTCCATAGGGTACACGTTTCTTACAGCTCCACTGGGCTCAATGATCTGTGGGACGCGTACAGATATTTTTCCAAACTCTATGGTGAAAACCTTGTTCTCAACATTAACCTCAATCTTCTTAACCTCGTCAACAATCTTCTGCATATCCTTGTCGACAAACTCGTTGAAGGAATCTATATGGTGCCTAGCCAGCCCAATGCTCTTGACATAGTTCTCAGCAACAACCCAAAGGTCAGCATCATTCAGCTCTTCAACCATATTGCTCAAAACAGTCTCAATCCTCCACCACAATACGGTAAGCTAGGGTTACCCCGGAAATCGGGCTCTTCCTAGTAATCTCAATAACATCACCCGGTTTAGCTCCTAGTGCTGTCACAACAGGGTCACTGGAAAGAATCTTAGGCAGTTGAGAAGGCTTAACACCATACTTTCTCAGAAGAGCCTCCTTCTCCTCAACGGGGAGAACCCGGTGACGAGGCACTAAAACATGGTCGAGTATGTTCACTTTACTAATATTTTTCTTACTAACCAAGCGGCGTCAACAGGGGTATTGAAAAAGGGGGTAATAAACATTTCCCCAGCTTTAAAAGAAATGGCCCTGAAAAGAGGGAAAAACACAGGATAAACCTAGATAAACCTAGAGTTGCCTTTCACCTGCTCAACGAACCAGCATAGCTAAGAATCTCTTCACAGCCCAGCCTTATATTCCTCTTTTCATTGAGACAATACGCATGACCAGCGTGTGCTAACTATGTCCTGCCGAAAGGAGAGGAGTTGAAATTCAGGTACAGGGTTCTCGTGCATGATGGAAGGGATTCCAGCTACATAAAAAGCAAGTACATCGATTTCGTTTACCCGCCTAATGTGGAAGGTTCGGATAAAGTGCTAATGTCAAGCTACTTGCGCCTCCTAAAGAACATCAGGGATGGTTGCCCACATCAATTCTTGAGAACTTTAATTGGAATGGTGAGAACGTTATAGGTTCTCTCGGTCCAATAGTAGCGGAAGCATTATTGTCTGCCAGCGGATGTTTCGATATTCATATTGATGAGGAAGGGCACAATGATTGGGAGGGAGATCCCTCGAAAAGGTTTAGAGTATTTGATGCCTGTGCTGTAGATGAGGATGGCGAATTCTTTGGTGTGGGGAAAAGCACCTGATTAAACTAGTCTACACTTACGAAGAGAAGTACCTTGCCAAAGTGATGATCAGCCAGTATAGAGAAATCAAAAGCATGAAATACGATGAGGAGAGGAACATGCTCATAATAGAATACTACAGGGGGGAGGGCGAAACCGCATCGGAGCATGAGGTCTTCCTCGAAAGCCCCAAGACAGTTTTGATAAGGATGGTTGAAGAAGTAAGGGACCTAATTAATGAAGGAATACCGAGAACCGATACAAGGATCACAGGACCAGTTGGAAAAATCGGTCAGGATTACACAAGGTTCTATCTTGAAGAAGAGATTAAGGAGACAGTATCAAGGGTAACTGGTATACCTAAAGAAGAACTCAGAGTCTTTCAGGGATATCAGACAGAGGGACCGGACTTTTACGTTTACTATAAGGGGGGTTGGTGGCGATAATCGAGGTTAAAAACACGACGGTTGCTAACAGATATCCGGGAAGGTCTTCGGGGTGTTTATACGATGGTGAAGAGAAGTTAAAGGACTACTTTACTGAAGAAAAGTGGATGCATCTAAGGAAAGCTAAGTTTGGCATCCCCATAGCCATATACCTTAAAGATTTGGATGAAATAATTAAAACTGGTTTCAAAAGTGGCGTGGAACATATCTTGGGCGATATAGTCTGGAACCCTAACTACGGGTCTTAATGAACCTCTCGGGGTAAAGAGAGCTTCCATCCTCTCTCCTTTAACTTCTCTACCTCCTCATTTGAGAAGACCGCATATACTATGTAGTCTATCTCGCCATTGAGCTTGTAGCATTGATATCCAGTATCACTGATAAGCTCGTTTATCTTTTTTACTGC
This sequence comes from Thermoproteota archaeon, assembly GCA_038848185.1. GTDB lineage: Archaea > Thermoproteota > EX4484-205 > EX4484-205 > JAAOZP01 > JAAOZP01. Next base: position 48,570 of record JAWCNV010000011.1, on the reverse strand, counting down.
AGGATCTGTTATGAGCACTTCACCGTAGTTTGTGAAGTCTACTGAATGCTCTTCCCCCCTGAACTTGAAGAACACCCTACATCGCACCTTCTCGTCATATCCTCTAATCCTTATGTTCCTTTCCCACTCTTCCCTCATATCCGTTGGGTTGAAGAGCCCCCTTGAGATCCTAGCGAGCTTCTTCATCAAGCCAATCCCCATCCCATCACTTGCCTCTATCTCCCAGTCCTCGACGAAAACCCTTTTAGCGTCGAAGGATGCTAGCCTTAAGTCTATCCTAGAATCGCTTGCCTTCGCCCAGTATTCCTCTTGTTCCTCCAAGTCTGAGCCAAAAGTCCCCTTCCTTGACTCCCTCCGCATCTCCTCAGGCCATTCTTCCACGAACCACTGACTTTTGAAATCTATCTCACTATTGAGGATCTTATCGAGGATTTCCTCTGAAGATAGGTGGGAGTAATCTTGGAAGAAACCCATCTTGCGGAGATGTTCTGTCGAATTAACGAATCGCTTCCTGAGCTCAGGGTTCATCACAAATAACATCTAAGCCAAGGCTTTTAAGCCTAAACATGCCTAAGAAACCGGAAAAACCGTATTGGATCGAATACAACGCCCCTAGGGATCCTCAATCCTACGTTGCAAGGGAAAAAGTTAAAAAGACGCGAAAGAAAAACTAAACTACCCGCGGTAGCTCAGATTTAAATATCGGATTTGCGCGTGGCGCGAGTCCGGTATTTAGAGGGTAGCCTGGTAGAGCTTCCGGCTGTAGGTGTCCACCTCGGGTGGATGCATGTCAGCCTACCGGGCGAACAGAAACCGGAGTGTCGCTGGTTCAAATCCAGCCCGCGGGACGTGTTCATTCTTTTTCTTCACTCATTGTCTGTCTGGCGACATTCTGTCTCTTATCGACTTTTGGAAGCCGACGTGTGTAAAAATTGTTTTATCGGTGTGATTTGTTATACAGCTTCCCACCATATCGCCATTTCTATCTTTTCGGTAATAGATTAAAACAGAATCCGTCTTATCCTGAGACTGCTGTTTGATTATTTTTGTTGTAGTTTTTTGGAATAGCGAATACTTAAATATGCGTATACTCCGATTTAACGCCATGAACCAGACTGGGAAGAATCCGGATGTGTTTAAGGCGAAAGTGTTCAAAGCGTTAAGCGATCCTGCTCGACTCCAGATAATTGGTCTTCTCAAAGACGGTGGCAAATATGTGCATGACATAGTTAAGAGGACTGGGGTTGTTCAGCCTGCTGTCTCACGCCATCTGAAGATTCTGAAGGAATGTGGGCTTGTTGAGGAAAGCAAACTCGGCAACAGGAGGCTCTACAAGGTTACTGATCCAAGAATATTCAAAGTAGTCGGATCCCTAAGCCCAGAGTTAACGAACAGTTTGAAGAGACACGTGCTGGAACGCATGGTTTAAGAACACCAAGCATACACTTACCGGATTAATACTGCGATACGCATAGGCTGCAGCACTATTTTGCTATAGTGCTATAAGTATTAGTGTAGCGAGTAGGTTTCTGGAGGAGCATTGCCGGATTTTTAGGGAAAGCTTAAATCCTTAAGGACTATTGTGATGCTGGAGGGAGTTGGTTGAAGCACTGTCATAAATGTGGTAAGGAGCTGCCTGACGATGCGGCTTACTGTTCTGCCTGCGGTTCTCCCGTGGGCAAAATTACAAGGGAGGAGTATTCTGTTTCGTCAGAGGAGCTTGTTAAAACGATTAAAAAAATTATTCACGAGGGGAACATTACGAGGATCATCGTGAAGAGCGAGAAGGGTGAAACGCTGCTTGAGATACCTGCTACCGTGGGGGTTGTAGGCGCTATTTTAGCTCCGTGGATGGCTGCCCTTGGGGTTATTGCAGCAATAGTTACTAATTGTAGGATAATAGTGGAGCGTAGAGAATAAGGCTCTCAGGATTCAGGATTAAGACGACGGTTATCCTACTAGGCTTTCCACCACTTGGATACAAGGTATTTAACGTCGCTCCTATCAGGGTCGGATATTGCGAACACGAAGAGTTTCTTTACTGATGTTGCCAGTCTTCCTGCGCGTATAAAATCCGGAGCATCTATCTTGTCGCCGATTTTCTTAACCTCCAGTATTGCTGGTGCATGATCTATTCCAGGACCCTGCTCGTAGAGGGCGAAGTCGCATCCGAATTTTATGCCAGGCGTAACTATGAATCCTCTGTTCCTAAGATCCCTGTAGACTATGAACTTGCTTTTAAAATCCTCATGTGTCTTAGATGCTGTTCTAAGCAGCTGGTCGAACGTGACCTCCTTACCCGTCTTGTCCACGATCCGTATCACATTCTTCTCCAAGAGGTATAGTCCTTCAAACAGGTCGAGAGTCAAGGGCGCGTTGAAATTAGAGTCCTTAGGCTTAGGTATTCCGACAGGCTTGCCGAAAAACCCCATACGGTAAACCTCCTGCGAATGCTCTATGCTCCATATTATCAACCGGTCTCCGACAAGTTCAGCAGTTATTTCAGCTGGACCCCTCTCCATCTCAATCGACCCCTCTAGAAGACGCTTAGCGAAAGAACCCTAGCCGCATCTGCAGCCTCCGCAGCCTCGTCAACAACCTGCTCAACTAGGTTCGCAACATCCTTGAGGAGAAGTATTGCAGAGATATCCGTCTTAGAGAATATTATTTTGATTTCAAGTGCTCTGAAAATGCTGTCAACATCCTTCTCACAGGTTTCGACGTTTCTAACGAACTCCTGTATTTTCGACGTTTCAAAACCTAATGTGAAAATCGCCTCCCTCATCTTTACAACTGTGTCAAGAGCCTTTATGACGAGTTCTTTAAAATTCTCCTTCAAACCCTTGTCGACAGGCTTCTTCTTGATGAAGAATTCTCTCAACCTATATACGATTCCCTCGCAGAGGTCAGGTATCCCAGTTAATGGGGACGCTAGCCTCAGAAAGTCTTCTCTACTGGCCATTATGGCTCCTGCCTCAACAAGCTCATTAGAGAGGTTTCTCTTGGTTTCTATTGACTTGTTTTTAAGACTAGTTATGTTTGCTAATGCTTCATCCAGCTTAGAAGTATCATCATCGAAACATGCTATAACAAGGTTATGAACCTCTCTCACCGAGTCCACAGCGTACCTTGCAAGCTCCTGGCACGTCTGGAGGAGCTGCCGTTTGAGCCGCAGGGTTGTTTCGGTGGGGTACATTTCTCAACTATCCCGGGTTTATACCTATAATGTAATGCTGCTTTGAAGTTTTAAGCTTTTTCAATTACAGTTAGCTTTGCAAAATGCTTTTAATAGGGTTTTTACAATGGTTTAAAACAGTCCACTCGGAAACTTTAGACAATTGGTCTAGGTGTTGAAAGCAGTTTTGAAAGCTCGTTCAGCAGGTTGGCTATGGGTATTCTAATCTGCTCCCTGCTGTCTCTAAACCTGAGGGTTACGGTATTATCTGAAAAAGTCTGGTGGTCAACAGTGACGGCGAAGGGTATCCCTATTTCATCTGACCTAGCGTACCTGCGGCCTATGCTCCCCGAGTCGTCGAAATTCACTTTAAAGATATCTATGCCTGCCGCAACCTCCTTCGCCTTGCTCACAAAATCCGGTTTAGACAGCAGTGGGAAGACAGAGACATCGAAGGGAGAAAGGTATGGCGGCGTGGAGAGGTATACGCGTCCATCCTCCTCCATCCTCAGGCTGTGTTCGAGGAGAGCGTAGAGAAGTCTTTCAGCGCCGAAACTCGGCTCAACCACGTGAGGCACAATCTTCCTGCCTGTTGAAGATATGAAGACATTCATGTCTTCGCCGCTAACCTTCATGTGGCCGGAGAGATCGTAGTCAGTCCTGTAGGCGAATCCTGCAACCTCTGTCCAGCCCCAGGATTCTAAAAGTACTTCGCAGTCGAAAAGCTGCTTAGCGTAATGTGCTCTCTCATTTGGAAGCTTCTCCCTGAATCTGAAAGCGCCTTCAGGTATTTTCAACGCCCCCATGAAACTCTTCGTAAGGACTAGGAAGAACGGGAGCCAGTTGTTGCTGAACAAACTGTTTTCAACAGCCTCAGCCACCTTAAGGTTCCGGAAGCCTGAAGCCCCTTTAGCCTGGTCTTCAGCGGTTAAGACCGGTATGGTCTGCTCCAAGTATTTCTCTTCAGACGGCCCAGTGTTCGTATCAGGGTCGAAGAAGAATTCAACCTCCATTATGGTGAACTCCCTCAGCCTGATCGGACCCTGCCTAGGTGAAACCTCGTTCCTGAAGACTCTTCCTATCTGAGCAATCCCTAATGGTAGGCTTGACCTGCCGTGGACATGAAGCCTTTTAAACTCGGTGAATATTCCCTGAGCTGTTTCAGGACGAAGATACCCTATGTCTCCTGAGCCAACACCTATCTCAGTCTTAAACATTAGAAGCCATTGAAACGCCTTCGACAGGTTGCTCCCACAATTCGGGCATTTAACCCTGTTCTTAGCGACAAGCTCATCAATCTGCTCAAGAGGAATCCCCTCAGGAACATTGATGCCATTCTCGCCTAAAAGATGGTCCGCCCTGAAGACTGAATTGCATTTCTCGCATCTTAAAGCCTTATCGGTGAACTGTGTCTCATGTCCAGAGGCAACGTAGACAGGTCTCGGCCCGATTATTGGGGACTCTATTATCTGAAAGTTTCTAGAGTAGACGAAGTATTTTATCCAGAGGTTTTCTAAACGCCTCTTAATCTCGAAACCAAGATTACCTAAGGTCAGCAATCCTTTAACCCCGCCATATATTTCGTAGGACGGCCAGAAGATTCCACGGCGCTTAGCTAACTCTATTAGAGCATCAGTTTTCCTCAGTTGTTTCACTTCCGGCAAATCTTTTCTCGGCTATGAAGAACAGAACTTAGTGTTTTTAAAACTATAGGAGGGGTAGGCCTCCAGTAACCTTGTTCATCAAATCCTCGGGCGCAGGCCCTATTCCGAGACATGTTACTGTACCGGGAGGAAGCTCTGTGAGCCCCATGTCTGAAACAAGGTATGCCGGTATTCCTTCACTTACAGCAGCCTCCTTCAACTTAACCAATTCATCCAGGGTTTTCACCTTTAAGACAACTTTCTTCTGACCTTCCTCAAACCATCCTGTGAACCATTCGGGTTTAAGCCTACGCGTCTCCTCAGCCGCAGAAACCGAGGCATGTGCAACCTGAACACAAGTCTTCCCGTTAGACATCTTCAGGTCCTCCCTAACTATAATGCACTGCTTAAACTTGAAACTGCTCATCCTAATGTGAAAACAAGAGCTGAGATAAAAGCTTAACACTTGGAGAAGCTTCCTGCTTAAACCGTTCTCCCGGGATATTGGGATAAACCGCTAAGCTTATTAACGCCTCTGATCCGTAGCCCCCGGAAACATGGTAGTATGCATGTCATGCAACAGGCCGATAGACCCATATGAGAGATACGTGAAGTTCACGTGTTTCAACTGTGGGGAAGTAACTATATGGCGATGCGAGAAATGCAGGGCTTTCGCGAGAGAGCTTAAATGCCCTAAGTGCGGCTACAAGATGCCGTAGGCTAAACCATTTTCATATTATTGTTTTCAAACTGGATCATGTTTAAACCCTGTCTCAGCGTTAGCAGTATGTGTAAAGCCAAATGATCTTTTTAATTCAGTAGGCTGGAGAAAAACTTTATATAGGGAATTTGAGGCGGTGAATCGGTCAGTCAAATTGTTGTGTAGAAGCATTTCTAAATTGATTGCTCGGACCCTAGGTGTCGGAGGGAACCAGTGATGAAGCAGATCATATATACCCTGAGGGTTTTCCCGGATGAGGATACTACAGACCTAGATAATCTTCTGAGTAGAATAGGCGAGAATTTGAAAAGCGGCAAGATAGTTGCATCACAAGTGGCGGACTTCTTCTTCGGCATGAAGGTTCTTCTGATGAATGTGGAGGCTCCTGAGGTGGACGGCGTCTCAGACAGGATTGAGGACGAGATTAAAAACACTAAAGGCGTTTCAGACATGGAGATACTTAAAGTAAGCAGGAAGGTGGAGGTCTGGGGAGAGGGTGGTTAGAACACCTAGCGAAGACAAGAGGATAATTCCGCTTCGAAACTATATTTTCGACATTCTTGAGAAGAAGAAGAGTATCACGCTGTCGGAGCTGCTTAGAGGACTTGAGAAGGATGTGGGCAAGGTAAGCCCCTCAGAGGTTGAGAAAGAGTTGATGGCGATGGAGATAAGAGGGATACTAAGAGTCTACGCCTCCGGAAGGAAAGACCAGAGGCTGGAGTTCATCGAGCCGAAGGCTTAACTCTTCCCGAAAGGAATCCGAAACCGTTAAGAGAATCATAAGCGTTGCTTAACTGTTAGAGATGGGCGTCCAACTGGGGGATATTGTCCCGGCGAAGGAGATTAGGCTGGAGAGCCTTGCTAACAAGAGGATTGCTATAGACATGTATAACACGCTCTATCAGTTTCTGACAATCATAAGAGGAGTCGACGGGAGGCCGCTAACTGATTCTAAAAACAGGGTTACGAGCCACCTGTCAGGAATATTCTACAGAACATGCAACTTTCTCTCAACAGGTTTAAAACCAATCTACGTTTTCGACGGAAAGCCTCCGAAGATTAAGAGGGAGGAGGCTGAGAAGAGGAGGGCGACACGTGAAGAAGCCTCCAGAAAGTATGAGGAGGCTTTAACAACCGGTAGGATTGAGGAAGCGCGTAAATACGCTCAGATGGCTGCGACACTAGACGAGTATCTTCTGAAGTCGGCTGAGGAATTGATCCGTCTGATGGGTATCCCTGTTGTGCATGCTCCATCCGAGGGGGAGGCTCAGGCTGCACACATGGTTGCCACGGGTGTTGCAGACTATGTTGGGAGCCAGGATTTCGACTCGCTTCTTTTCGGAGGGGAAATGCTCGTCAGGAACCTGGCGATAACTGGTAGAAGGAAGCTTCCTGGAAAAAAGGCTTATGTTGAGGTTAGCCTAGAGGAGATTTCCCTAGCTGAAACATTAGCGTCGCTGTCGATCACCCGGGATCAGCTGGTGGATGTTGCTCTGCTCGTGGGCACTGATTACACTGAGGGGATAAGGGGAGTGGGACCTAAGAGAGCATTAGAGTTTGTTAAGAAGGGTATGAGCCTGGAGGAGGTTTTCCAGAAGTGTAACGAGGATTTGTCTAAGCTTCCGAAGTATTACGAGGCTAAGGAGTTCTTCCTTCACCCTGAGGTTAAGGATGTGGCTGAGCTGGAGTGGGGTGAAATAGATGAGGAGGGGATTCTACGGTTTCTGCACGATGAGCATGATTTCTCTGCTGAGAGGGTGACTAAGGCACTTCAGGAGGTTGAGAAGAAGCGTCCTGCAGGAGCCTTGTCAAAATGGTTCTAGCTAGAATCCGTATTCTCCTCTTAAAGGCACGAATACTACAGGCCCCATGTTGCTTGTTTTAATCTTCCCATCCTTATCCTTTCTCAAAAGCATCAAGTCCTGTTCGAAAAACCTTGATTGCACAGGTATCACCATTCTACCATTAGGCTTCAACTGCTCTATCAAGGGTCTAGGGATGCTTGGTGCTGCAGCAGTTACAACGATGCGGTCGTAGGGCGAAGCCTCCGGGTGGCCTTTAGATCCATCTCCCTCTATAACCTTAACAACCTTGTCAAAACCGAGTCTTGAAAAATTCTTCTTAGCAAACTCCGCGAGAACACGGTTTATCTCAACAGTGTAAACCAACGGGCTAGGAGAATCTAGGGTTGGGCATGTTAAGACAGCGAGGGTTGCTGCATGGTATCCCCCACCCGTACCTACTTCAAGAATTTTGTCTCCTACTTGGACCTCTAGAAGCTCGTTCATTATAGCAACCATGTGGGGTGCAGAAATAGTTTGACCAGTGTCGCCGAGCGGAAGAGGAGTATCGTAATAAGCCTGTTCCAAACGGTTAGACCATATGAACTCGTGCCTCGGGACCCTCAGCATCGCCTCCTTAACCCGTTCAGACTTTATCACACCTTCTTCAACAAGCTGTTCAACCAGCCTTCTCCTCTCCCGAAAATAAGGGTCCTCCCCACTTTCCACACTCCAGTATTTCTTAAATCCGGGTTAAAACTGTTTTCAAACGTATGAGGCTGGTTGAATACGTGCATGGTAAAGGTCATCCGAACATAAGGGCTACTCACCCAACTACGCTTGCAACCACGAGGGAGCCCGAGGTAAGCAGAGCCGGAGACTGTTTCATCATGGTTTCAGCCGATAAGGCTCCTCTAACTCTTTCAGAAGCCTTTAAGAATGCTGCCAGGAGCCATGTGAAAATACTGGTCAGGATAATTGTTGAAGACTTGGAGGACCAGTTTGAATGCTACGGGGAGCCTACTCTATCTTTTAAAGACGAGTGCACTATGATCTTCAGGAAAAGCTCGTACATATGCGGAAAGACCGTCGGGGTTAAAAGTAGTAAGAGCGCCATGGATGTAAGCAGGAGCATTGTTAGCAGACTTAGGAGAGGCTCTGAAATCACTATGGAGCTGACAGTAAATCCTTAAGCCATGAACTTTTACCTTTCGCGTTCCCCTTTTGCAAACTCTTCAAACTTTCTCTTAGCTTCCTCATAAGGCATTTGAACAGGAGGATGCTTGAAGCAGTAGGCTGAAACACTTATCAACGGTCCGCTTACCCCCCTGTCCAGAGCAACCTTAACGCCTCTTAAAGCATCCACTATTACTCCCGCGCTGTTCGGCGAGTCTATGACAGAGAGCTTAAGGTCTATGGTTAACGGTGCTCCTCCGAAATACTTGCCCTTAACCCATATGTAACATATTTTCTCATTCTCGAGGAATGGGATGTAGTCGCTCGGCCCTATTCTAAGAGGCATCTCGTAGGGAGACATTGCCCTAACCGCGGAAGTCTTACTCTCCCTTTTTGAAACAAGCCTCTGCTGCTCAAGCATGTTCAGGAAATCAGTGTCTCCACCAATGTTAAGCTGGTACGATTCATCCACCTTAACCCCCCTGTCTACAAGCAGCTTGATCAGGGTCTTATGCAGGACTGTTGCACCCAGCTGGCTCATCACATCATCACCCGCTATCGGCAAACCTTTCTCGGTAAACTTGGTCTGCCATTCGCTGGATGAGGCTATGAAGGTCGGCATAGCGTTTACGAAGGCAACACCTGTTTCCAGAGCAGACTGAGCGTAGAAGCGGCTTCCCTTTTCACTGCCCACCGGAAGATAGTTCACCAAAATATCTGCCTTAGAAGACTTTAATTCTTCAGCCACGTCAACATCCTTATAGTCTGCAAACCTTACGACTTCTCTTAAATACCTGCCGACGCCATCTAGCACAGGCCCCTTCTTAACAGTAACCCCGATCCTAGGGACGTCTTGGAACCTCATAGTATTATTAGGCTTCTCGAATATTGCTTGACTCAAATCCTTACCGACCTTCCTACTGTCGACATCGAAGGCAGCTACAAACTCTATGTCTTCAGGACGGTACCCTCCTACCTCAGGGTGCGCCAAACCCGTCGCGTCGCCCTTCTCCTTGTAATAGTAGACTCCCTGCACGAGTGCTGAGGCACAGTTGCCGACTCCAGCTATCGCAACCCTGATTCTGCTCATCCCTGTAAAAGGGATTATTTTACCTTTATAAAATTAACTCCAGCCTTTAAAAGCACAGTTTAAACCGGTTCTGAAGATAATATCTAGTGGATCTCGGCCCATCGTTGAGTCAACGATGGTTTTGAAACCTTTAACGAGTTTTATTTCAGCTTTAAGCCACATTTCCTGCAGTATCTTATTCCCTCGGTAACTGGAGCACCGCATCTCGGGCAGAAGCCGACTACCTCTCTAACTTTCCCCGGCTTCTCCTCTTCCTCCGTCTCTAAAGCTTCCTTCTCTAAAGCCTCCTCTTCAGCCTCAGGCTCCTCTACGGGCTCAGCCTCCTCAACATAGGGCTGTTCAATAGCAGTATCCACTGGTTCAACAGGCTCCTCAACACTGTAGGCTACTCTCCTCCGATAGTCTGCTTTAACAGGTTCCTCCGGGACTACTATCTTCCTCTTCTTAGGTCTAATTAGTATTGAAACTATTACAACTATTAATCCTCCCCAAAAAAGGACTGTTACAAGCAATGTGAATGTGTTTACATCCAATGTTTTCAAATATTCACCAATCTGGTTTCCCTCGATATTATATGTTGTTTGGAGATATAGACCTAGCGATATCAGCAATACGCCGACCGCTAGGACGTTCGACTTATTCAATTCCCGTAAACGGTGTATTCGGGTAGTAATTAACTTTTCTATACTTATGGTAGAAACCCCTTAAAACCAAGTATTTTTTCACAGCACGTTGAGATACTTGATTCTAATAAGGGTTACCACGGTCAGGATGATGCAGACTATGCTCAACACCAGCTCTGAAGACACTACCCCATAGACAATCGTGAAGTATAATGGGGGAGAAACACCTGCAACCCCTATCACTATACCGGTCAGAAACATGTAGCGTACAATCCCCTTAAGCATTGTGTCAGAAAATATTCTTATGCACACTGGGGCTCCTATTAATGCTCCCGCGATAAGCAGGTTGTAGGCTTCGCCTCCCGTAATGATAGTTGCTAAAACGTATGTTGCTGCAAGAACCAGCCCAGGCAGGATGTTAAGCAGCCTCCTATCTATGCCAGTAATCTTGATTGCAGCTTTTCCAACCGCTTTCTCCTCAGAACTCAACCTCAAGCCTCTCTTTAAACAGCTTTTTAAAAAGGTTACGTGCCCACGTTAACAGGGTTGCCTGTTTCAGAGGATTTTAAGCTGGCTTCAACAATCTCCAGGGCTTTAATCGCATCCTCCTCCCCTGGAGCAGGGTTTTCACCGTTAATTATACAGTTTAAGAAGTGTCTCAACTCGTATCTGAGCGGTTCACTCCACTCCGAGAAGGGGGTTATCCTATCGTCTTTAGAGCTTAGGGTAACCTGTTGCGTGACTAGGTCGGCCTCAATAACTCCCTCTGATCCTATTACCTCCATGCTTCTTATCTTATATGGGGTCAGCCAGTTTGCTTGAATAATAGCCATTTTCTCCCCGCGGAAAGTTAAGAGTATGGTGGCATAGTCTTCGTGAATCCTGTGCATAGACCTGCCTGTTTTAGCATAGACCTTCACAGGGTTCTCTGAGAATACATGCCTCATCAAATCTATGTCGTGTATTGCAGTATCCAGGAGGACTCCTGAGTCAATTATTCTCTCGGGCCATCTTCTAACCCTCATTGCTGAAGCCATGATTATTTCTCCAACCGCCCCCTCCTCAACATACTTTTTAACCATGCTCACCGCAGGGTTGAATCTTTCAATAAACCCCACCATGATTCTAATGTTCCTCCTCCTCATATGGCTGATGAGCTCCATAGCCTCGCTTAAAGTGGATGTGAAAGGCTTCTCCACAAGCAAGTACCTAAGATTCTTAGAGGCCAGTTGTGCTGCAACCTCCTTATGGGTTGAAGTTGGTGTTGAAACAATTGCACCATCATAAGTGTTCTCAGGAATATCTTGGACACTCGTATAGTAAGGCACGTTGTAAAGCCTTCCATAAATGCTTGCCCTCTCTCTATCTATGTCGCATACCCCTCCCAGACCACCCAGCTCAGCTAGAACCCTCACATGGTTTTTACCGAAGCCTCCTGTCCCAACAACTATCACCTTAGGCTTATCTCCCATCCTTCTCACTATCCTGTTTTCAGCCTACATGAAATCTTTAAGCTTTAGGCTTCTCCTCGGCGGCTCAATCTCTATGCCCAGGGGGTCAAGCACCTGTTCGAAAGTGGCTCTCATAACATCCAGATACTTGTCTAAGTCTATTTCCTCTATCCGAGCCAGCTTCACAGGTTTAACCCCGCTCTTAACCTTAACATAAGATATTATGTCTCCCGCCCTAGCCTTAACCCCGAATTCTCTTTCAAGCTGCTTCGCCGCCTTAACGTGTTGAGGAGTACTCTTGTCATAATCGTTCAAAGACTTGCTTAACATCACGTCGAAAGCCAGCTCCTCGAGGCTCAGCTGCCTGTTAACAAGCTTATCCACGTAGCTGTTTATCATTGTTTTTATGCTTGCCACCGCAGCGTTAAACTCATCCTCGTCCCTAACCTTGCTGAGCACGTTAACCATATCGTGGAACGCCTGCTTAACAAACTTCGGGGTTGAGCTCTTCTTCCCCACTAACCCCTTTATGTCAACATTACCGTCCTCAGTAACACCCAGATAATTCTTCTTACGCTGGCTGAAAACTCCGTAGCGGTAAACCTTATCGATGTTAAGCTCAATATTATACTTCTCTCTTACATGGCTGATCAGCTTCTCCACATCCTCCGTCTTAGGGCTTCTCAGGAATATCGAGTCTGTGTCACCATAGACAACCTCTATCCCTAGGCTGCTGGCTGTTTCAACCAGCTCAGTGAAAATTCCTCTGCCTATCCAGGTTACTGTTTCAGCAGCGCACGGAGCATAGAAGTGGAATGCATCCGCCCCCATAACCCCGTAGCTAGCGTTTATGAATACTTTTATCGCTCTCTGCACAACATCGTAGAAAGAACGCTTATCCTCCGTCTCCGCCCTCTTTGAAAGAGGCTGATAATACTTGACCCTCAGCTCTCTTAAGGCTCCTATTATAGAGCTCTCCACACCCCTTCTCTTGATGCAGATCCAGTGTGGAGAACTCATCGGGGTATTGCTTCTACACTCTTCATGTCTACACCTCACAGTCTCATAGCTTATGTTGAAGTTCATTATTATGCTTGGGTACAGCGACGCGAAATCAAGTATCACTAGGTTGAAGTATAGGCCGGGCTTCGGCTCGAGAACTATGGCTCCCCTGTATTTCTTACCCTTTATTATAGCTTCAGACACTTTCTCGCTTTTAAGCTGAATAATGTCCTCCTGCCTAGGTATAAGGTAGTTGTTCCTCCTATGTATGCTTAGAAGCGTGCTTTTAATCCATGTGGAAACCCCATGTCTGACAACATCCTCCATGGGCAGTCTACTTATCCTCATGAATAATACTAGGAGTTTCAGCAGAAGATAGTTCTTGTTCGCTATTAGGTCGAAAGTTATTTCAGCGTCTCTGAAACAGTATTCAGCAAGCTCCCTAGGCTTCAGCGCCCAGATTTCTTCCGTCAAGGCTATTTTACCCTTGCCCACTAAGGCTCTTCCGATAGCGTCGAGCGTCGCCTCCTTGTAGACTCCGCCGTAAGCGTAGTTCTGTATCGACTTGTTGAAGAAAACCCTGTAGAGATCTATGTGCACCCCGTTGGACAGGTCTACATAGTCTCTCCCCTTCTCCAAGGGTATTCCGTCCCCTATGGAGAGCCTGCTCGCCCTGTTGTAAAGATAGAGGAGGTCAAACTTGTCCCCGTTGAAAGTAACTATGAACGGGTACCTTCTAATCTCTTCGAAAACCTTCGTCACCAGCGTCTTCTCACTCGACACGTGAATTATCTTTTTAACACCATCATCCTCCTCTCCGTCGAAAGTGTCAAGAACATATACTTTCTCGTTACCAGTATTCGGCTTGAACGCTACAGATATTATAGGGTCCTCAGCCTTATTTGCGTCTGGAACATGGTTTGGACCAGGCGGCTTAACCTCTATGTCAATAGCAGACAGTTTCATGAATGGTATCGGCTGGTTAAGTGTTTCAATCAACTCCTTGATCTCAGGATACTGTGATTCAGGAAGCCTCACCGCTTCCTCAACCATTGTACCCATGTTCTTCTCAACAAGCTTACCATCAGTTATCTCATAATATAGTCCCGGCTTCTTACCAGTGTCGTAAATGTAGCACCAAGTGTAATGAATATCCGCCTCCCAGGCTCTTCCAATAATATCTCTGATAGATGTTGCTGCCCCGCCTATTGACAGGGGGTCCTTAGCGATAATCTTTCTGAAAACCTTCTCCCTGTCCTCCAGCAGGTCATACTTCCTTGTCTCCTCGATCCTGTCGAACCCGTGATGATTCATAAGCTGAAGGTTTCCCTTCAACTCTTCAACACTCAAATCGGTCAGCAGATAGGGCTGATGGTTCTCGTTGGAGGGGAAGAGCACCATCTCCTGCCTATCAGGATCATAGAGCTTAAGCACTACTCTTCTTCCCTCCCCGTCGTATGAGGCGGAGACCAGCATAAGGCTTTTTGCTTCACTCATTCTTGCTTCTTACTTCACGTAGAATCGTCCCGCCGTATTATATAGGTTTATTTCCACCGGAAGCAATGCTTAACCTGCACGTGGAAACAAGGGATGCCTGTTAAAAAATACAGGGTGAGATACGTAGTGTTTAAAACAGACGGTTTCTCAAAAGAGGATTACCTAAGACTCTTTAAGCTTGTGAAGGATACATGTGAGAAGCATCAACCCAGTTTCCGTTTTAAAATAGTCCGTGAAGAAAAAGGCATGATTATTGCCAGATGCCCCCATAATGCTGTCCCCGCCCTAAGGAATCTCTTCGAAAACCCTGATAATGCTCAGCTTCCTAAGGCAAGGATAATCGGTGTTTCAGGCACTTTGAAAAAGGCAGTGAGCAAATTCCTCTTGGAAAGGGGGTTTTAACAGGGCAAAGATTATAAGGCTTTGATTAACCCTACTGTAAACAGAATCATGATACCAGGTTACGAACGGATGTACGGATTCTCGCCCGACGGGAGAATACTCCAAGTCGATTACGCGATGGTTATGGTTAATAATAGTCCGACTGCGTGGGGTATCCAGGTTGAAGAGGGGATTGTTCTGGCGGGCTTGGAGAAGAGGATTGACACTCTTCAAGACAGGACTTTCAGCCAGAAGCTTTTCCAGATTGACGAGCATATAGCGACTGTGGTGGCTGGCTTTAATTCTGATGCGAGGCTTCTCGTTGAATACGCTAGGAACGAGGCTCAGGTTAACAGGCTTCTCTATGATGAGCCGATGGATGTGGAGTTTCTCGTGAGGAAGCTGAGCAACACTGTGCAGGCATATACTCAGCACGCGGGAATGAGGCCCTTCGGAATCTCAATGCTTATCGGTGGGGTTGACATGGTTGGGGCAAGCCTCTACCAGCTGGATCCCACAGGAATCTACTTCAAGTATTTCGCGTCAGCCATCGGGGTTGGGAGGGAAGACATATTGAAGCATTTCAGGGACAACTACTCGGTTAACGCAAGCCTAGATGAAGCGATATCCATGGGGATCAAGGGTAGTATTGAGGTGTTGAAGGATGAGGTTGCTCCAGACAGGCTTCGGCTCGGAGTAATCAGGGCTGACGAGAAGAAGTTCAGGCTCCTAGGCCCTGAGGAAATAAAGAAATACTACGATAAGGCGAAGTAGAGCAGAATTGAGTAGGCCTTCAACAATAAGCAGGCTCTCCCTACGTGGAGAAAAATTTGAGATAATTGTTGCGCCAGACCCCGCGCTCAGTTTTAAGCTGACGGGGAAGGGGGACGTAAGGAAGATACTTTTAATGGATGAGGTTTATTCTGATTCCAAGAAGGGTCTTCGAGCGTCCTCAGAGAAGTTGAAGAAATTCTTCGGGACAACTGACGTTTTCACTATAGCTGAGAAAATACTGCTGGAAGGGGAGCTTCAGCTGACAGGGGAGCAGAGGCGTAGGATGATTGAAAACAAGAGGCAGCAGATAATCGCGATGCTTTCTAAACTTCTCGTAGAGCCTTCCACAGGAAACCCTATTCCCTCCCTGAGGGTTGATCAGGCTCTCAACCAAGTCGGTGTTTCAATAGACCCCTTTAAGCCTCCCGAGGAACAGGTTAAGAACGTGGTTAAGGCTTTGAAACCGGTCTTGCAGTTTAAGGTTAACGAGGTTGTTTTAACAATGACTTGTCCCCAAGCACTGTCTAACGATGTTTACGGTTTCACTAACTCCATGGGGGAGGTTGATCAGACAAGGGTTCTGAAGGATAAGAATGTTAGGATTGTGGCTAGGGTTCCCTCGGCAACGCTGTCTTATTTCCTAGAGGGCCTCAGTAAGAAATACGGCGACCAGGTAAAAGTTGATATAGGGGCTGGAGGCTAGCCTTTAGGCAATAGTCAGGAGGAATATTGTTAAAGGAGGCTTAGGATTTGTCGCGAAGTAATGACCAGCAGCAGAGGCAGAGGCCTATAGTTGTTCCGGGTGAGCATGTGGGTGACAGCAAGTTCTACATACCGGGCTTGAACATACTCAAGTTCTCTGAAAGGATGTTTTCAACCACGGTTGGATTAGTCAGGACGGATGGTAAGCGTCTGGACGTGATTGCGTTGAAATCTTTCTACCAGCCTAAGACAGGGGATCTTGTAGTTGGTATTGTTAAAGAGCCTACGATGGCGGGCTGGACGGTGGATATAAACTCCCCCTTCCTAGCTTTCCTACCGTTGTCGGAATACCCGGAGAAAAGGATTCGTTTATCGAGGGATAACATAGGTAGGATTCTGGAGAGTAGGACAGTGCTCATAGGGGTTGTTAAAGATGCTTCAATCTTCTCCTCCCCTGTTATAACTCTGAGAGGTAGGGGGCTGGGAGTTGTTTCAAACGGGTCTCTGCTAAGTATAACGGCTTCTAAGGTGCCGCGTCTGATAGGGAAGAAGGGTTCAATGCTGTCCATTATAGAGCGTGAAACAGGGGTCAGGCTTACAGTAGGACAGAACGGGCGCGTAATAGTGCATTCTGAGGATGTTAAAGTCATAGAGAAGGTTAGGGAAGTTATTAAAATGGTGGAGAGGGAATCACATATATACGGGTTGACTGAAAGAGTTGAAGCATTGCTAGTAGGAAGGAAGTCGTAGAAGCATGGGAGAGAAGATTAGCCTGTTTAGAGAGGATGGGAAGAGGACTGACGACAGGGCTCTAGACGAGCTTAGGCCAATCAGTATTAAGGTTGGCGTGCTGTCTAATGCGCAGGGCTCCGCCTACGTCGAGCAGGGTAGGAACAAGATACTTGCAGCTGTATATGGTCCTAAGGAGGCTCTTCCGAAGCATATATCGATGCCGGATAGGTGTGTTCTCAGATGCCGCTACCACATGGCTCCGTTCTCAACATCGGAGAGGAAAAGCCCTGTTCCAAGCAGGAGGGAAATAGAGCTTTCAATGGTTCTTAGGAATGCTCTTGAACCGCTTGTAATGACCTCGCTCTTTCCCAGGACCGTTATAGATATCTTCATAGAGGTTCTGCAGGCTGACGGAGGTACTCGCTGTGCAGGCTTAACGGCAGCAGTCTTAGCGCTTGCAGACGCCGGGATCCCGTTGAGGGGGCTGGTGGCAGCGTGTGCAGTAGGCAAGGCTGAAGGGAAGGTGGTGGTGGATTTGAATGATCTTGAGGATAAGTATGGTGAGGCAGACATGCCGATAGCGTACAACCCTACTTTAGACGGCATAACGCTTCTCCAGATGGATGGGATCATGTCTAAGGAGGAGGTTGAGCAAGCCCTATCCCTCGCAATAACGGCTACGCAGAAGATTCATAAGATGCAGGTTGACGCGCTTCGGGAAAGGTTTTCAATCGGAAGGAGGGATGTTTAAATGTCGGTGACTAGCCAGAGGCCTCTCATCTCTAAGCTTGAACAACAGGAGCTGCGTCGCTTACTGGTGGAGAACAAGAGGATCGACGGTAGAACCCCGCTTCAATACAGGGATCTAAAGGTGCATCTGGGGTATGTTGAGAAGGCTGAGGGCTCGGCTCTTGTGGAGCTAGGTAACACTAAGGTTTTAGCGGCTGTTAAAATCGGTGTTGCAATACCTTTCACAGATACTCCTAACGAGGGGGTTCTAGTGGTGAACGCGGAATTGGTTCCCTTGGCTTCCCCCGTCTTCGAACCTGGCCCACCGTCTGAAGAATCCATCTCGCTCTCGAGATACGTGGATAGAAGCATCAGGGAGTCTAAGACAATAGATCTTCCTTCACTATGCATAGTCCCCGGCAGGTCTGTTTACTCAGTATATATAGACCTCTATATTCTAGATTACGATGGTAATCTGATCGATGCCTCAGTCATAGCCAGCGTGAACGCACTGGGCATTACCAACGTGCCCAAGTATAGTGTTGAGGGGCAGGCTGTTAAGAAGCTGGATGAGAGCTTCAGGCTGGAGCTTAAGGATCATCCTGTTTCAATGACATACGCCTTCTTCGACGATAAGTATGTTGTAGACCCGTGTTTAAACGAGGAGTACGCTTCTGATTTCACTGTTTCAATGACGGTTAAGTCTGACGACCGGTTCTGTGCGATTCAGAAGAATGGAGGAGGGATGGTTTCTCCGAGGGCAGTTATGGAGCTTCTAGACCGGTCTGTGACACTGGGAAAAGAGTTAAGAACGCTTGCCTACGGGCAGCTTACCGGTTGAAATGGCTAGGAAAAAGGAGTCTGGCTCACTCGGCGTAAAATACGGTTTCTCCGTTAGAGAGAGGCATATGCAGGTTCTCAAGAGGAGGAGGGCCAAGTATAATTGCCCCCGCTGCGGCACAGGCATTCTAAAAAGGCTCAGCGTAGGAGTCTGGAGCTGTAGAAAATGCAACTACACCTTTGCAGGGGGAGCTTACGAGCCATCTACGAAAACGGGGGATGCTGCTGCAAGATCTGTTGCAAGCGCTTTAAAGCAGCTTAAATGATAAGGGTTAAGCTGGTTCTGGAATACGGGGATAGGCTGCTGGCTGAATCACTCTATAAAGCGTGTCTCCAGGAGTCTGTTTCCGAGCCTAAGACTGGGGTTAAGGCAATGGTTAAAGATGGGCGCCTAATCTTGTTTTTTAAAAGCAGTAAGCCTTCTAAGATGGCTGAGAGGATTAGGAGCATCCTTAGCCTGCTGCACATGGCTGAGCAGGAGGCCCAGCTATTAGAGTACTCTTGCAGCTTTTAACAGCCTTATTCAACCGGAAAACATATATTTTTAAGCATGTGTTGAAAGGTTAGGGTGGAAAAATGTCTCAAGAGCTTCCTCTACAACTGCAGGAGAAACTGTCTAGGCTTCAACAGCTTCAGCAAACCTTGGAATCACTCTACATTCAGAAGGAACAGGCTAAGCTTGAGGCAAGAGAGATCGAGTCAACTCTTCAAGAGCTTTCCTCTATCGATGAAAATACTCCAGTATACAGGGTGACAGGCAGAATTCTAATTAAGAAGAATAAGGCTGACCTGATAAACGAGCTTAATGAGCAGAGGGAGCTTGTTAAAGTCAGGATAAGCGCGATCGAGAGGCAGGAGACTAAGGTCAGGGAGAGAGCTACTGAGCTTGAAACCGATTTAAAGAACGCTCTGTCAGGAAGCGAGTCTGCTGCAGCCTGATTAATAACCAGGCTGCAAACGTTGCTAAGGGTTCTGCATGTGAAGACTTTTTAAACCTCGGCCCCGGGTTTTGAGCAAAAATAGGGGATGGCTGTAGTAGATTTAAGAGGCTTAAGCTTCCGGTACGCGGGCTCTGAGAAAAAAGTATTGTCTAACATTAATCTCCAAGTTGAGGAGGGTGAGGCTCTTCTTATAACAGGCCCCTCCGGATGCGGGAAATCTACTCTCGCAAGGATCCTGATGGGTCTGATACCTCACAGCTACCCGGGTGAGCTTGATGGTGAAGCATATGTTTTCGGCATGAACGTGAAGGAGACGCCTGTAAGCAGGATTGCAACATGCTGCGGAATGGTTTTCCAGAATCCTGAGAACCAGCTGTTCACGTTCAGCGTTGAGGATGATGTTGCATTCGGCCCTGAGAACCTTGCTCTCCCCCCGGATGAGATTAACAGGAGGATTAGCGAGGCGCTTGGACTCGTTGGAATAGAGCATTTAAGGCATTCCTCTCCGAACAACCTGTCCGGAGGGGAGCAGCAGAAGGCTGCGATTGCCTCAATACTCGCAATGCGCCCTTCGCTAATAATATTCGACGAACCGACTTCAATGCTCGACCCTTCTTCATCAGCCAGCTTGATCCAGAGGATTTTTGAGCTTAAGAAGAGTATTGAGGAAACCGGTAGGAAGACAACAATAATAATTGTTGAGCATAGGATTGATCTTCTTCTCAAACATATTTCTAGGATGGTCGTGGTTTCGGACGGCAGTATAATTCTGGACGATAATCCTATTAGGGTTCTTGAGGAAAGCTTTAAGAAAAGTATTCCAATAAACATTCCGCCAACACTCCAAATATATTTTCGGATCAAAGACAGATGCGGCTTGAAGAATCCGCCGGACACGGTTAAGGAATTAATCACTTCGTTAAGGGGTATGAATGTGAAAAATGGTTGAGATAGTTGTAGAGAACCTTTACTTCAAGTATCCTGAAGCATCCGATTACGTTTTGAAAAACATTAACCTGAGGATAAGAGAGGGGGAGAGCATTGCAATACTCGGTGAAAACGGTGCTGGTAAAACCACGCTTGCTAAAAACCTGAATGGCCTGCTTAAACCTGTTGAGGGAAGCGTTAAGATAGATGGAGTAGACACTAGAAGCCTCTCTGTCGCCAAGATGGCTAGGAAAATAGGCTTCGTCAACCATAATCCTGAACACCAGTTTTTCGCGGAGACTGTTGAAGACGAGGTTAGGTTCGGCCTCAGGAACTTCGGCTTCCCCGAGGAGGAGATAGAGAAATCTGTTCAAGAGGCTTTAGGAAGCTTCGGGCTTGAGGAGTACCGCCGTAAAAACCCTTTTCAGCTTAGTGGAGGCGAGAAGAAGAGGCTGGCCATAGCGTCAATAATGGTCTGGCGTCCTGAGGCTCTGATTATAGATGAGCCAACTATAGGCATGGATTATGCTCAGAGGCTGAATATTCAGAGCATCCTGAGAAGCCTGGTCTCAGAGAATAGGAGCATTATAGTCATAACACACGACGTGGATTTTGCTGCGAACATATGTGGGAGAGCCATAGTTTTAAGCAGGGGTGAGATAATAGGGGACGGTGATCTCCGGAAACTACTTTCAGAGCGGGAGCTGGTTGAAAAAGCATCCTTGAAGAAGCCATTCCTCGTGGAGCTTGAAGAGGAGCTCGGCCTCTCCGGGCTGGAGGAGAATTTTGACAGGCTCAGCAGCGTCTTAACGAGGTTTTTCCAGAAATGTCGTTCCTAAAAGCGTTCAAGTATAAGCGGAGGGAGTCGGTGATTCACAGGCTTGACCCAAGACCAAAGTTTCTGCTGGCTGTCGTGCTAATGGCTGTTTCAATAGTATTCACAGATATCCGTGTTCTCCTAACGCTTCTCACCTTGCAGTTAATACTGCTTTCAATAGCTAAGACCCTTAGGGAATGGGTTTCCTCGCTTAAAGGTCTTCTATTCTTCTTTGCAATAATATTCGTCACGCAAATATTTTTTGGAGGAACATTGTTCACAGGCTTCATACTGTCACTGAGGCTTCTAGTACTCTCCTCCTCGATGTCATGGTTCTTCCTTTCCTCGACTCCTGAGGATATTGGACGGGCCATGGGTGCTGCAGGGCTCCCCCTAGAGTTAACGTTCTCCTTCATAATGGCGATACGCTTCATCCCTGTGATCTACGACGAGTTTCAATCAATATATGATGCACAGCGTTCACGCGGCTTAGAGCTTGAGAAAGGAGGCTTCAGAAAAAGGGTTAGAAACCTGATGCCCATATTGATCCCTCTTCTCGTAGGTACGATAAGAAGAACCTATGAGATTGCTGACGCTATGGAGGTCAGGGCGTTCGGGGCTTCACCGAAGAGAACCAGCTACAAACCTTTGAAGTTTAAGCGAGGCGACTATATTCTCGTCCTGTCTTCAATACTGCTTGTCTCAATACTTATCTATCTTAAGCTTCTAGGAGTAGAATAATGAATCGGGGTTTTCCTCGTTGAAAATGAACGCCTAAAGAAGGCTAAGCGAAACTTATTTCGGAAAAACTCAGATTTCTAAGCTCCAGTATCCCTGCTATGTTGGGGGTAGGAGTTATTCCAAGCTGCTCCTGATACTTGGTTCTCTCCTGCCATGTTCCACTGTTAACCAGCCTGATCTCCCTGTAGGAGCTGCTTCTGAAAACATGCACGTGGCCGGTGTGAAACACTTCTGGAACTTCTTCTATGACAAGCTCATCTTGATCTTGGGTTAGAAGCGGGGTTCTTGAACCGTAAACTGGTGCGAGATGCCTGAGCTGAAGCATTATTTCCATAGCGTTCTCAGGCCTATCATAGCTTGCGGTTTTAGCGAAGGTAGCAATATCCTCCATGCTTGTCCCATGGTAAATCAGGAACCTCACACCGTGCAGTGAAACCATGCACGGGTTGCTTAACGACATAAAGCTTCCACTAGCCTCAATCCTTCTAGTGTAATCTCTAAATATGGGTGGTTGCGGAATAGCTCTGGGAGCCGCATCATGGTTCCCAGGTATCGCTATGATCTTTATGTAGTCGGGGATCTGGCTAAGAATGTCTGAAAGCATGTCGTACTGCTTGCTCACATCTTTCACTTGAAGCTCCTTCTCCTGCTGAGGATAGATTCCAACTCCATCTACAAGGTCTCCCGCTATAACAATATACTTGATCTTAAACGCCTGCTCTCTCTCCCTCTCGCTAACACCTCCGTTTCTCAGCCACCTTACCATTTTCCTGAAAGCCTTCTCAGAGAACTTCTGGCTTCCGAAATGAATGTCCGAGGTAAGAAGAACCGATATGTCTTCGTCAGCCACCCTGGGCTTTTTCAACGGAATATCGGGGAAAATAATCGATCTGCAGAATAGTCTTGAATTCGAAACTTGGAACGATATTCCTACGACAGAGTCTGGAATAAGTCTGTTAATCTTCTCCTTTAACTCTCTATTGCCATCCTTAGGGAGCATTATCTTGGCCGTGAACTCTGGGTCTTCAACCACAAGATAGTTCTCTCGCTTCTCGTAGATCATGCCCATTGTCTTACCCTCAGAGCGGTCTGGGAGGCTGCAGGCTTTCTTCAAAGGATAGTATGGCGCCATATCTGCTCTGCTTCTAAGTATTGAAGCGATTTTAGAATACCTGTCGGAGAAAAAACGTTTCCTTGCCTCAAGATCGTCTGAAACAGGCTTAGTATCATAAGACTTCAAAACATCCACCTTGGCCTCAACTTCTTTAGCCGAGACCTGGGGGTGCACACCAATAGATATCTCCGTCTTCCCCGTCAAGCTGCGTAAAACATGTGTAACAGTCTCCTTGGATACGACTACGCTGCCCCCGGGTTCCTTAGCCTCTCTCGCAAGCTTGTCAAGAAGGCTTTGAAAATCGTTCTCCCCGCAGTTTTCAACAATTATTGAAAGTGCCTCAGGGTTGAGCAGTATTCCTCGACGAGCCGCCTCCGTTAAGACTTTTCTCCTCACCGCCTCCTTACCCTGGTTCAACCAGTTATGAATCGGAGACCTGGGTTTTAAACTAAACCTTATCCGAGTTTAAAAGCCGTAAGCCTCCTTTCAAACAGGGTAGCCGGAGAAAGTTTTATTTACCTTAATTCAGGTTACCCAATAGGTTCGGGATGTCTAAAGAAAGCTCAAAGAAGAAGGATAAGCGTAGATCAAGACTCCCAGCGGGGACAGCTGGGCTTTTAAGCACTCTCGGGGAGAAGGGCAAGGGTTTTCAAATTAAACCCATAATAATCGTCGTACTATCCGTTATTCTCATCGCAGTAAGTATTCTAATCCGCATAATAGGTATATGAGAGGTTGTCCTCTAAAGACGCGTCCCGTCACTTCAGGGTCTTCCTTTCATTTCCTTCTCTACGCATAATCCTGTCTGCAAGTCTTCTAGTCGAGTTCCTGATTTCAATAATGTTTTTCACATCATGCCCTTTTTTAAAAACAGTTCCTCAAGCATTAATCATCGTCTTCTCTCCAACCCTATTCTCGTTTCTGATACACCTGTTCTTCTTCCATGAAGACAGGGTTTTCACGTTTAGGAGGCTTCTAGCTCTTCAACTCGTCCAAGAAACGCTTTACGCCGTGCTCCTAATCGCCGGATCCCTGCTGTCTTTTCTCCTACGCTTAGAGCCATGTAGACTCCTCCTCTTTTTGACCGCGTTCGGCGTCGCAGCCTCATCATTCATCTCAACCCTTGTCCTACTCGGCTTCTGCAGGAGGAGCATTCCAATTACGCTCGGCGCATCATTAATCCACATCACTCTACAGTCGTTGCGTTGGCTTATCTTAAGCGTGATTCTGCTAGAAAACTGGGTTAACATAGTTTCAGCACTCTTATCCGCCTTCTCTGCAAGTATTTTTTTCCTAGCGGCTCTTAGGTTAAAACAGGGCGGGAGAGCCCCGCCTTTAAGAATCTTCCAGGCTTATTTAGACTATTATTTCGACAAGAATGAGGCTTCTCTAGAGACGCTGCTTGAAGAGATGAGTGAAGAAAACAGGCTGAGGCTCTCTCTGATCAATCTTACTCCTGAGGATGAGCCTCCTTTAACGGTTGCTGGAGTAGCTGTGCACTTCGGGCCGTTCGGCACCGTTGGCAGTAGTCCTCTGCCAAGCTACTTGGTTAAAGAGCTTGAGAAGAACAGTCGTAGGATATTAATGCTCCGCTTCCTGTCGGATCATAGTCTTAACCTGCCTTCTAAAAACGAGGTTAAGAAAATAGGGGAAGCAATACTGGGAGCGTTGAATTCGGCGACGCGTTTAGGAGAATGCTCCGCAAGCTTCTTGCAGAAAGAGGCTGAAGGATATTCTGTTACTGCGATACGCATAGGTTCATACTGCATCGTTTTCCTATCGTGCCCAGGATATTCTTCAGAGGATCTTCCACCGGAATGGCTGCACAAGTTATCTAAAATTATCAGTGAACACGGTTTAACCCCGCTCCTAATATCGGATGCGCACAACTCTATAGACTCGTCAAGCTGGAGAATATTCGAGCCTGATGAAAGTAAATTCGCCAGTCTGTTTGAGGAGACGATAGATTGTTTAACACGGGTCCCGCAGGAATCGTTGAAAATCGGGTTTAACAGGGTCAGGCCTAATAGTCTTCTGAATGATGAAATTGGTCCAGGAGGGGTCTCGACCTTGGTTTTAAACATAGGCGGCATGAGTCACGCTATAATTATAGTCGACGGCAACAATATGGTTAAGGGTTTGCGGGACTACTTGGTTAACAGTCTTAAGAGTCAGCTCGGCCTATCAGCGCTCGAGATCGTTACAACAGACACGCATCTTCTAACAGGATTGAAACAGGCTAGGAAAGGGTATTTCCCAGTCGGGTTTAAAACTGGAAGGGAGCTACTGCTTGAAGCATGCAGAGACTCGTTAAACAACGCTATGAGATGTCTCTCACCATGTAAGGCAGAAGCATATGTGGGTGAGGCAGAGGTTAAAGTAACCGGAAGCCTTTTCAATGAGCTTGAGAAGCTTGTCGAATACTCGGAGAAGATGATTCTGCTTTCAATGATACTCGCCGTGTTTTTAACAGGCTTTCTCATCCTCGTGCTTTAGCTAAGTTGAATGAGGGTTTTTGAAAACTATTTCGATGACCGGGACCATTCTAGAACTACCCGCGCCGCTAGCATCCTCCACTATCTTTATTTCAAGGATTTGAGCCCCCGCCATGCTTCTCCGGAGGAGATTCGCCACGTCGACAGCCCTAGAAATGTTTTCGCCTCTTCCTCTTATCGTAAGGGTTTCACTTCCACTGTTGAAGACTGTGATACATGCAGTAACGTAGTTCCAAGGCTTCTTTCTTCCAACAACTACCACAGCATTGCTACTCAGCTTCAATCATCTCCACTTCACTATCCGGCGTAACCTCTATAATTATTCTTCCGACCCCTCTTTCCCTGACATTGCACCATTTTATTCTAACTCCTCTCCCAGACGTTAACCCGGATATTTTACTCGCGTTATCGCGCCACGCCACTACTTCAACCAAACCCGTGTCGTCAACTAGGTTGAGTCGGCATACTTTTATGCTTTCGCCTGAGGCTGAAGTAACCTCCTGCTCCTCAGGCTTCATAGAGACAACACCCTCAACATGAATCTTCCTTAAGCCTGGTTCAAGCTCGCTCACCCTATACGCTTTCTCAGGGATCCTTAAGTTTAGAGTACTCTCCTCAACGCCGACTATTGTTGTGGACGAGGTTGTGCTGAGCAACACCTGTTTTCCCACGCCCCTGGGAATCAGGTTTAGAAAAGATATTTTCTTGCCCTCGGCATTCATCTGCCTAAGCCTATCTATAAGACTGTCCCAAACTGTTAAAATACCGTAAGTTTCTCCGTCTGAAACAATAATATCCATCACCCTCCTACTCCTGCCTCCGGCGGGGAAAATATTGTCTTTAAACATCTTAAGTATGTGAAGCTTAAGGTTAACAGGTTTACCGGTGCCTACTTCAGAGAGGGCTGAGTACTCCGCCTCCCCCGCTTTGCTCAAGACCTCTAAACACCCCAGCGAGTCGAGCTCAAGCTCAAGGTTTCCGCTTAACCCCTTCCTAACCCTGGCCCCCGCCACTAGAACGCTGGCAAAAACATCTTTCTCAGATATTCTGCTGGAGTGCTCATGCCAGAGGGTCAAGGGTATTCTAATATCTCCGTCTGCTAAAACAACTCTCCTAACGGTCCTCTCCACACCCCTGGAGTCTGAGAACCTCTTAAGCTCTGAAACCCCGATCACAACAGCCTTAACGTTAACAATATTGTCCTCATACCCTACTTCCCCCAGAGTTTTGAAGAACGCTTCCCTCGGAGGAATATCCGGGCTCTCCTCAACCTTTGAAACGCTCCCCATGTTACCAAGATGTATCTCGATTGTTCCAAGCCTCCCCTCCTTACTGTATGCCCTGCTCACCCTAATAATATCCCCGACACTAATATTCAATTCTTGAAGCAAACCTGCTTTCTCCCTCCAAAAATACAGGTAGCACCATCCTGAGGAATCCCCTAGGATAACCCTAGTTATAGGAATCTTCTCGCCGTTAGACTCAACCTCCTTCGGCTCAAGTATTGCAATAATTCTTCCACGTGTCGAAATGCTTGCGAGTCCTGAGACAATGTTACTGATCTTAATCTCCTTTTCAAGCGAAACCTCCTCAAGCCTAATGCCCAGCTCGTTAGCTATGCTGAACACTGCCCAAACCTCTCTGTAAGCCTCGCTGACCCTTGCCTCCTTTTTCTTCTCCTCTATTCTCCGCATAAGCTCCTCCCTAGTAATGTCCCTCCTCCTGTCTAGGATTGCCTCAACATATCTCCGCATAAGCTCCTCCCTAGACATGAAGCCCCTCTCCCATCTCAGACCCCGCTAAATACACGTGTTTAAAACAGTATTTACGCATACCTCTTGAAAATCAATGTTTAACAGTCTTCTTAGCTATAAAGTAGATTATAATTATTAAAACACCCACTGCTAAAACCAGTGAAACATTATCCAGCATAGCTATGAACTCGCTTGTAGTCATATTGGAAACTGCCACAATAAAGGTTAATAAGCTTTATTTACGGTTAAAACCTAAACAAGGTGGAGCGGGTTGAGCAAAGATAAGGGTGTGAAATTCCCCCTTTCAGAAGCATTCGCCTTCAGCCTGGAAAGCATCCGGTCGAGGTTCAGCAGGGCACTTATAACCATGGCTTCAATCATCCTAGGAATATCATTCCTCTCCTTCCTCCTGACAACCGGAAGAATAGTGTCCATCCTGTACCAAGAGGAATCGGGCGTAGTTGTACAGACCTATCAGATCTGGATGGCAATCATAGCAATACTAATATGCTCGGTAGGAATAGTGAACACCATGCTTATGAGTGTGACAGAGAGATACAAGGAGATAGGAACCATGAAATGCCTAGGCGCAATGAGTTCGCACGTGATAGAAATATTCCTGATAGAGGCTTTTCTACTGGGCTTAATCGGTGGAAGCATAGGTGCTGTTGCAGGATGGGGCGTGGCAACACTATGGCAATACTTTTCAAGAGCAAACCCTGAAATAATCTTAAACGCAATCAGACTATGGATGGAGTTTTTTGTTCCCCGTAGCCCAAATGATCTGATGGTGCTTTTATCAAACCCGTTGATAGACATAGGCCTAGGCGTGTTCATCGCATTAATATCCTCCCTAGTGCCCGCATACATCGCCTCCAAGCTTAGCCCGACGGAGGCATTAAGATACGAGGCGTAAGAGGTGAAGAGAAATGGCTCTAAGATATGAGTATGCTGTTGAAACCGAGGACTTGGCGAAATACTACGTGATGGGGCCTATAACAGTTAAAGCCCTAGATGGAGTAAGCGTAAGAATCAGAAGATCAGAATATCTTTCAGTAATGGGTCCCTCAGGAAGCGGAAAAACAACATTCTTCAACATGATCGGAGGCCTAGACAGACCCACCCGCGGAAAAGTCTTCATCGACGAAGTTGACATAGCCAGCCTAGACGCGTATGAGCTCGCATGGCTGAGAGCAAAGAAAATAGGATACGTATTCCAAACCTTCAACCTAATACCCGTACTAACAGCAATGGAAAACGTTCTACTACCAATGATATTCACAGGCGTCGAAAGAGATGAGAGAACAAGAAGAGCAAGAGAAATGCTGACCAGAGTCGGCTTAGGAGAAAGACTGGACCACAAGCCTGGAGAACTCTCAGGTGGACAACAGCAAAGAGTAGCCGTAGCAAGAGCACTAGTAAACGACCCTGTCATAGTCCTTGCAGACGAGCCTACAGGAAACCTTGATCTCCACACAGGACTGGAAATAATCAACCTGCTGAAAGCACTCAATGCAGAGAAAAAAGTCACAATAATTACTGCAACACACGACCTAAAAATGATCGATGTCTCGGACAGGATCCTCTGGATACGCGATGGTAAGATTGAGAGAATTGAGACTAGGGCTGAAGTTGCTGTCAAGGAAGTAGAATAGTCCTAAAGCGTTTTCCTAAGTTTTTCAGATGTTGATCGAATAAGTGTTCTTTATAAAACTGTTTTAACAGGTACTTTTTAAAACTGTTTTAAACAATTTGAGGAAGTACTCTATTTCCCTTCTTCCCTCGTATCCGACGTTTCCTATCCTAGTGGTTTCGTCTCTGAGCCTACCCATTCCTCTTGCAATAAGTATTCCGTATTCTTCATACAGTTTTCTGATTATTTTCGGAGCGTCAAACCCCTTGTTTTTGAAAACTATTATGGATATGGACCGGTATTCTTTCCCCCGTGGAAAGATCTCAAGCCCCTCAGACTCTAGAAACTCGTATATTATTTCAGCGTTCTCCCTATGTCTTCTCATCCTCTCCCCGTAACCCTCCTCCCTAAGGATTTCAAGTGCTTCATCAATCCCGTAGACCAGGGGGATGGCTGGGGTGAACGGGGTCTCCTTCTTCAGGTGAAACCTGTGTATTTTCTCAACGTCAAGGTAGAAGCTTCTCCTCCTAGGGTTTTTCAGCCCTTTTTCAAGAGCCCTCTCGCTGACCGATACGAATGATAATCCTGGTGGTCCTCCAAGCCCCTTCTGGCTGCAGGTTGCGCAGACATCGACACCCCACTTATCTGTGTAGAATGGTTCCACGCCGAGGCTTGAAACCGTGTCTGCGAAAACCAGTATGTCCCTTCCTCTAACAGCGTTACGGATTTCCTCCATCATTCTGAAGGTTACTCCAGTAGAGGTCTCGTTATGAAGTATGAAAATACTCTTCACATCCTCTTTCTCGATAACGCTTACTATGTCTCTTATGTTCGGGAGGCTCCCCCATTCTGCTTTAACAGTAACCGGCTTAGCACCAATCTTCAAAGCGTTTTCAACAGCTCTCTCAGTGAAGTCCCCGAAGTCTGGTATGAGCACCTTCTCCCCCTCGTAGACGAAGTTCTGGAAAACCATGTCGATTCCTGCAGTGCCTGAGCCGCTTAAAACGTAGACATTGTTCTCGGTCTGGAAAACATGCTTCAAGCCTTCTTCAACCTTGTCGTATAAATTATGGAACTCCTCTCCCCTATGGTTTACTATCGGCTTAGCCATTGCTTTCAAAACTCTCTCCGGCAGGGTTATTGGGCCGGGTATTAGCAGCATCGGGGTTTTCTGAAGCATTTCTCAACGAGGGGTTTAAAATGGGTTTTTAAGCTTTCTGAACTCAACAGGCTTCTTTAAACCATTCAGTAAACCTTTCCTCACTCTCGTAGGCGTAGGCTATTCTGAGCAGGGTTGCCTCGTCGAAACGGTCTCCTATAAGCTGCATGCCAACTGGCAGAGAGTCTGCGAAGCCTGCTGGAAGACTTATCGCCGGTAGTCCCGCAAGGTTAACGGCAACAGTCTCAACATCCATCATATACATCTCCAGCGGGGACAGTAGCCCACCTATCCTCCAAGGTAAGACGGGCATTGTTGGCGTCGCTAAAACATCGAAATCCTTAAGCAAGATTTTGAAATCATCATGTATCTTTCTCCTAACTCTGCAGGCCTTTATATAGAAATCCTCCTTATAGCCTGCGGAGAGAACGAAGGTTCCTAGGAAAATCCTTCTCTTAACCTCGTCCCCGAAGCACTCAGTCCTAATCTTAACAAGCTGATCCTCCCATCTGCCTTCCGCACGCTTACCACCGTAACGTATACCGTCGAACCTAGCCAGGTTGCTTGAGCACTCAGCCATCGCTATTATATAGTAGGCTGGTAAAGCATATTTCATGAATGGCATTGAGACCTCTTTAATCAGGCACCCGGTTTTCTCAAGAACTCCTACAGCGTCGTAGACTTTACTTGAAATTTTTTCATCGATGTTTTCAAAGCCTTCTTTTATCACACCGATCTTAAGCCCATCAGCCTTCTTTAAAGCCTCCTCAACATAGTTCGGTACAGGTTGGCTTGATGTAGTTGAATCCCGCAAATCCTTTCCGGCTATTACTTGAAGCAACAGGGCTGCGGATAGAGTGCTCCTGGCCATCGGCCCTATTTGGTCAAGACTGCTCCCGTACGCTATTAAACCGTAGCGTGAAACCCTGCCGTATGTAGGCTTCAACCCGACTACTGAGTTGAATGCAGCCGGGTTCCTTATGGATCCGCCGGTGTCGCTTCCCAAGGCAAGCTCCACAGCTCCGCATGC
>JAWCNV010000011.1:6764-17545 GCA_038848185.1 Thermoproteota archaeon | reverse complement strand
AACTGGAGGCTTCTTATGGTGTCGAAGTACTCCAGTATCTCGTTAACATCTTTCTCAAGTTTTTCAACCTCAGTATCACTTACAGATATTCTGCAAAGCTTAGCGTAATGCAGTATTTCCTCCTTTGAGATTACTGTTTTCCTGCTCATCCGAATAATCTTCTTTCCTCCCAAGGATACCTATTTATCAGTTTCCTTCGCCAGCAGGCTTTAGCAAGAGGAGTGGATGATTCAAAGTTTTGAAATATAGGTTAGAGGAAATGCTGCCTTAAAAGGCTAATTCTCCTGCTTGCAACGGTTATTGAGGAGAAAGTTTTTTCTTTAGACCGAATAAGAGTGGTTAAATGTTCGAATGCACAAATGTATACATGTATACATTTGAACAGAACTTTTTATATATTGCTTTTCCGACCCCCCGCCCTGTGGCGAGGGAAAGTAATGATGTTGTCCAAAAGCGTCTGGCGAATAGGTTGCTCCAGAAAAGCCTGAAGCTTGAAGTAAAAGAGATTCGATATGAGAGCCCGATCAAGGTTTTCTCTAGACTAGTTGACGATTATGAATACGTTTACCTTTTAG
This sequence comes from Thermoproteota archaeon, assembly GCA_038848185.1. Lineage (GTDB taxonomy): Archaea > Thermoproteota > EX4484-205 > EX4484-205 > JAAOZP01 > JAAOZP01. Next base: position 16,970 of record JAWCNV010000011.1, on the reverse strand, counting down.
AGTCTGTTGAAGGCCCAAGGAAGCTTGCTGAATTCTCTTTCATAGGCTTCAACCCGAGTAAGATTATCAAGGTTAAGGATGGCAAGGCAGAGGTTCTAGGTGAAGACAGGGTTGTTATGGATGCAGGCGACCCGCTGGAGATCATTAGGGAGGAGATTTACGCTAATAGGTTTTTCCACGGGGCCTTCAGGTTCGCCGGTGGGGCAGTCGGCTATATTTCTTACGACGCTGTTAGGTACTGGGAGAATCTTCCATCCACTACTCTGGATGACCTTTGCTTCCCGGATCTGGAGATGGGGATTTATGGAGACGGGATTGTTTTTGAACATGCTAAGAGAAGAGCATACTATTTTCACACTGGTGAAAACAGGGTTAGTGAGCTGGAGGGAAAACTTAGATGCAGTAAAAGCATTGGTGAGCTTGAGTTCAGCAAGCCTAAGTCAAATATTTGTAAAGAAGATTTCGAGGGCCTCGTGAACAAGGCTAAGAATTATGTTTTCAACGGTGATATTTTTCAAGTCGTCCTCTCTAAGCGTTACAGCTTCAATATTCGGGGAAGCCTGCTTCGTTTCTACAGATCGTTGAGAAGCATCAACCCCTCCCCATACATGTATTTTCTGAAGCATGGTGAAAGATGGGTAATCGGCTCAAGCCCGGAGATGCTTGTTAGAGTTGAGAACAGGGTTGTTGAAACATATCCTATAGCTGGCACCCGCCAGAAAACTGGGAATCGGGAGAGGAATAGTGCATTGGCAAGGGAGCTTCTCTCAGACCCTAAGGAGCGGGCGGAGCATGTGATGCTCGTGGACCTTGCTAGGAACGATGTTGGAAGAGTCTCTGAGTATGGATCTGTAAAAGTACCTGAGTTCATGGTTGTCCATGAGTATAGTCATGTTCAACACATCGTGTCTAAGGTTACTGGGCTTCTTTCACCGGGGAAGGATTGCTTTGATGCTTTAAGGGCGATGCTGCCTGCTGGAACCGTGTCAGGCGCCCCGAAGGTTAGGGCGATGGAGATAATAGAGGAGCTTGAGCCTACGAGGAGAGGGCCCTACGCGGGTGCAGTAGGCTACTTCTCGTATAATGGTAATGCGGACTTTGCAATAACGATTAGAACACTTCTCGTTAACAGGAACAGGGGGCATATTCAGGTGGGCGCTGGGATAGTGGCTGACTCTAATCCGGAGCGGGAATGGTTTGAAACAGAGTATAAGGCTGGAGCGTTAATGAAGGCTTTAAGTCAGGCGGGTGGAGGAGAATGAGGGTTCTTTTAATAGATAATTACGATTCCTTTGTCTACAATATTGCTCAATACCTAGGTGAGCTCGGGGCCTCAGTAATCGTGCTCAGGAATGATGTGATAAGTTTGAGTAAGGCGAGGCGTCTCAAGCCTGACAGGATAGTAATATCGCCTGGTCCAGGCACACCTGAGGACAGGAAGTATTTCGGAAACTGTGCCTCAATAATACGTAGCCTCGGCACAAGTATTCCTGTTTTAGGAATATGCCTTGGCCACCAAGGTATTGCATACGCGTTCGGAGGAAAAGTTTCTCATGCCGGCAGACTTATGCACGGGAAGACCAGCATGATAAAGCACGATGGGGAAAGCGTTTTCAAAGGTGTTTCAAACCCGTTTGAAGCAACACGCTACCATTCCTTGGTCGTAAGCGCTTTCCACATCCCCCAGTGCCTGAAGATATCTGCATACTCCTTAGAGGACTGCGAGGTCATGGGTCTAAGACATGTTGAGTATCCTGTTGAAGGAATACAGTTCCACCCAGAGTCTATTCTAACCCGGGAGGGGAAGAGGATTCTGAAGAACTTTCTGGATAGGGGTGTCTGAGCTTGATAAGAGAATGCATAGGGAAGCTTGTTGAGGGTAAGAGTCTGACGGTGGCTGAGGCTGAGGAAGCCATGTCTGAAGTAATGACGGGGAAGGCGAGTGAGGCGCAGATAGCCTCCTTCCTAACAGCCTTAAGAATGAAGGGTGAGACTGTCGAGGAAATCACTGCATTCGCATCCGTGATGCGAAGATTCTGCCACCGGATAAGGCCGAGGGTTAACGGCAGGCTTGTCGACACTTGTGGAACAGGCGGAGATGATGTAAAGACTTTCAACGTGAGCACGATAGCTGCTTTCGTAGCGGCTGGGGCTGGAGTACCTGTCGCCAAACACGGTAACCGTTCAGTCACGAGTAAGTGTGGCAGTGCAGACCTTCTTGAAGCATTAGGCTTCAACCTCAGCATGACCCCGGAGATGGTGGAGAAATCTATAGAGGACATTGGAATAGGATTCATGTTCGCACCTGTTTTCCACCCTGCTATGAAGCATGCAGTCGGACCGAGAAGGGAGATTGGGATAAGAACCGTGTTCAACATCCTTGGACCATTGACTAATCCTGCTGGTGCTAACGCTCAGCTACTAGGAGTTTACAATGATAGCCTTTTGAAGCCTCTTGCAAGCACTCTTAGAAACTTGGGGGTGGAGAGCGCGATGGTTGTGCATGGCTTAGATGGCTTGGATGAAATATCTATAGTAGGGAGGACAAGGATGATGCTGGTGGCAGACGGTAAGGTTTCTTCGCAGTACATTGAGCCTAAGGACTTAGGCCTGAAAAAGGCTAGTAGAAGGCTCATTGAGGTTTCTTCAAGGGAGGAGAGCGTTAGGATAGCCTTCAAAATATTAAGCAACAGAGTGAACAATGATCATACTCTCACTCCGAAACACGACATGGTTCTAGCGAACGCGGCTGCAGCAATCATGGTTGGAGGTAAGGCCAGTAGTCTGCGTGAAGCGGTTGAAGTCGCCAGGGAATCTGTTGAAAACGGGTCGGCTTACGAGAAGCTCAAGTCATTCATAAAGTATAGTGGTGGGAGCCTTTCAGTTCTGGAGGAGCTTGAGAAGAATGGCTGACTTCATAGATAGGATTGTTGGAGAAGTTAGGAATACGATAGAATCAGGCTACTACGATGTTGAGCCTGTTGAACATGAGCATTTTAGTTTAAAGAATGCTATACTCTCCTGTGTTAAAACCCCTGTTGTAACAGAGCTTAAAACAGCTTCCCCCTCGAAGGGGGTTTTCAAGAGGATTGGAAGCGTTGAGGAAATAGTCTTGTCGATGAAAAAAGCTGGGGCAGCAGGGATTTCAATACTGACTGAGCCGACTTATTTCCAAGGCTCCTTAGAGGTTTTTAGCGTGATTAGAAGGAGTGTGGATCTTCCACTTCTGATGAAGGATTTCATAATAAGCCAGGTTCAGGTGGAGGCTGCTTCAAGAATCGGGGCGGATGCTGTCCTGCTTATCCAAGCCTTGTTCGACAGAGGTTATTCGGAGATTGAGCTGGGAGAGATGATTAGACTTATCCATTTCCACGGGTTGGAGGTGCTGCTTGAAACACATACGGAGGATGAATTCCTTAGGGCAGTAGGCTCGGAGGCAGATCTGATTGGCATAAACAATAGGAGTCTCTCAACCCTGAGTGTTGACATTAACACTACTAGTAGAATACTCAGCAAGCATGATAATCATGGTAAGGTGGTGGTAAGCGAGAGCGGAATAGAGTCTCCAGTACACATACGTCTCCTCAAAAAGGCTGGTGCGAAAGCGTTCTTGGTGGGTACTGCAGTAATGCTTGCGGATAATGTTGAGGAGAAGGTTAGGCAGCTTGTGGAGGCTTGATTAGAATGGTTAAGGTTAAGATATGTGGGATAACGAGGAGGGAGGATCTTGAGGATGCTGTAAGTGCTGGAGCCGATATCGTTGGGTTCATAGTTGATGTCCCATCCTCCCCGAGAAGCCTTAAACATCGGGATGCTGCGCACTTGATCTCGACAGTTCCAAGCGGTGTCAGCAGCGTAGCCGTCACCGTCCTCAGGGATTTAGAAGGCTTAATGAGGGTTTTTGACTTAGGTGCAGACTATCTTCAGCTTCATGGTGAGCCAAGCCTCCTAGTAAACCTGGCTAAGGAAGGCTTTTTGAAAGGAAGCGTGATAGGAGTGGTTAACGCTAGGCTTCCCAGCGCGTTGAAGCTTGCAGTCGACTACTCCAAGCTTTTCGAAATAGTTTTGCTGGACAGTTTAAGAGACGGCGGTTTAGGAGGCTCCGGCGAGGCTCACGACTGGAGGGTTAGCAGAATTATAAGGGATGCGATTCAACCTAGGCCCCTGATCCTAGCTGGGGGTTTAACGCCTGACAATGTTGAGATGGCTGTTTCAACAGTTAAGCCGTATGGAGTGGATGTTTCAACAGGTGTTGAATCTCATCCAGGTGTTAAAGACCGAGAAAAGGTTTTCAAATTCGTCAGCGAGGCAAAGAAGGTGGGAGAATGAGCTGTTTACCATCTTATCCTGAGAAGGGTAAATTCGGACGCTACGGCGGAATGTTTGTCCCTGAGACACTCATGCCCGCTCTTGAAGAACTGGAGGAGGCTTACCTGAGGCTTAAGGATGATCCGGAGTTTAAGAGAGAGTTAAACCAATATCTTGAAAAATTCGCAGGCAGGCCGACACCCCTCTACTATGCTGCAAACCTGACTGAGAAGCTTGGTGGACCAAAAATATATCTTAAGAGGGAGGATCTCGCACACGGCGGAGCCCATAAGATAAACAATACTGTCGGGCAAGCTCTCCTCGCAAAGAGGATGGGAAAGAAAAGAATTATCGCTGAGACTGGTGCAGGCCAGCATGGCGTTGCCACTGCAATGGCATGTGCAGCACTAGGCTTGAAGGCTGAGGTCTACATGGGTGTTGAAGACATGGAGAGGCAGAGGCTTAACGTTTTCAGAATGAAGCTTCTCGGGGCTGAGGTCCATCCAGTTGAATCAGGCTCCAAAACATTGAAGGATGCTATAAACGAGGCCTTAAGAGACTGGGTTACTAACGTTCAGACAACATATTACTTGATAGGGTCAGTCGTAGGCCCACATCCATACCCAACTATAGTCAGAGATTTTCAAAGCGTGATCGGGCTGGAGATGAGGACGCAGATTCTTAAGGCTGAGAACAGGCTTCCCGACGCTGTAGTCGCCTGTGTCGGAGGGGGGAGCAACGCTATCGGGGCATTCTACCCGTTCATCAGGGACAAGGAGGTTAAGCTTTACGGGGTTGAAGCAGCGGGCGAGGGTGTTGAAACAGGTAAGCATGCTGCAAGCCTTTGCGCGGGCTCTGAGGGAGTGTTCCACGGCATGCTGTCCTACGTTCTCCAAGACGAGCATGGCCAGATATCGACTACTCACAGCGTCTCCGCTGGGCTTGACTATCCTGGAGTGGGGCCTGAACACAGTTTTCTTAAAAGCATTGGACGCGTTAAGTATGACGCTGTCACCGATGAGGAGGCGCTAGAGGCTTTCGTTGAACTATCTAGGGCAGAGGGTATAATGCCTGCACTGGAACCATGTCACGCGCTCGCATACGCTGGGAAACTTGCAAAGAAGATGAGTAGGAGCGAGATCATGATTGTGAATCTCTCAGGAAGAGGAGATAAGGATGTTGAGGTTGTTGCAAGCAGGCTGGGGGTAAGTATATGAGCATAGCTGAAACATTCCGGAGGTTGAGGAGGCTTAACGAGGGGGCGCTGATAGCTTATGTCACTGGAGGCGACCCTTCACCAAAATACACTCCGATGATCGTGGAGGCACTGGTTGAAGGAGGTGCGGACATAGTGGAGATCGGGATACCTTTCTCCGACCCTATAGCTGACGGGCCTGTCATACAGGCTTCTGACATGCGTGCTCTAAACGCTGGCGCAACTCCTAAAATGGTCCTCAACATTGTTAAGGAGGCTAAGAGGATTATTAACACGCCGATTGTCCTGTTGACATACTACAACATAGTTTTCAGAATGGGTGTCGGGAAATTCTTAGATGAATCCAGCAGGAATGGTGTTGACGGCATTATTGTAGCAGATCTTCCTGTGGAGGAAGCTGCTGAGTATAAGGAGGCTGCTGAGAAGCATGGTGTCGACACTATTTTTCTAGCAACACCGTCAACATCTTTGAAGAGGCTTGAGAAAATTCTAAACATGGCTTCAGGCTTCCTATATTTGGTCTCGGTTTTCGGCGTAACTGGTATGAGGGAGCAGGTCGCCCAGCTTACTGTTCAAACAATAAGAAGGCTACATCCGTACACTTTAAACCGGATTCCTCTGACGGTGGGATTTGGAATATCTAGGCCTGAGCACGTTAAATCAGTAATATCCTGTGGAGCAGACGGTGCGATCGTCGGCAGCGCCTTCGTAAAACTCGTTGAGAAAAATCATGGGGATGTAGCAAGCCTTTTAGAGGATTTGAAAGCATCCGCAAGAAGCATGAAACTTGCTGCAAAAACAGGAGAACCGTCTCCACAACTAAAGACTTAAATATTTAGATTTAATACCTCTAGGGGGAGGCCTTCCAGCAACCCTTACTATAGTTTGGTTAAACGTAAGTTTTATTGAGCCCCCGCTTCCTCCATCTGCTGCCTAACGGATTCAGGTATCTCCGGGAAACTGGTCTTCATTTTCTGTGAAGCTAGGACGGAAGCCTCCTTCAGAATCTGGTCTGCCTCGCTGCCTGTTGAAACATAGGGCTCATACCCAGAGACTTCTCCAGCCTGTATCAGCACTCTGTTCATCATGTCCTCTATCTGCCTTAGGCTATCAGCCACCTGGGGTGCAACATTCCTTATTTCGCCCCCGACCTTGTTAACCACATTTACGATCGGACCCAGAACCTTAAGCGTCTCCTTAAAATCTATAGTATCTTCAAGCCTAAGTATTACTCTTTCAAGAGCAAGCCTGTTGCTGAGAATTATTTTACCCATCTTCCTGACCTGTGCAACCTCGTTCGCATAGACTAGGGCACGAGAATTATCTCGTTCAACCAGGGCTTTCTCAACCTCTTTAAAAAGCTGTTCATCTCTCGTCTTAATCCTATTGTAGATTCGATCCAGATTCTGCTCCTGAATCTTCAACATTCCAACCGCTTCCTTTAAAGCGTCTTGAAATGTGTGTTGATCCGTAGGCTGCGGAGGCGGCTGCGGCTTCTTCCCAAATAATGGGCTCATTTTGGACAATGATGCTCTCTGCCCTAGCTTAAATATTTTATGTAGAAAGGTTTATTGTAAGAAAACAGGTTACGAGATATAGTGCACATAGGGTCTTATACTGGAAAGCCAGCTGGAAACCGAGGAATACTATGGGTAGGAGAAGCCCCCCGGCTTCAGCTGTATGCATGTAAACCTGAGGCGGATAAAACTTAATAGGAATCCTTTACCATAGTCAATCTGGAAGAGACGTGTCCAGCTTAAGCTGGCGGAGTGAGCTTGAAAGGACTGCGATAAGAAAAGCACACGACGCTGTCAGTTTAGACAGTCAGGGTGACTATAAGTCTGCTTCAAGGCTCTACAGGGAAACTATTGAAATACTTATGCAGCTCTATACTCTAGCCGATAATGAGAATATTAAGAGGGTTTACTTGGATAGGATAAGGGAGTATCAGAAGAGGGTTGAGAAGCTGGATGGGTTGGCGAAGAGGAAGGAGGAGGTTGTTTACGTGGATAAAACCGAGAAGAAGGAGGATGAAGACAAGTGGCTTCAGGATGTTGTCCTAATAGAGAAGCCCTCCGTAAAATGGGACGATATCATAGATTTGGATGAGGCTAAGAAGAAGCTTTATGTCAACGTAATCTTCCCAACGATCCGGCCAGATGTTTACAAGCTTCCCTGGTCCACGGGAATACTTTTCTATGGTCCACCGGGATGCGGTAAAACGCTTCTGGCCGCCGCCTTGGCCAATAGCATTAGGGCAACATTCTATCTGGTTAAAGCTTCTTCAATACTCTCTAAATGGCTTGGCGAGTCTGAGAAGAACATATCTAAGCTTTTCGAACACGCGAGGAAGAACAGTAATTCAAGCGAGCCGGCGATAATGTTCATAGATGAGGTTGAAAGCATCGTCGGAACACATATCTATGAGACAGGGGGTGAGGCGAGGGCTAGGCTACAGCTGCAACAGGAGATGGATGGTTTAATGAGCAAGGGTAAGGTTGGACACGTGTATGTGATTGCTGCAACGAATAACCCGTGGCTGCTTCCAGACGCTTTTCTAAGAAGGTTTGAGGAGCGGCTATATGTTCCTCCTCCAGACCAGAGGGCGAGAAAAAGACTTTTTATGTACTTCACTTCTAAGCTTAGCCTTAAACCACCCATATACTACGATGAGCTTGCCCGTTTAACCGAAGGCTATTCTGCGCATGATATTGAGAACATTTGTAAGGATGCTTTCAAAATAACCATTGAAGAATTCTTTGGGCAGGGTGACCCTATGAAGGGTAATCCGCGGCCTGTAACCATGGATGACCTGACTAAAGCAATAAGGAACAGGAGTAGCAGCATAGGTAAGGAAAGCATTGTTAAGATGGAGGAGTGGAGGAAGGAGAAGGCTTCTACTTAAACAGGCTCCTCCTCGCGTTTTATTACCACTTTCCTCTCCTTGACAAGCTCGTCCAAAAGTTTTTCGACCTCCTCCTTATCCATTGAAAGGTCTTTCGCACACTTCTCGATGCTAAAGGAGCTTGAATTCGCCTTAAGGTATTCGAAAACCCTTTGCTTCACATCCTCCCTCAGAGTAATGGTTTGAGGCACCTTGGGGAAAGTGTTCTCCAGCTTCATTAAAGCAAGCTTCTCAGCGTCCTTAATCACCTTCTCAACCTCGTTGTCCATAGCTTCTACTTTAACATCGGTTGTCTTAGTTATTATGGAGGAAGCTTCCTCAAGCTTCGTCTTAATTCCTGTAAACTCCTTCTCCAGATTCGGCATCGGACTCAGCTCGCTTACTGCGGACAGTAACCTGGTTAATTGGGGCACCATCCCGTAGAGCTCCTCAGACTCCACTAATGTTTCAAGCCTGAGCCTGATAGTTAAAACAAGCAGGCTTGACTGGTAGATTACTTTCGCAACCCTCCTAAGCATAGCTATCTCCTGAGCATATGCTCTCGCCCTCTCATGCTCGTTCTTCTCCATGAGGAGACTTATCTTCTCAAGGTACTCGCTATCCTTCCTTTTCAGGTTTCGAACAATCTTCTCAAGATCATAGGATACGAGCCCTATGTCTGTCAAAGATTCCCTGAGCAGGAGCCTCACCCTTTCAACGCTCGCAGGTTCCATCTCTAGCATTTTCCCCTTTTCAACTCTAATACCCCAGTACTCATACCTACGTAAGCAATGTTCACAAGGTCTTTAAAGATACCGCTGTCCAAAACCCCCGGTATACTTTTTAAAAAAACATGTAGCTGTTCAGGACTATAGTCTTCCGGTAGGGGGACATCAAGAATAGCGTTCCCAGCATCAGTTATCACTGGGCCAACTTTACCAGTTCCCATTCTGATTTTAACACTTACTCCAAGAGCCTTCTCAACCCTTTTCTTAATGAGGAGAACTATATGTTTGAGAACCTCAACGGGTATGGGGTAGCCCGGCGGAATCTTTTCAACAAGCTTCTTCTCATCTACAATTAACACTACTTTCCTCGAGATTGAGCTTAGAACCTTCTCCAACAATAAGGCTCCACCACCTCCTTTTACCGCGGTTAAGGATTCTCTTTCCACAAGGTCTGCACCATCCACGGTAACATCCACGTAATCCACCTGATTGAAGCTGACAAGTTTCAACCCCATCTCCAAGGCTCTATACTCTATCTGGTGGGAGGAGGGGACGAAGAAGACGTCTCTGATAGCCCCACTCCTGACTCTTTCAACCAGCAAGGGTAGAAAAGAATCTGCAACCGTGCTTCCTGAACCCAGTCCGACTATCATCCCGGATTCAACGTGAGGGAGGGCTTTCTCAGAAGCGAGCCTTCTCATGCTGGCAAGAGTCTCGCTCATCCTTTCAAACCAGCCGGCTTAGATTATTCAGAGTCTCCCTAGCAACACGGTAAGCTCTGTTCAACTCCTCCTCAAGGCTGGAGAAATCGTCGATGACGAAACTAGGTTCCCTAGTCTTCTCCTTGTTTCCGCCGTTCAACAGCACGGGGGCTACCGAAGGCTTAAACCGTATACCGTACTTATTCGCAAGCAGTATAAGTCTCTTAGTCATTTCAAGTCCCAAGGTTTGGAGAAGAGACTCCATTTTCCCAATACTGTCCTCAGAAAAATTGCTGTTTTGACTGGATTTAGTATCATGAATCTTCTTCTCCACCTTTTTCACCATGCCCATTATTTCAAGGACCTCGG
>JAWCNV010000011.1:0-6667 GCA_038848185.1 Thermoproteota archaeon | reverse complement strand
GGAGACAAGCTTCTCTGACTCAAGAGGCTCCTCCTCTTTAGCGTCCTGAACAAGCATCTTCTGCATCATTTTTTAGTGCAACAACTGACTTATATGGCTTTTTATATGGGTTTCAATACAGCTTCCTTTATTAGTTTATTCAGAAAAACAGGGGACGAGGTCTCCTCCCGAAGAACACAGTTTTATCAGCGTCAAATAACAATCCTGAGAAGTTGAAAAAACCAAAATAGGATCTCAACAAGTCAAACATACCAAGCTCAGAAACACGGCTCTATGAAAAACATGTTCAGAAACCGTCTGGAAAAGCTTAAAATCATCTGATGAGCAAAATCTTACAGGCCCCAGTAGCTCAGCTGGTTAGAGCGCCTCCTTGGTAATGCTGAAACTAGAGAGGAGGAGGTCGCGAGTTCAAATCTCGCCTGGGGCTTTAATATCGAAATAATTCCAAATTAGATTTTTTAGAACTATTATTACTAGTATGTTCTTCTGAAACTTGAAAAAGCCTCGGGAGGGATTTGAACCCTCGACTGACAGCTTACAAGGCTGCCACTCTACCAGGCTGAGTTACCGAGGCCTATTAACCCCGTTTCTTAAGAGGCTTAAAAACGTTTTTCGCTAAAAAACTAGTTGAGATTCAAAATAATGGGCAACAATTCCGAGGCTTAAATAGTGGTTGAGATAAAAGGGGGAATTAAAAGGATCTCCGTCGATCCTAGCATGTTTCTAATTACAATATTAGTGTTTTCTCGTTACCGGCAATCGTCGTGAGGGCTGCAGTTAAATATAAATAATACTAGCTACATATTTATACGGATTGTTTGTCAGAAACAATCCTTCACCCCAGAAGCGTGATTGCCAAATATTTGATGGTTGCATTCTTATTCTTATTCTTATACTAGTGTTTTCCATTTTTCCCAAGGTGTCCGTAAAGAATGTAAGCGGCTCTATGCCTGTGCCACCACTGGTCTACGTCTTGGAAAACAATGATCCGGATTTTAGAAATCCTCCATTTGAGGATAGGCTCACAATAATAAATCCAGCAGATCATAGTAAGATAAGGGAAGTAGCGAGATTTGGCATAGATACATATATAGGGCCTCCTAGACTATTGGCAGCTGCAGACAGTGGGCATACGTGTCTAATCGTAGACCAATTATTAGGACAATTAATAAAATACGATTTCACAAGAAATGAGGCTTCCACGATAGTATCGCTCAGAATAAATTCTATCTATGTTTCGGAAAACGGAGACACGTATATTTTGACAGACACCGCTATTTTGGGAAGAACAATCGTAAAGATGGATGAGAACGGCAATATCGTTAAGGAAGTAAGTTACGGCGGCTTCAACATTGTTGTTGATGACGCTCATGATTCCATCTGGATAGTTGGGGCCAACATTACTAGATTGAACCGGAATCTCGATAAAAGGTTCTCGATGGATCCTATAGCTTGGGCAGCACTTTCCGTGGATTTTACTTCCGATGGTTCAATATGGGTCTGCGAGGGGAAGCATCCTGAAATAAGTGGAAGCAAAGATAGATTGCTAAAGATAACTATCAACGGGGATATCGTTAAAGTAATTGACCTTGATACTAGACCGTCTCATGTAAGCGTGGATAGGAATGACGACAGCTTTTGGCTGACAACAAGCCGCGGCCTATATAAATACGATAAGGATGGTAATCTGCTAAAGCAGGTTGAAACACAACCTAGATGGACTGTTAAAGTTAACCAGTCTGACAGCTCGGTTTGGGTTGCAGGTTTCGGTGACGTGAAGCACTACACTAAGGATGGAGTATTGGTTGCAGCTGTTTCCGGCTTTTCATCTTCCCAAGCCTATATTGATTTCATTACTGTTAGAGACACTGTTGCCCCAACGACCACGGTTAATACCGGCTCACCAAAGTATGCGGTTGACACTTTTCTCTTCGTTTCCGACGCGACAGTATTCACATTTTCCGCTGCGGACGACACCAGCGGAGTAAGGGAGACCAAGTATAGAATAGACTCAGGCACTTGGAACACGTACACCGCAGAATTCTCATTATCCTACCTGTCTGAAGGATCACATACAATAGGGTATTTCAGCATCGACAACGCTGGAAACGAGGAGTCTGAGAAAACATTAGGCGTATTCCTAGACAAGACGCCCCCAATAATAAGCGTCGCATCACCAACAGGAAGCCTCACTCAATACTTCGGCGCAACAACTGTAACCTTCACCGTTACGGTTACAGACGCTGATTCAGGAGTGAAGGAGGTTAAGCTTACTGTCGACGGAGTATCGCAAGGAGCCATGGATAAAACCGGGGATTCTTACACTAAGACGCTCAGCCTCGCTGAAGGAAGCCACAGTTGGAGCGTCGAAGCTTCAGACAATGTTAACAACACAGCCACCCAAAAATATACGCTTAGCCTACAGGTTATGCCCATCTGGATCTACGCGGCAATCGGAGTAATAATAGTAGTCGCAGTAATTGTTGTCTTAATCTTTAGGAAAAAACCGTCTGCTCAACAAACGTTTCCGCCTCCACCGCCTCCTCCACGCTAATTTTTTTATTTAGCCAGCTTAAGGGAGGGCCGCTGCCGAGATTCGAACTCGGACAAGTGGCTCCACAGGCCACCGCGCTGCCTGGTTACGCTACAGCGGCCGTTTAAAGCCGAGTTCAGACCCTCGTTTTAAACGAGGCTTCCGTTTTAAACTTTTCAACCCTAAACTAGTAAAACATAGGGGACAAGTAGAAAACATTATATATCGTATGGGGAAAGCTAGTTTCGGGGCCGGTAGTTCAGTGGTAGAATACCCGACTTGCACTCGGGGGGTCAGGGGTTCGAGTCCCCTCCGGTCCATTTTTCATAAAAACTTAATTTAGTCGAAACGCATGAGCAATATATTATAAAAAATATGGGGTTAACTCAGTTTGATTTCCGCTATTTCCGAGAGGTCTGTAATGCTATTTGCCTTAATCTTCCCATTTGAAACAGTATACAGCACATCGCCTATGTAGAGGCTCCTCACCACTTCATACTCGGAAGTGAAGTAGTAGCCGCTTTTCTCCAGATCCTCAGAGTTTTCAAGATGCGTTATCCTGCCTCGGAGACTGATTCCCTCATCAGGAGAAATGTTGAAGACGTATGCTCCCTGAAACACATATTCCCCATAAGTGTTAGGCGGAATACCGCCGGAGTATTTTTCGCGGAATATCTTGGCTTCAAGTATCGGTATAACCAGCAGGCTCCTCCTTCTGTCGAAGAGGAAAGCATGGTGATCCCTTAAGACAGGTGAATCCGTCCCCCTGTCACCTATGATTATCTTGCCAACCTCCATTGGGCTGGAAACATCTGAAACATCGAACAAGGATATTTTCAAACCCTGATACCACGCGAAATCCCCCTCCTCAGCCTCAACCGTCTCTTTACCTATTCCTATAAAATGATTCTCATCATACGGGTGAAGATAGTCAGAGTACCCAGGTATCTTAAGCTTACCGAGAACCTTTGGCTCAGCAGGATTGCTTAGGTCTATTGTGAAAAGCGGGTCAACCTTCTTGAAGGTTACTAGGTAACATCTAGAGCCCATGAACCTAGCTGAATATATTTCCTCGCCGGGAGCAAGGTCTTCAAGCCTACCTACGATCTCAAGCGTCTCAGAATCCAGAACATAAACATGGTTGGCGCTAGAGGCTTCGCTGAGAAACCTTGCAACATGACCAGTGGTAGTAGCTATTCTAAAATAGCCCTCATACTCGTCCATTGAAAACTGGTTGAGAATCCTGCCGGGAACCTTGCCGCTCGCCTCAAACTCTATTTGTAGACCGTTAATCCTAATCCGGTGTATCTCAGTAGACTCCTCACTGCTCCAAATCCATATTCCCTTAGGCATCGCAACGTATATGTTATTCAGGGAAACATACATGTTCGTCGAGTAGCCTGTTAGAACGGCCCTACATTCTAATCCTTCCTCCTCAGCGTAGAGGTCGACTGCAGTTATTATCGTGTAGCTTACTGGGTTTTCAACATCGTTCGAGCAAAATATTTTCTCTGGGGGAATGCTGCTGGTAACATTGTCGTCAACTATTTTCGGAATCGGGATTTCGAAATCTTGCTCGCGAATCATAATAAACGGCTTAGTCGTAACGATGTATACGTAGTTTCCAATCATCCTGGAGCTAACGTAGTTTCCATCAATGAAGATTCGCCTTATTAACGTAGGGCTACTTATGTTTGAAACATCATAGACCTCCAACATGGTTCCCCACGGCCAGTAGTAGGAAGAGTCATCCTCTTCAAGAGGAGGGTTCTCATGCTTGAGTATGATGAGTCTATTGGTGTTGATGAATAATCCTATGAGGTAGCCACTAACCTCTATCCTGGAGACTATCTTCATGTTCTCAGGAGGATAAGCCTCCACTATGGAAACACTGTTTTCAGAAACCGTGTAGAGGTATCTTCCGTCCGTTTTAATAATGTCTGCTTCATCCACCCCATAAACCTGAATATTAGTGGTTGAGTAAGCAAAACCATCTTTAGCGATGCTAAAGGGAACACCGAGTGCCATGCTTGGAGAAAAGTCAAGCTGGGCATCTGGCATAAAGTAAAACCAGCACTTTCTAAGGTATTCTTCTCCAATCTTGGTTTTAACGAAGCTCTCAATCTCCTCGTAAGAGTTGAAGCTTCTCAGCCTGCTGACGTTCCCTTTAGAATTAACTATGAAAGCTGCTAAGAAGACTGAGGCAATTAGGCTTAGCGAGAGAAAAACCATTACTATCCTTCCCATGGAACCGTTTTCCTTCATCAGGTTTTCACAGTTTTCAAACGGTTTATCACCTTAATTATCCTAGGGTTTAGAACAACATGTCCAAATATTAGAACAGGGCTAAAAACCTTTTCAGCCATGTTTCAATTAGTTCTTAAATATATCTTAAACATGTGATTCTTCCAAGATGAACGTGCCGAACCCTCATTATTTCATGTATTTTATCAAAGAATTGGAGCGTTACACAGAGGATAATATTGTTGAGATAGCCTATGGGAGTGGAACAAGTTTTCCAAATATGCTGCATTATACTTAAATAGCGGATACTTTCGTATGAATTACGGGCCTGAATCGGAATGGGGGGCATCCATTATTCTACTTCCGTCTTTTTGGGAAAGAGCCTCCACCATAATACTGTTCACAGGTCCCCTCTTTTTCTAAACCTGTTTGCTACCTGGCTTAAAGGCTTAAAAACCCGTATTGCTTCTCTTCACTGGGCTCAGTCACATCCATCCTACTATCAATCCTAAAAAAGTAGTTAACAAGGGGTTAAAGCCTTGAGTGAAATCTTTAAACTAGTTTATGGGTCAGCTAATTTTACGAAAGCCTTATTTTACTCCAAACAGTTTCATACTGGCACGTGCTTTGCCCGAGGATCAAGATAAGACCATTGAGGAAGCCCTGAAATTCAAGAGAAAGTGGCTTAAGATAAGTATAATATTAACCTCTTTTTTATTTCTTCCCTTAGGCATATTAATAGTTGTTGTAGGCATTAATATGGGCAATATCATAGTTTTTATATTAGGGTTTATGATCGCTATAGGTATACCTTTCTCCATCGCCATCATTATCGGCCGTAAGTACGAGAAGATGCTATGGGGTGAGCTATATTATAAAGTAATTAACACTATATACAAGAATGTATGGGAGGTGGTTCCTGATTACGGAAGGAGAATGGCGAAAATAACCACTTGGAGTCTTTTAATAATAGCATTAATAATTATGGCTGTAACACTTCCACCGAGAGGCAACCCAATCAGTCTAATAGTTTACATAGCTGCCCTTCTAATGCTTATAGCTGTTGCAAAGTATTTTTTAGGACCAGAGATTAATGAGTTTTTATGGGCGAAAGAAGAGGCTTATATGCAAGAATTAGAGGCTCTCAGGCTGGAATTAACCCCGGAGGAAAAAAAGAGATTCAACAAGGTTTACAAAATCCTCTTCCCTTCATACGATGCAAAAAGAAAGGAGGAAGAGTAAAAAAGGAAAAAGATTTTATAAGGGTTCCACGCTCAGTAGCATGTGAAGCTAGTTTCAACCTACTCGATAATCGCAGTCTGCAAGAAAACAGGTGAAATGGGTGCAGCTGTGCAATCCCACTGGTTCTCGGTTGGCTCAGTTGTTCCTTGGGCTGAATCTGGTGTCGGAGTTGTTGCAACGCAATCCATTGTTGAAGTAAGTTATGGGCCACTTGGCTTAGCTCTCATGAAACAGGGGAAGACTCCGGAGCAAGCCCTCAAAGCACTTCTAACGGTCGACCCTCAGAGAGAAGTAAGGCAGGTAGCCATGATAAACGTTGAAGGTGAGGTTGCAGTTCACACAGGCTCAAAATGCGTAAAGGCTGCAGGCCATTATATTGGCGACGGTTTCACTGTTCAAGCTAACATGGTGAGGAGTGAAAAAATCTGGCTCTCGATGGCTAAAGCTTTTGAATCAAGCTCAGGAAGCCTGGCAGAAAGATTAGTAAGCACACTTGAAGCAGCTGAAGAAGCAGGCGGAGACCTAAGGGGAAGACAATCCGCCGCATTGCTCGTTGTTAAAACAAAACCGTGCGGTAAACCATGGGAAGACATAGTCTGCAGCCTTAGGATTGAAGACCATCCGAATCCAGTTGAAGAACTAAAGAGA
>JAWCNV010000010.1:0-67187 GCA_038848185.1 Thermoproteota archaeon | reverse complement strand
CGAGGCCGCTCAGTATCTTTATGCAGGTTGACTTTCCTGAGCCGTTGGGCCCAAGGAAAAGGCTTAAACCACTATGCAATGGGAAGGAAACGTCTCTAAGAGCCACGGTTAAACCGTACTTCTTCCACAGTTTTTCAACGCACCCCAGTTCTCTCAACAGTCCTCACCACAACATCCAGCGCCACGAAGAAAAGCATAAACCCGAGGCTAAGGTAGATGCTTGGGAAAATCACATCCTCCTCAAGCTCCATGCCGTCCCAAACTATGTTTAGGACGAATCCAACGCCGTTTGCACACAGGCTTGTTATGTTCAGCACGTAGAACCCTCTTACGGGCCTAAAGTCAACAGAGACAGAATGCTTAAACTCCCTCTCTAAACTGAAATCTCCATTTATGGATTTTATTTTTAATACGCCTTCAAAATCCTCGTTGCTTGCCGTGAAGGACACGTGATATTGTTGGCTTGTGAGAAAACGGACTTGAGAAACAGTTTCGTAAGGTAGCATGTTGCCATGCAAAGGCTCGCTTAAACCAGTGTTTGAAGCGTTTCTGAGGTAGGTGGCGGAAGCCAGTGTTAGAAACGTTAAAGCCACGATGAGCGTCAGGTACCTGAAAAGTGATAGAGCCCTTAAACCCTTAACCATATTCGGTCACCCTTGTGAACATTAGCCAGGAGAAGGCGAGAAGCATGATGGAGAGGGAAGTCGCTTTCAAAGGCTCCAGGTTAAAGATAACGGAGGGGCTGGAAATAAGGAAATGAATATTGAAAAGGTTCTCGTAGAAGGATTGGTATATGCTCCATGGGGGGAGTATGCGCAGGCTTACGGCTATTGAGCCAACGTAGTCCAGTATGTAGATTATGAGGAGAGATAGGCCTGCTGATAGTGCTGTGTTTCGAAGAACAATTGAGAATAGTGTCGCAACAGATATCACTAGAAGGAAAATAGCCGCGTAGTGTGCACCCACAACCAGGATGGCTATTGGCAGAAGGCTGGAGGACAGTATGCTCATTAAAGATCGAGGACTCATTAAGGCTAGGTAAACGGCTGAGGCTGCGGCGAATGCCAAGCATGAAGCGAGAACCAAGTATAATAGTTTCGCCAGGAATACTGTTGTCTTCCCTACAGGCTTAAGCATGAGGCTTCTGAGAACCTTGGTTTCATACTCGTGGGAGAAGCAGACGCAGGTTAAAACAGCCACCACGGGTGAGACAAGCCTGTAGACCATGACGACGGGGTCGACCAGCGTCCTAGTCATGCAGAAAAGAACATCATCCACTATGCTGAAAGTCATAATGCTGAGCCAGAGCCCCCACGCGTTAAGCTGCAGGGCGAAGAGAAGCGTCAGATACATCGCCATGATCAGCAGCATCCTACTCCTATCCCTGAACTCCCAAGCGAGAACCCTGAGAAGCCTCCTCAAGACCGCTTCAACCTCCTCCTTAGGCTGATGTAGTAGACAACAGGTATGATTGCCACTGCTGCTATTGCTAAAGGTATTGGAGACCATTCGTCACGCTTCTTCTCCCTACCCCTAAGAATATTCGTGTCACAGATCATCATCGTTGCGGAGCGGTAGCCCTCCTCAACCGGGTAATACCAATACAAGCTCCCATCAGACATAATTATCCCAAACTTTTTAATAAGGATATCGTCTGCATAGTAGCTAGCATAAAGAAGCAGACCCTTTTCAACATGATAATTATAACCGAGGATGAAGCCGAAACTGAGACTATCTGCAGTGAATAGCGTTTCTTCAGCATAAAAATCGGCATAAATATGATCGAACCAGCTGAAGTATCCTATGGGAGTCCGGTCAAGAGACGCCTCCTTTACTCCGTGGCTCTTAGCCCACTCGCTCCATATCGTTATGTTGTCCCACACTATCCTCTTCCCCAGGAAGTCTGTTAAAGCTACCACATCCTTCCTCCCAGCCTCATCCGGGTAGATCCAGAAGGGGCACTTACCCCAGACCTCGCCAGTCTCCCTGTCAACAAGATCCCTGGTTTCAATGTCAACCCAGACTAGGCAGCTTAAGCTGGAGGTGTTGAATATCCGTGGCAGCACAATGCTCTCGTTAAGCCAGACTCTGAGCAGGGCATACCCATCTTCAACCTCAAGAATCTCGAAGCCGTAGTGGGCAATAGTGGCCTCAGGATAAAGCTCGCGCAAATCCTCAGAAGAAAGATAATACCAGTAACTGGTTTCATTAAGCTTGACGAGGAAGAGGGTGCTCAACTCGTAGACTGCGTAGGAGCCTGGTTTAATCCAGTCAAACCTGACCTGGGCACTGGAACGCTCAGGCGACATTAAGAGCAACGAGAAAAATAAAAAAAGAAGAAGGAGAAGCTGAGTCCTCAAGGTATGTCTACGTATAGCTCAGGAGGATCATCTACCCACTGATTATTAATATATACTTTAATACGCTGTCTTGTCCATGCATATGTTGAAGTATGATTGTAGCTGGGTAACTGTTGGACTGGCATAGGTGTGCAGGGCGGAGCGTAACCATACCCATGGTAAATGTTATACAATTTCCCGTCTGCTCCTCTGTCCGCACTTACAGACGCGTAACGCCATACTCCGCGGGCACTAGTTGCTTCCTTGCGTTCAGAAAGGTGAACAGCTATGACAATTATTACGCTTAAGGAGAAGATAATGCTGATCAGTAGCACTGTCACCATTATTCTTCTCCTGTAATTCTTATCAGGGTTTTCAACCCTCATATTCATATCCCTAACATCACCCCTCGGGGTTCTCCCGTTAGAGAGATATAAGTGTTGTGATGGTCTATGGGTCTGGACCTTTCAGAAACAATTCTGAAATGATTCTGAAAGATATGTTTAAATAGAAGATTAAACGTCGAATTCCGACATTCACTTGTTTAATAAACATATAAACATTAAGTGCTTAAACCAGAGTAGCACATTATAATGTGCTGCCAAATGGCTATGAGTATGCACACCGTCATAAAGCAGTGTAGTCTGAGGTTTTTAGAAACTGCTTAAACTAAAACCCGATGCTTGGAAATATGTCTTAATCAAATGATGTTTATTTTTACTTTAGAAGCCCGATTGCGAACCCGATTAACAGGCCTATTGCAAACAATTGCGACGACTCTATGAAGGCCTTGATCCATTCGAGTGCTGGCATTATGATTCTTAGGAAGTCTTCAAACTGGCTTCTCGAAACAACCGTGACCCCCAAGTATGCTAAAACAACTATTATCAGCCCGACTATGATGGCGACTTTAAGAGCCTTCGCTATAACGTAGCCTATTGCAACCCCTATTATCAGCCCTACTATAGATACAAGCTCAACCATGATATTTGTAAAACTGATGCCGGCATATAAAAACTTACTGTTTTAAAGTAATTTGTTGAGTGGCTTAGATTTTAATACAGGTTTTGAATACGTCCAGCATGATGAGCGGTAGATGAAGCAGGCTCCAGGTTTGCAATCAACAAGTGTTTCATCTCCTGATGAACAGGTGAAAGTTAACATTTCTTTGAGAGAAAGGATTGAACCTTATCCTTCTGGTAAGCGTCTATACTACTCGATTGTCTTCAAGGATAAGGAGATACTGTTAGACTCTCCGCTCGGTGTGGATTTCAAGGATTCGCCGCCTTTAGCTAGAAACCTAGTCTTGGTGAAAGAGGAGAGGAGGGCAGTAAACGAGAGTTGGCAGACAGTCCATGGTAAGTGTAGAAACGTCTTAAACCTGTGTAATGAGCTGCATCTCTGGCTTAAGGAGGAAGAGGAGCCTAATAGAAGCCTAGAGCTGTTTTTCCGTGCCTATAACGATGGGGTAGCTTTCCGCTATTTTCTTCCGAAGCAGCCGGGGATGGAGGTTTTCAGGCTTGTCAACGAGCGTTCAGAATTCCATTTCGCATCAAACCACGCTGTTTGGATGGCAAACTACGGTTCCTACATTTCTTCTCAGGAGGCTGTTTTCGAGAAGAAGACTCTGAGTCAAATACTGCCTTCTTCAATAATAGGATTACCATTGCTTATTAAAGTGGATGAGACTAGATGGGTTGCGATAGCTGAGGCAAACATAACTGACTGGGCGGGAATGTATCTTGCGGGGACAGGTGTTAAACCCTACGCTCTTGTTTCAACTCTTTCACCTCGTCTGGATGAGCCAGGGGTTTTAGTGCGTTCAACAACACCCCGCTACTCGCCGTGGAGAGTAATCATGATTGGGCAGAAGCCCGGTGACCTCATAGAGTCCAACATTATCCTGAACCTCAACGAGCCATGCGCAATAAAAGATGTTTCTTGGATTAAGCCCGGTAGGGCAACGTGGGATTGGTGGTGCGGCGGCTATATTCCTGACGCGAAGTTCAAAATAGGGATGAATACTGAAACAATGAAGTATTTCGTGGAGTTTGCTGCCGAAATGGGTTTTGAATACACGCTTGTAGACGCAGGATGGTACGGTGAGCCTAATAACCCGAATGCAGACGTCACGAAAAGTATTCCAGAGCTAGATCTTAATGAACTCATCAGGTTTGCTGGGAAAAGGAATGTTAGAATACTAATCTGGCTCTACTGGAAAGATATTGAGAGAAAGATTGATGAAGCATTTCCGCTCTACGAGAAATGGGGAATTGCTGGGGTTAAGATAGACTTCATGGATCGCGATGACCAGGAGATGGTAAACTTCTACCATAGGGTTGTTAGAAAGGCTGCTGAACACCACCTGATCGTAGATTTTCACGGTGCGTATAAGCCTGACGGCTTTCGAAGAACATACCCCAATCTGATAACGCGTGAAGGAGTTTTGGGTAATGAGTATAACAAGTGGAGTGACCTTGTCACTCCCGAACATACTGCGACAATACCTTTTACAAGAATGCTGGCAGGACCCATGGATTTTACTCCGGGTGGTTTCCGCCACGCAACTAAGACAACCTTCAAGCCTCAGAGCACAGCTCCATTCGTAATGGGTACACGCTGCCATCAGCTGGCAATGCTAGTCGTATATGAGAGCCCGCTTCAGGTCCTCTGCGACTCACCCTATAATTATCGAGGCCAACCAGGTCTAGAGTTTCTGAAGATAGTTCCAACTACATGGGATGAAACTAAGGTCATAAACGGCGAGGTCGGCGAGTACATAACTATTGCAAGAAAGCATGGCTCAGACTGGTTCATAGGAAGCATGACCAACTGGGAGGCTAGAACCCTCAAAATACCATTGAGTTTCCTCGATGACGCTAGGTATGTTGCACTTATTTTTGAAGATGCTCCAGACGCAGATGATTATCCTGACAGAGTCCGCAAGTATAAGCTTGAAGTATCTTCTAAAGATATGCTCGTGGCGAAGATGGCTTCAGGCGGAGGTTACGTAGCCCACTTGTCTCCCCTAAGCAAGTAGATTAGAGCAGAGAAGAGCAAATGTTTCCAAAAAACTTTTTACCAAGTTAAGACAGGCTTAACCATGCCGTCTAAAAAAGGGAGAATACGCGTTCTAGTATGGTCTGAGAGGACTGAGCCTGAACAGTCTTATCCAAACGGCATAAATGGGGCTATCGCATCCTTCCTTAATTCTCAAGGGATGGAGGCAAGAGCATCCGGTTTAAACGATCCTGATCAGGGCCTTAGCCTAGAACTCTTGAAGCCTGTGGACGTACTTGTATGGTGGGGTCACATGAAGCATAGCGAGGTGAATGATGATAAGGTTGAAAATATTGTTAAAAAAGTTAGGGAGAACGGGATGGGTTTCATAGCCTTGCACTCAGCTCATTTCTCAAAGCCATTTAAGACACTCTTAGGCACGGACTGTGGCTTAGGCAGCTGGAGGGAGGATGGTTTACCAGAGCTAATACATGTCTTCAACAGGAAGCACCCTATAGCCAGAGGGATTAAAGACTTTGTTTTAAAAAGCGAGGAGATGTATGGTGAGCCCTTTGCAGTGCCGAAGCCTCAGGACACGGTTTTCATCTCGGTTTTTGAAGCTGACGGCGCGGTTTTCAGATCGGGTTTAACATGGAAAGTAGGGAAGGGCAGGGTCTTCTACTTTAGACCTGGGCACGAGACTTACCCTACTTTCAGAAATAGAAACGTGTTGAAAATTTTGAAGAACGCGGTCATGTGGGTGTCTGGAAGAATTTGAAGAATCCTCGTGAAAACGCATAAATAATGTTTCACAGAGATGCAGAGCTATGTGTAGGCTCCTAGGCGCGATTTTCGTTGGAACCGGTAGTGTTGAAAACCATCTGCTGGAGGCGGAGTGTGCTATTTTTAAGCAGGCGGTTAAGGGTAAGCAGTCAGACGGGTGGGGAATAGGTTTCTACGCCGGGCGGGTTCCCATCGTATTCAAGTCTGAAAAAGCAGTATATGAGGAGGAAGACAGGTTTGAGGAGGTTGTTAAATCCACCAGGGGCAGGATAATAATTGCCCATGTGAGGAAGGCCAGTAACCCTAGAGGATTGCCGCGTGAAAAATTGATATCGCCTGAGAACTCTCAGCCATTCCATTATTTAAACTATCTTTTGGTGCATAATGGTTCGATTAATATACCTGATGAAGTGATTAAGAGACTCGGCTCCTATGGGGGGCTGGTAAAAAGCTATAATGATAGTGAAGCATATTTCTACCTACTGCTCAGCTTAATCGAGAAGGAGAAAGACATAGTCACTGCTTTCAGGACTGTTGAAAAAACCTTGATGGAAATATTTCTAGAAGAGAAGCCTAGCAGGTTCGAAGCCCCATTCACTAGTCTGAACACAATATTCTCAGACGGGGAGAAGCTTTACGCATTTACGAGATATTTAACTAACCCTGGAAAATCCATATGCTACGGGGACTCTCCAGTGTTCGAAATGTGCTTCAACCCTGATGTGGATAACCTTACAGTAGCTTCTGAGAAAACTTTTATGGGAAACTGGATTCCGTTGAAGAACAATAACCTACTCGAATGCTGGGTTGAGAAAAACGAGATAAAATACGTTTTGCACGACTTCAACAGCCAATAATTAAAACAGTCTCATCAAACTGGAATCTGAGGTCTTCAGAAGAGGAAAGGCTTTGGAATAGTTTTCCTCAAGATTCTCAATACCTCTCCACGTTTGCCTGCGAAAACATCTATATTATAGTCAGCATAAGATATCCAGGAATCCTTAACCTTTACAGCAGGCTTGAAGTGCAGTTCAATTTCGCCGAATCCTAGGTCTGAACCAGAATTATAGGATTGTACGCATCCTCTTGGGCCTGAAGGATCAGCCCTAGCCACATCCAGACACTCCTCTTGGCTCACAGGAGCCATCATGGTTTTCATCGAAATAAGGAAAACATCGTTAACCCCATGCTCCACGTAGTAAAGTATGCTTGATGAGCCCGGTTGAACCATGTTCTCCGGCATTATTCCAAGCTTGTAGACAGCCATCCCGTCTATCTTGAATGAAACATGGTCTCGAGAGATCCTCAGCCTATCTCTAGGTATCTTACTAAAATAATGTATCGGCTTAGCTTTTGGGCACGTCGGTGTTAACACTGTGCCACTTGGCCGTATCTGCGTAAGGGTCCACAGGTTTATACCGTTTTTGAGGCAGCCTCTTACAAACATTGCTTCCCTAACCTTAAGTTTGATGCAATCTAGACCTTTCTTCACCCTAATTCCTGAAGATGAAACTTGTCTAGATAAGGAGAGGCTAATCTTAGTCTCGTTGAAAAGGTCTTCGAGCTCTAGCTCTTCCTCCAGCGTAACGCTACTCTTGCTGGAGCTTTCGACCCGCCAGCTGCCAGGGTCAAGTGATTGCTGGCAGAACCATTCTTCAAAGTTACTTGGCTTCCTGTAGAAGAAGTTTCTTTCCGGAGAGATCCAAAGCCTGTTGCCACCAATATTCCAATCTTTTCTGCCGGCTAACTCCCTCAGGTTTCTTTGAACCCAAAACGGGTTCGATCGTCCTCCGGCAAATACCCCCAGTATTCTAGCCCCATATTCAGTTACAACTGTTGACCCCGCCTCGTTCTCTAAGGTAAATGTCTTAAAGCCTTCCAGAGCCTTCAGGAGCCCGTCCTTATGATGGATGTCTAGCAATCCAGTGAGGGATATACACAGGTAGAAAATAAGTTTTTTGCAGTAAGCGTGTCTAAAGAGTTAACAGAGGAGCCTGTTCTAGTTTTAGAACACTCTTCCTAAGCTTGTTCTAAAGAATAGTAATAAATACTGTTTAAGAGAAAGAACTATCACGAATATGATGAAAACATACCTCTATCTCTTGGCTTTAACAGTGATGATTCTGATTGGAGCAGTAGTCATAATGATATTCAGCTTTCAAAAAGATCGTGGAAAAATCATGGAGCTGGTTGTTTCCGGCGGTTTCTGGGCGAGGATGGAGAGATTTGAGTGTTATGCAAACGGTAGCGTTGTTTTCAGCGATCTAGCTAGAAATGTGGAGAATTCCACGGTAATACCTCGCCCACTATTGGATGAACTGGCAGGTAGGATGACCCTGCTTCTTAAAGCATACCCCGACGGCTTAAAACTGGAACCAACAGGTGGAGCGGACTACTTCATCTACAACCTGAGTATTTATAGTAATGGTAGGACGGTAACCTATTACTGGACGGATGTTAGTGGAGAACCACCTAAGGAACTCGCGTATTTCATTAGCCTATTGCGTGGAGTGAATAGTTTTGCATCAGGCTGCTGGGAGATAATGTTTTATCTCAAGACGGATAAGCTGGTTGTTAACAGGGGTGAAACACTGAAAATATTCCCAACAGCTATGAATCCCATGCAGAAGAATTTCTCATATGTATCTCCAACGCCATGCTCTCCGGATTTCAAAGTATATCTTCAGACTCCAAACAATGAGAGGATTGAACTTTTCCCAACAGATCAAGACTTCGAAAAATCATGCATTCAAGTTGTTCAAACCCGTACTTTAATGCCAGGCAATACGATTCACGCAGAATATAACTATGTGTTCGAAAAAAGCGGCATCTACATTATCGAAGCCTATTTCCCCTATGCGGAATGGAGTGAAACAAGGTATGCGTGCACATTAACGATCTCAGTGCAATAAAAAGTCCTCGTTAAGAGTTTTAAAATTCTGGAGAATGATTAGCGTAAATCGCAAACCTTTAATACGGTCGTGGCAGATTAAAAATACAGTGGTTGAAATGCCTGTTGTCATAGTTGAAATGTGGGAGGGACGCACGGAGGAGCAGAAGGAGAAACTCATAAAGGGCATAACGAGAGCATTTGAGGAAATCGGCGTGAAACCCGAATGGCTTAACATAATTATTCATGATGTGCCGAGAAGCAACTGGGGGACTCGGGGAGAACAAGCATCGAAGATTTAGCACAAGGCATAGTGTAGAATCCACTTCAGCGATAAGGGTTACTCAAAGAGCTTAAACGCATTGAACAGACGAAAAGAGCTTCGATAAAAAAGATTTTTCTACGTTAGCATTCATACGAATAGTATGTTCAGCGTCACACAAAGGATCCGGGGGTTATTCATTGAGAGGGACGACGAGTTTCTGAAGAAGGTTGTAGACATACTTAGGGAATCTAGAAAACACTATTCTTGGGTAGGGATATACATGGTGGAAGATGGTTTCCTAGTTTTGCGGGCTTTCTCCGGGGAGCAGGAGACGGAGCATGTTAGGATAAAGATGGGGGAGGGCATCTGTGGCTTGGCTGCTCGAATAGGGGAAACAGTCATAGTCCCTGATGTTAGTAAGGAACCTAGATATATTGCGTGCTTCCTCTCCACCAAGTCTGAAATTGTTGTCCCAATAGTTTTCGGAGAGAGGGTGATGGGAGAGATAGATGTAGACAGTGATCTTTTAAATGCGTTCAGCGACGAGGATAAACTGTTACTCGAAGAAGTTGCGAGAATAGTTGCTGAAAAGCTTGTTGGAAAATAATGCTTAGAAAGAATCAGGTTTTAATCAAACGTAAGGCTAGCACAGTAAGTCTTTTACCGAGCCTCATACATTGTTCAAGATCCTTCTTGCCCGGTTTCCCCACACAAGCAACCCCATAATGCTTGTCCTCCGGATTCCCTTGGATAATCATGCCGTGGACAAGTAGGGCTTGCAATATCGACATGAGTGTTGTTTCAGCCCCTGTTGCACTTCCTCCCGAGGATGTGAATGCACCTCCAACCTTTCCTTCAAGCTTCCCATGTATCTTAACGCTTTCATCCAAAAGTCTTTTCACAGGAGCAGCCATTAACCCGTAGTAGGTTGGAGACCCTACTATTATAACGTCCGACTCAAGCAGGTCTTTCAAGGAAGTTTTCTCAACTCGTTTAAGCTTAACAATGACCCCTTTAGCCTCCTTCACCCCAGCCACTACAGCTCGTGCCATTCTTTCTGTGTTCCCAGTTTTTGAGTAGTAGGTTATCAACACCCTCATGCTCAACCAACCGTAATCAACAGCATGCTCAGAAATATAACTTTTGTCTCGATTATTTAGGTTACATGGAGCGGGATATAGTCATTAGGGCTAGACCTGCTTCTCGACGGTTTATAGAAGTCTTATAAGGTCTAATAGTGCTAAGAACATGGAGAAGGAGTATAATTGAGCCAAGACTACACTATGATAAGGAAGGAATTTCAACACCTAGTATTGGAAGGTTCTAGTTACGAGGTTGGATGGCAACAGGGGGAAGTTCTTAAGAGACAGAGCCCGGAAGCAGCAAAATGGTTCTCCTCCGCAGAGGTCAACGCAAGCAAGCTTGGTTTCAGCAGCTTCGAGGATCTTCAGTCTTTCTACGAGGAGAATTGCCCCGGCATTACCGAGGAGATACAGGGTTTAGCTGACAGTATTGGAGTCGGGCCTGAAAAACTCCAAATCTATAATCCCCCAATATACCAGCCTGGTAACTGTAGCCAAATAGCTGTGCTGTCCTCATCAACCCGTGATAAACATGTCTACGTGGGGAGGAGCTATGAATACCATCATGAGATGAATGATTTCCGCCTGTGCACCGTCAGAATTAAGGGGAAGGTGAAGCACATGGGTTTTTCAGAATACTTTCTCGGTCGAGATGATGGAATTAACTCCCACGGGCTGTGTGTCACATTCGCAGGATGTGGAATCTTCAAAAGAGAGCCTGCGAAAAGAGGATTCAACTTCTTCCTAGTAGTTAGGACCCTGCTGGAGAATTGTAGAACAGTAGACGAGGCAGTAGAACACTTGGAGAAAATGCCGGTTGGCGGATACTGGAGCTTCTTGGTGACAGATAAAAACAATAAAGCTACTTTGGTACAGTTCTTTGATGGAAAAAGCTCGTTTAAAAGAATAGGCCCAGACTCAACTGAAGGATTCTTGTTTTCAACCAACCATTATTTCCTACCAGACATGGTGAAATATCAAGAATACGCTGGCGATTGGATACTGAGAAATTCCAAGAGGAGGTTTGAACTGATTGATAAACGATTATCACAGGCATCACCCAACATTAGTAGAGAAACAGTCAGAGACATACTCTCCAAGGAAATATATGAAGGAGTCTGCGGACATTACTACACCGACTATTTCGGAACCTTGTTTTCAGTAATTTATAATTTAACTGAACTTAAAGCAGAGATCTGTTTCGGTGCTCCGACCCATAATAAGTGGCAAGGGCCCTTCTCGCTCGATGACCCTGTTGGATTGAATCACTATACAGCAATCCTACCCAATAAGTCGATCAAGCTAGATGCGCTTTGGGATTGAATGATATAGAATACAAGTCAATCAAGCTAGATATTCACACCTGAATCCTAGGAGACCTAGGCGGCTGGTCATCTATGTTTTAATCTCGGCTTTGGACGACCCGTCTTCTTGAACACTTACTTCTATGATGTTTGAAGCCTCTTCCTCGCAAATATTGTAGTGGGTTACGAGCATCATCTGGGAGAGTTGCTTGGAGGCTTCCCCTATATAGCTTGCAACTTGAGGAAGGTTTTCGGAGTCAACGCCGTAGGTAGGCTCGTCAAGTATTAGTAGTGAATTCAGGCTTAGAGCGTTGAGGAGGGCGAGGCGTATGGCCAGGGCGAGAATAGTCTGGTGTCCTCCTCCTACTCTGGTTGCTGGAATAGGATCCGTTAACCCTTTCGGATGCACTGAAACGGAATAGTCCTCTGGGTTTATGATTATAGCGTCGTAAACATGCTGATCTGTCATAGCCCTATAGTACTCTAATGCTCTGAACTCTATGCGTTTTATCAGCTCTCTCCTCCTAGTTTCAACAGCTTGGTCGAAAGATTGTGAGAGCCTGTGTGCGAGGCCAGCCTTCTCCATCCTTCGTTTAAGCTCGTTAAGTAGCCGCCTATATTCCTCCAGCTTCTTGCGGGTCTCCATTCTAATACTTGTCTTCCTTTCTAGGCTTCCCTTCTTCTCAGCAAGTTCACTTCTCCTTTTAGCCAATTCGTCTGGTTGAAGGGGGAGTTGCTGTGCTAGTTTCAGCTTTAACTCAGGATCCTCGGAAGTGAAAGGTAGGCCGAGGACGGCTAGCTTCTCACTTATTGCAACTAAGGTGCTATCCCTTGTTTTCCTGAAGGCTTCGGTAGAATTCAAGTGTTCTCTTAAACGGTTTCTCAAAGTTTTCATTCTTGAGCACTCGCCTTCAGCCGCGTTTATTTTTTCAACAATGTTTTGAAACTCAGAGTTTTTCAAGTCGTAAAACTTTTTCGCCTCAGCCTCCTCAAGCCTCACTCTGGCTAACAAGTCACGATCTTCCTCCAAGAGCCTTTGGATAACAGAGGGTTGCAGGTCTTGGCCGCATGTAGGGCATTTAGAAACCCCGCTTCCGGCAAGGGACTCGTGTTCCCTTATTTGTTTCTCAAGGTTTGAAACACTGCTTTTCAAGTTTAACCATTTCTCCATGGAGGCGTCAAGCTCCTTCTTCAGACTATCTCTGGTAGCTTTCAAAGCCTCCAACTCCTTCTCGCCTAAACTTATTTTAGCCTCCAACTCCTCAACCGAAGAGGCACCAGCATTTTCAAGAAGCTCCTGTATCCTTGAGTTAAACTTCTTCAATTCCTCCTCAACCTCCTCTCTCTTCTTAATATGGTCGAGAAGCTCGCTTAACTCAATTGACTCAGCTTTCTTCAGAAGGTTTTCAAGCTCCTGAACCTCCTTATTCAACCAGCTAATATCTTCGTCAACCTGTTTGAGGCTTGAATCTAACTCAGGCATTTGACCCTCAAGATTCTGAATCTCGGTTGCAACATCCTTCCCGTTAAACCTCTCCAGCTCCCTTCGTGCTTCATCCAGCTGTTCACGCAGCTCTCTTAACAGCGTTATCCCCATCACCGAGTCCATGTGTTCTCTCTGCGGCTCCAGTATTTCCGTTAACCTACCCTGTCTAATATAAACTAGGTTGAGAAACTTCCTTAAACTCATCCCGAGAAGTTCAGTAATCTTGCTCCTCAAATCTTCCTCGCTCTCCAGAGATATGTTTTTACCGTCAACCCGGAGTAATCGTTCTCCAGTCCTGTAATCCCCATTCCTGTCTAAACTGCCTCTTCTCTCGACTTCAACAATCTGGCCGCTAACTGGGCTTCTGAACTTTACGTACACACTCATCTCCCCCGAGCCCGGTAGCTTTGAAACCAGTAGCCTTGGCCTAGCCTCCGGAACCTCGCCGAAAAGCGCGAATGTCAACGCATTAAGTAGAGTGGTTTTACCTGTTGAATTCCTACCTTTTATGAGGTTGAGCCCAGCTGAGAAATCTAGCTCAACCCTCCTATAACGCTCCAGGTTCCGGAGTCTAAGTGTTTCGATTAAGCCGCTCATCGCAACCACCCGTCTTCTCCAAAACCTGAATCCAGCGTTTTATGAAACGGCTCCTATCAGAGTCTGTGAGAAGCCCTGTTCTCTGACTTGCCTTTTCATCGAGAGTTATACTCAACTCCTCCACAATCTTCATCGCTTCCCCAGACATTCCCCCAAGGGGTTTCAAAATCTCCATCGCATAGTCAAGTCCGCTACCAAGCTTAGAAAATACTGCTTTCTGCTTAATGTCTTCAACACGGTTAACCAAGTCAATATGCAGCAACCTAGTTGAGGCAGTTCTCTTCGCAACCTCCTTCCGGAGGGATACGTCTATGTTACGCGGATCATCCTCAGTGGATCCGCTTAAAACTAGGCGCAGTATCCCATCAGCACCCCTAGCCTGAAGATCAGAGTAATAAGCATCTATCTCACGAACAGATTGCTCGACAAACCATTCATAGGGTTTCACAGAGCCCTTTGAATCTACTTTGATGTTGCGTATTTCATGCAGAGGTTTTATCGGTATGAACTTTGCTTGTCTCCCGTCTAGCACGTAGACGCCAAAAGGACCCTCATCAGACAGGTCAACCGCCTCAGTTGCACCGGGTGTTAGGAAAAGCACCTTATTGCTCTCCATCGGATTAACCTTTCCATGGTAGTGGCCGGCTAAAACCAAATCAGCTCCAAGCTCGTCGAAATCCCTTACTGTAAGATAGTTGTGCTGAGGTACTCCGGGAGGAATCTCGTGATAACTCTGAATAAAACTGTGTATCGTAAGAATCTTAATCTCCCCCTCCCTGTTAAACTCTCTCTGGATTACATCCTTCACGTTCTTGAAAACATGCAATATGTAGGGATGGTAAGGTAGACCTATTAACCGGATGCCGTTAAAAAAATAGGATTCCTCCTCCCCTCTTATCGTGGCCTCGCCTACCACCTTAAGATATTTTGCGAGAGGATGCTTCACGAAATCTATAGCATTATTGTCAGGGGCACCATCATGGTTTCCTCTGATGAGGAATATGGATACCTCTCTACCATGTTCCTCACGAATAGAGTTGACTAGGCGTTGCAACTCTTCCTTGACGAAAACACTGTCCTCAGACGTCATACTGCGTTTCTCAAAGAGGTCTCCTGCATGGATCACGCACTCCACTTTCTCCTCTATGAAAATGTTGATAGCCTGGGTGAAAGCATGACGGTAAGCGTTTCTCCTAAGTTCGCCGACTTCCCTAGGTATGCTCCTCCCTACGTGGGTGTCAGCGAAAACTCCTATCTTCATCGCGTCTCACCATTTGCCTGCTTCCCTTTGCTTAAGCTGCTCATTAATCCTCTCCATGATATTGCTTAGCTCAGGAGTTACACCATGGTGAACTGTCTTCCTCTCTAGAGTTTTCACGTGTGCTGGAAGAGGTACGAAAGGCCCGACGAGCACAGCCTCTCCCTGGTTTAGACCTGGAAGGTCTTCTATAAGCCTGTGGTAAAAGCTTTCACTAGCATTCTCTATGACGTTCTGATCCTGCTGGTTAGTTATCCTCATCACCGCGTAATTCCCGACATTGCTCAATATGTCTGGGTCTATGTTTCTTGGACGCTGACTTATCAGAGTTATAAAGAGCCCAAACTTAGCGCCCTCCCTTATCGCCGTGGATATGGTTTTGACAGCATACCCGCCGCTCTTCTCAGAAGCTATACGATGAGCCTCCTCAATGAAGAGAAAGACAGGGATAAAGTTCTTCTCGTCATTCTTGCTTGAAACCTGGTGTCTGAACAAGGTATCTATGATTATACTTGCATATGCGTCTTGAACCTTTGAACGCAACCCGTTTAAACAGATGACGCTTAGCGTCTTTGGAGACAGCAACTCGGAAATACTCATTCCGGTTGGGGGAAGCGAAACCTCTTCTCCCAAGTCTTCCAACCTAGCGAGAAGACTCTCATACCTCGCTCTGTCCTCTCCCTTAAGCACCGGCTTACTATCATTATCGGTTTCCTCCAGCTTACTCCTGATTAAGGCAGTTATATCCCCCAGCCCAAAAGGCCGTTTTTCCGATTTAAGCCCCCTCAAAATGTTTCTCAAAACTATTTTCTGCCTTTCCCCAAGAGTAGTTCCGAGAAGTGCGATTATCGCCTCGTATGTCAGATGCTCAGGGCTCAGTTGGAGCTCCCTCTGCTCAGCAGTCACCCCGCCTACTCTGGGAGCACCAGGCGGATAGTATACAACAATGTTGAAGTCACCATGTCTACCTTCTTTAACCAGCCTATCCATCATAACGTAGTCCGCATGAATATCTATAACGACCACTGGGAAAGGCGTGTTTACAAGAATCTCCTCGATCAACCTGCCGGCAAAATATGATTTCCCGGCTCTAGTGGCTGCGAAAACGCCTAGGTGGAACTGGAGATCCTGGAGATGTATAGGAACCTTAACCATAGGTCTGTTAAGAAGCATAGCTACATGCAGAGGTATCCTCCTCTTTACTCCTGAGAAGAATGCTTGGAGAAACTCATCATCAGCCCTGTAGACAGGAGTGTTAGGGTCTGGAGCAACCTTCGGCCTCATGATCCTCCCGGCTTTAAGATACCCTATTACCTCTGCCGAAACCAGCTTGTAGGAATATGGTGACACCTGCTGCTCAGCAGTCAACCTTTCCGTCGCAAGAGGGTTTTTAGAACTTAGGTCAACGATCTCTGCTAAAACCCTAACCTTCTCCAACTTTCCATCCGCAAAATTATTTACCTCCGCGAAAACATAGTCGTGGAGAGCTATCGGATTATCTATGCCTGTTTTAAAAACGAACCCATATGGGGTTGACTCTTCTATTACCCTTCCAAGTGGCTCCATCAGTATCCCCTCAACACCATGTCCCTAATGCTTCTCCTCCTAGGGCTTACTTTAAAGCCTCTCCTCTTAAGCTCATCCACGATAACTGGCTCGTAAGCATTCTTGTAAAGCTCTCTGTCCAGCCTAGCTATGGTGTCGACCTCCACAAGCGGGTATGCGACATGAGGACCATGCTTCATCCAGTTTAAAAAACTGATCGTCTCCCTCAGCCTTCTTAAAGGAGCATCGTCATCCATAAACATATCGTCCGAGAGGTCTCCGCAAGACCCTTTGTAACCCAGTAGACTTGAAGGAACATCAAGCCTGTAGACTCCAAGCATTCCGGCAGGTCTCCAGTATGATAACGCTATAGGGGGCATGGAGAAGTACTCGTCGAGCGCTTCGAGAACCTTTTTTAAAGCGGCATCTTTTTCGAGAAGCCTCCTGAAGCTTGTGTCCCACCAGCTTCTTGTCTTTGATTCTCCTGTTAGGAAAAGGGTCTGTGGAGCTAGCAGCAAAGGCGTCGTGAAGCCGGGGTTAGGCACGAGTTCGCTGTAAACTCCTTCATCAGAAAGATCCTTATCAAGCTCCTCTATGCATGCTTGGAGCACAGAGTCCTCGGACTCATCCTCAGCCTTCTCCACGAGCTTTTCACGAATCTTCTTTATACTTCTTCCACGCTTGACTTCAAGAATAAAATTAGCGTCAAAGCTCTTAACAATATCCAGCATGACCTTAGCTCTAAGATAGTTAATGTCGCTATCTTTAGACAGGCCTACTATAGCAACATTTTTCTCAGCCAACTTAAGGAGTGAAGCCAGTTCCCTAACATACTTCTCAAATATCCATGAGACTCTCCTAAGGTGTTCCCTGTAGTGGAGGAAAGTAAGGTAGAGGCTTCCGTCAAATATGCCAAGTGCAGTTTCATGCTCCTGCAAAGCCTTCTCCAAAGCTTTTCTTAGAACCCTCAGCTCCAGCGTCTTCATGAACAGGGACCTGCCTTGTAGCCTATAATTCGCCGCAGTATCAACCTCCATGATGCTTTTGAGACCTCCCTCTATAGTGTAGATGTGGGCTATGGCTCGGGCAACCAAGACTACGAGGCCGCCTGAGAAACTTGACTCTCCAATACTACCGTCACATGCCACTATTGTGCCGCTAGGCTTAGCTGATTCTTCACAAGCATTCCACTTAGATAAATATGCGTTTTTAAAGGGAGATGAGTGAAGCTCCAGAGGAGTCAGCCTGCCTACTGATTCATGTAGCCTGTTAAGGAACATTTGGAAGAACTGTTCCTCGGCCATTTAGTGGGAAAGCGTTCATCTCAAGATTTAATGTTTTCCCTACAGGGTTTAGCCGATACTGATCCTAACAGTTTCATTAAACAATGAATCAGCTCTATAAGCCTTTTTAATGTATTAAGAAAACAAGTAGGCATCCATCGTATTAAATTAAAGTCTTAGACGAAATGGGGATACTTAAGGGATATAAAACTTATTTACTAGAATTCACCTTGTCCATTTATCGGAATGAGGCAGATGTATGGAAGTAAAACGCGTTTTCCATTGGCTCTATTGACACTGTTTCTCCTAACGTTTTACCTGTTGCCTAATTCTAAAGCATTAGCTCAAGAAGAGGAGATCGACCTAAGTATAGTGCCAACATTCTTCAAGGATTACGGGGGGCAAGATCTGATAATGAGCCATGTAAAGTACTTCACAAGCCTCGAATCAAGGATGCCGGGCCATTCTGGTTTCCTAGAGGCAGCAAGCTACATCGCTGATTATTTGAATACTATAGGTGTTAAGCCATATGGTAATAATAGTAGTTTCTACGAGTATTATACTTTAACATCATATGTTGACTGGGGTGCGAAGATAACTCTTGAAGACGGGACAGAATTGAAAGCTTACATGTGCCAGCCGAACTTCCTTAACACCAATAGCTATAAGAGTCCCCCTGAGGGAGATAAGGCAATTTACGTCGGCGGAACCTCTTTTGAAGATTTCAATGAGAAGGATGTTGCAGGTAAATTCGTAATAATGGATTTCAACTCTAAATGGCTCTTCAGATACGCTTTAATGTTTGGAGCTAAGGGGGTAGTATATACTTACCCTAGGGATACTGTGAGAGAAGAAGCCTCTCAAAAGATTTACAATAACCCTACAAGTTTTCCGAAATACCTCCTAAGCTCAAGGGACTCGCGAAGGCTTGTCGACTACGTTGAAGAGAGAGGTGGTGAGACAACCATCTGGATAGATTCGAAAATGACATGGGAGAGACTGGAAGTCCCGAATATTGTTGGGCTTATAGAAGGCTCTGATCCAGAGCTAAGTAGAGAATACGTTGTCTTATCAGCCTATTATGACTCCTACTCTCTAACACCTGCGTTAGCACCCGGCGCTACGGAATCCATAGGGCCCTCGGTCTTGCTGGAGGTTGCAAGGTTTCTCGCTGAAAACAGGCCTAAAAGATCAGTTATATTATTATTCACCTCCGGACACTTCCAATCCCTATGGGGAGCAAGAGAGTTCATTGACAGACACTTCGAAGAGATAGGAACCAAGATCAAACTGTTTATAAGTCTAGATTTGAGTTATGGTTCTGATCAACTAGCTATAGTAAATAGAGGCTCAACCTACGCGTATACAATAATTCAATCCCTCAACGTTAAGTATACTCCGCTTATCATAAGAGTGTTCAGCTTTTACCTTCCTGCTTTAAGGAAGGCACTTAATGATACGACTTACGGTGCCAACTTCTATGACGCAATCCAGCTCACAACTCCACCGTTTTCACGCATCTCCCTACCAGTAAGATTCGGTTCAACAGCTTACGACTCTGAACCATTCACTGCAGCAGCTAGTGGCGGAGGATTAACAATACTAACAGTCAACGATCTTCTCACATATCACATGACGCCACTCGACACATTTGATAAGGTTAACTTCAATAATGTTTTCAAGCAAGTATACTTTATTACAGGCATTAGCTATGCATTGCTCAACGAACCTGCCCTACCATTATCGGCGGGAAGAGCTATAAGGTTTTCAACGGAGTGGGGTTTCTCAACACTTAACATCATAGCTGCAACCTACAACTTCACCACAGACTTCTTAGACCCGATAACTGAGGAGAGGAACCCGAAACTGTGGAGCGATATAATTGTTTATTACTCAGGCTCCTTCCAAGGGGTTACCACAGGAACCGAGTGCCTAGGTTCTGGGGCAACCGGAACCTTCTCAGTAATAGTGAAGCCTGATGAGAA
Source organism: Thermoproteota archaeon (assembly GCA_038848185.1). GTDB lineage: Archaea > Thermoproteota > EX4484-205 > EX4484-205 > JAAOZP01 > JAAOZP01. The sequence goes on along the minus strand of JAWCNV010000010.1, from coordinate 47,370 downwards.
TGGTGTAGCAACAATCAAGGGTCTGAAGCCATACACAGGCCAGAATGCTCCGACTTATTTCTTCGCCTTGGCCGTTAACTCGTCTAACGGAGCAGTCTATATGGCCCTAGACTGGGGTTACAGGTTCGGTGCGGGAGGAAGAATAGCTAGAACAGATGTTGCAATAACTGCCTCTAACATCTGGGCTTACGCACCCCTATTTGAATGCGGCTCAATCGTGCTTCAGGGTGTGCTAAACCCGAGGGACCTGTCTAGCTCGTTAAATCCCACAGCTTACAACGCTTTCTCCCATGGCTATCCTGTGCGTTGGAGCAAGTGGACAGGGTCGACCGTCTTTGGAGACCACGTATTCTTTACAGAAGTTGGAGAACCAATAGAGATAGTGATATACCATAGTGGAACAGGAATGGTCTGGAGTGTTCTAGCTAATCTCACTGGCAAGGATATGAGGAGCCTCAGTGGGTATAGGGTTAGAGAGAAAGGGGAAGCAATCATAGTAAACTATGGTCCGCTTGCATGCGCGGAGGGACTCTTCTCCCTGAATGATGCTAGAGTTTCAACATCAATGAGCTATGGGGTAATCAACCCCATGATACTTCTCTACCACAGTCTTTCAAAAAGATACCTTGATGATGCCCTTGTCTCACTGAATGAGAATCAATACTCGAAAGCATACGGCTTATCATACCCAGTTTGGAGCTATGAGCAGAAGGCATATGCTGAAACAAGAATTCTTGTTGAAAACGTAATAGCCACGACAGCCCTCTTCTTCTTGCTACTATTGCCCTTTGCATACGTCTTTGAAAGGCTCATACTCGGGTATTCGGGTTTAAAGAGGGCAAGCGGAGTAATATTAATTACGATGGCGCTGACTATACTGCTACTCTTATTTCATCCAAGTTTTCATCTTGCAAACAACTTGTTAATGATATTGATAAGCTTGGGTGTCGCTTCCCTTATAGTCATCCTATTAACCTTTCTATACACCGAGGCTTCAACAAGCACCAGAATAGTAAGTTCAAAAATCTTAGGAGTACATGCAGCCGCCTCGACAACAAGCGCACTCCTAACAACAGCTTTAGGTTTAGGTGTGCAGTGGATGAAGAAAAGACCCTTTAGAACAATACTAACGTTAACATCAACAACTCTAATAACATTCGCCCTCATAACTTTCACCTCACTAACATCCGTCGCGGAGCCTAGAAAGGTCGCTCCCATGGGAATGGAGAAGAATGTCGATATACCTGTCTCCTATAGCGGCATATTAGTAAGACAGAGACCTTGGACGGCTATACCAATAGAACTATTATACCAGCTGGAGTATGAGCTAAGTGACAGGGCTTATGTCGTTCCGAGAGGCTGGTATTATCCCCCAGCTGGATCAGGCGGTAGGGCTTACATATACTGGAACGCTTCCAAACAATTAGCCAGAGTCTATGCAGTACTTGCAATGGCTCCTGAAGAGCAATCAGTTACAGGGATATGGAGCAGAATAGGGGTTAGAGGAAGATGGTTCTACTCTGGAGAGCTATACTCCATACTCATAAGCCAATCATTGGCGTCTAGGCTCTCTGAAGAACTGAATTCTACGATAGGGCCGGGAAGCCAGATAGCAATCTGGGGGCTTAATCTCACTGTAATAGGGCTGTTTGACGGTAGCGCGCTCTACGGTGGTGGTGCCGAAGAGATGGGTTTTACCAGCGGGCTTATAGATTTGGATGGGGAGCCAATAACACCTAAGGACCCTATTGTAATCGGGACAGGCATAGGGGCAGTCCCGCCACACCTGCTTGGCGACGAGGTCACCATCATACCGTTCGACCTCGCTATAAAATTATTCGGTCCATCCTCCCTACAGCTTATGAGTATCGCAATTAAACCTTTCAACGATTCTGAAATAGAGCCTTTTGCACGTGAACTCGTCTATAGGCTCGACACATATATCATCTATGGTTTAACTAAGTATACCAGCCTAGAGGGCTGGACCATGGGGGATGTTTGGGAGCTTACAGCTAGGTCTTGGTTTACCTTCATGGGTGCTGAGACCCTTATCATACCTCTAATAATAGCTGGGATATCAATACTGAACATAACAATTGGAACACTCTATGAAAGAATAAAATCGGTTTCGGTCTACGTCGTGGTCGGGGCTTCTCCAAGCCAGACAGCAGGAATATTCCTGTCAGAATCCATTGTCTATGGCTTGTTGAGCAGTGTACTTGGCTACGTGTTTGGAATCGTCGGCATATCGGCGATGACAAGGCTTGGCTTCTATAATTTTACTGAGTTCTTCCCCAATTTCGCTTCATCCTTCATATTCATCGTCATATTGCTCGCCATCTTTATACAACTTGTGGCGACGCTTTATCCCGCTTTAAAAGCGTGGCAGCTTGTGACACCCAGTCTTGAACGTAAATGGAAAATCCCGGAGCCGGTTGGTGACTACTGGACCGTGCCGCTTCCCTTCGTGGCTACAAGTGAAAGGGAACTAATGGGTATACTTGCATTCATAAAAGAGTTTCTCCAAGCCTATAGCGGTCTTGAGAAGACAGGGCTATTTGCACCTGAGGAAATAAGTTTCAGCGAGCAGAGGGAGGGCGATAAAGTGGTTAAAAGGCTACACTCTAGAATAAGGCTTGCACCGTTCGACCTTGCAATAGTGGAGGATTTTGATGTGGAAGCCGTGTCCCAGATGAAAAGATATACTTTGACCCTATACTTCGTTAGAAGAAGCGGCATTACGAAGAACTGGATAACCTCTAACAAAGCGTTCATAGATACTCAGCGCAGACAGCTTCTCATATGGAGGACAATGCCTCCAAGCCTGAGAGAACACTATATTAAGGAGGGTGAAAAATTAGGGGAACTATTACAGAAGGAGGCTTAAACAGGAGGAGGATGAAATGGCTCAAGAGAAACAAGAAGCGCTTGGAAAAGGATTAACATGGAAGACTGTTCTAGCAATAATCTTCAGCTCCTTCATAATTCAGCCTGCAGTAATTTACCTATACCTTGTTAGCGGGCAATGGCTACCGTTCCAAGCGTGGATAGTCATACTCCTATGGACACAGTTAGCTAGGCTTCTGGGCTCCCCGCTTACTAAGGAGGAAACTTTCATCATAACTGCTCTGGGAGGGATAACAGGTGCCCTCGGCGGGATCACCGGTTGGTGGGGAGCCCTGCCCATGACTTTCCTAGCTCCAATCAGATACACGTACATTAGGAGCACAGAATACCCTTTAATATACGGCTTAGCCAACATAATACCTGACTGGTGGGCTCCAAGCCCTTCTTTAGCATCCCGACTCTACTTGGAGAGCTGGGTGCTGCTTGACTCCGCCCTACTAATACCTATACTCCTCAATGTTCTCACGATAACATTCAACGTTATGGCGAATATTTCAATCGGATACTTCGCCTACGCCCTCTATGTTAGAGTACAAAAGCTAGAGTTCCCAGCTGCCACAGCTGAAGCTAGGACAGTGCTGACCCTAGCAGAGAGGGAACCGACAACGCTCAGAGTCCTTATGCTGTCCGCGGTCGCGGGAGTGCTTATAAACACTGTTAGGAGCTTTATCCCAAACGTAATTTACAACATACTTGGGGGAGGCGGCACCTCAATACCTCAGGCTATAGACCTCACAAGGTTTCTAGTGGATCTATTCCCAGGGGCAACCTACACAGTCTCGATCAACCCGGTGCATTACGTAGCGGGCTTCCTACTCCCGCCGGGCGTTGCCGTAGCCCAGTTTCTTGGTTCTCTTGCATACTACTTTGTTGGAACACACTTGTTCACCGCCATGAACCTTTGGCCACCAGAAGTTAATATTCAGGCAATAAAGAGTTGGGAAAGCTGGCAAATACTTGACAGGTCTGTCATCTACTTCTTCATAAGCATCCACATAGGCCTGTCTCTTGCAACTATAGTCATACCATTTCTCCTGCATCCAACGGTATTCAAGAGGCTCGTCAACACTCTGAAGGAGATGAGGGCGGTTGGCGAGATAGGTGGAAAAATGCCGAGCCCCTACTTGTTGCTCGGCATCTTCTTCCTTGCAACCGTGGGCTCTATAGGGCTGAACCTTATACTTGTGCCTGATCTCATAGGTATCCTGCCTTTAATCATAGCATATACTATGGGATGGTCTTTCTTCGCATCATTTGTAGCAACCTTCTCAGCAGGTGTTACCTACGGTAGCCTCAACATCCCCTATCAGAAGGAACTAATAGTTCACTATTCAGGGTTTACCAGTCAACTTATCCTTTTCGCACCGATACAGGTCTTTCAAGGCGGTGGGGATATAGCTCAGGCCCTTAGGGGGGCAGATATCTGTGGAGTCAGACACAGCAACTATGTTAAGGCGTTTATACTTGTAGCTGTATTGGGCCTGCTTAGCAGCTTCCTATTTGTCAACCTGTTCTGGTCGATACAGCCGTTTCCGTCGCAAGCGTACCCCTATACTGTTACTGGATGGGTCACGGAGGCTGCAGAGTTTGTTAGAAATCTTCAATGGACATGGACAGGACGCTTCTTCGACGATAAACTCATCCTTGGCTCATTTGCTGTAGGCTCAATAGTTTACGCGGTGATGGACTTGGTGCTTCGCGCACCTTGGTTCCTAATTTCCTTCATAAGCGGCGGGTTCTGGTGGAACGCTGGCGGAGTAAATCCGATAGCATGGTCGCAAGCGCTTCTAATAGGGTCGCTACTTGGCAGCAGACTGTTTTCGCAAATAATTGGTAAGGATCGTTGGTACAGGTATCGAAACATGATGGTGATCGGAGTTATGCTAGGGGATGGTATGATGAATACTCTATATTCAGCAATCTTCCTAATGAGAAGATCGGTATGGCTATTGCCATACTAGTTTAAGAGGTGTTAGTAATGAGAAAAAGAACAATAGCCATCCTGACATTTTACCTATTCCTCGGAACCATGTTAATAGGCGTCTCAGCCCAGACAGGGGGTGAAACAGCAGTTCTACGTGGAAGAGTAACCGATGTTAATGGGAATGCTCTGTCAAGCGTTTCCGTAGTGATAATAGACTGGTATCGGCAGAGACTGCTCGCCGTTCTGGAGACAGACTCCGCAGGATACTATGAGCTGGAGGTTGAATCAGGCTTTCCACATTCATACAGAGTATATGCATACAAGGAGGAGAACGGGTTCATGGTTTTTGCACCATCCACCGTAGAAAAAACCCTTTTCCCGGAGCCTGGAGAAACGATAGAGTTAGACTTAAGGCTTGTACCTGGAGCAGCCTTAAACATAACTGGCGAGGCATGGAACATTTTCACGGCAAGGTACTCGACTTCTCTGAAAGTTCAGGTTATCGACCCAGAGAGTGGCGAGGTTCTTAACAGCGCAATAGACCCCAATATTGGAGATTATACTCCATTCTACGGGGACAATGTTACATCATACTTCGTTAACCCCAACTGGCTCAGCCCAGTGATCTCAACCAGCTACTGGACAATAGTTATCGTCCCTGCGAATAGACCTATCGAGCTTAGAGTGATCGCTTCACAACCTGGAGTTATTGACCAAACCTTCATCGTAAGGAATGGTGACAAGCCCTTCACCCTGCACCAGGGTGCTCTTGAGAGTATTGACATAACAATATCTGCATACTCATGGTCTTTGTCAAAAGTTGAAGAAGCCTCCAAATTAATGTGGGAGAAAATATATGAGGCTGAGAGATTCGGTTTCTTCTTATCGTCTCTTAAGGGTGATGCTAAGGAAAAGGTTGATGATAGGATAGTGGAAGCCAGAGAAAAGATAAATTACGGTGAAATATCGGTTGAACTTCAGGGAAAACTTAGGGAAGCATATGTCTATGCTACAAGATATATTGTTAACGAGATTGAAGGCATGAAGAATATTGCTGAGAAAGGCGCCTTGCTCCTACCCATATTCTTAACCGTGTTTTCCATCATGCTTACCCTCTTCATCACGGAGAAAAGCAAGCTAACAATTAGATTGCCCCTCTTCATCCTGTCATTCACAATAATTAATGCATGCTTCTACTATCTCTATCCAGGAATACCTTTGATACTAACCAGGTTCTCAAACTTATTCTACTTATCGGTTTCAGCAGCATTCCTTTCCGGGTTACTATTCATGTCTTTGTTTCAAAAAATCATTCACGAGGCAAGTTCTCCAACGAAGGTCCCGTTAAGGTCTGCACTAGCAGTAGCGTTCACGCTTGGTAAGAGGTATGTGAAGCTCAGAAGGTTCAGTTCCACCCTGATCATAGTGTCGATCTGTATACTTATCTCGATGGCCACGACTTTAACGTCAGTAACCTCAATATTCGGCTTAAACTCTGAGACTGTCGGAAGCTCTTCTGAAGAATGGGTGTTTATGAAGAACATTGGAGAAACAGAGGGTTTATTTGTACCAATCGACATTATCACTATGGCACAGATTAGAAATGAGACAAATGTGAAGTCTGTTTCTCCGAAAATGGAGTCACTACCCACGATTGGTCAATATTCCGTTCAGCTCATATCTGAAAACGGGAGGGCCTCGCTACTCGGGATGATAGGTATAAACCCCGAGCTGGATACGAAGTATGTTAGCCTTGAGCTGGCTAGTGGAAGTTACATTAGTAACGATTATTCCATAATGGTTTCCTATATTACTGCTCAAACCCTTCGTGTAAAACCTGGCGACAATGTTACGCTCAAGTTCTCTTCCGGAGGCTTTGTATTCGAAGTCCCAGTGAAAGTTGCCGGCGTGTTCAACGATGATGAGTTTAACAACAAGAAGGAGTTAAACGGTGAACCTTATACTCCTAGAGTCATTGTTGAGGGCAAGTTAGCGTATTGCAATGCCTCCCAAGTGATAATCTTAAGCTTGCAAAAGGCACTTGAGCTTTCGTCAAAACCCTATTCACTACCGATCTCAATCTCGAGATTGATAATCGAATTCAATAATCCTGAAGATGCATCTGTGACGAGTTTCATTCAAACCCAAGCATGGGCAAGAGGATTCCACGTGTGGCTTAGTCATGAAGGTAAAATTCTACACTATTATCTGGGGACGATGATTGAGATACGGTTCCTAGACATACTTCCACCGCTAATAATCTTAATGATGTTTTTAATGAGGCTTATGTATGATGTCGTTGACAGGAGACGGAGAGAGATATTCATCTATACTACTCTCGGCTTCAACCCGATGCACATAGCCCTAGTCTTTATCGCGGAGTCTGCAACCATGGGCCTATTAGGTGGAGGCTTCGGATACTTGTTGGGCTTAAGCTTCTTCAGAACCATGAGTTATGTTTCAAGATTTATCCAAGTCGGTATTTCTGAGAACCTCCATTGGGAGGCCAGTATGCTAAGCATTGTAGTGGGTCTACTCATATCCGTAGCTTCCGCAATACCACCATCCTTGAAAGCAGCAAGCCTAGCTGTGCCTTCGCTTAAGAGAAAGGTTAAGCTAACTCCAGAGGAGGAAGTTAAGAGACATGAGGAGATATACAAGGCATATGGTGAACGTGTGCTCTCCATACCCATAAAGGCTAGGAGGGAGGAAGTTGAGTTCCTAACGGGTCATCTTCAAGACAGGCTTAAGGAACGCACTGGAGGATTCTCTGAGAGGGTAGAGGATCTGGGTCAAATAGAGAACGTGAAGACACCGGATGGAACTGAAATGTATTTGCTCGGCTTCAGGTACGTGTTTGTACAGAGAGGCAAAACCTTCTCTATGTCTAATAAGATAAGGTTGGAGTGTAAGCCGGGTGAAGAATGGTTCAGAATGTATCTCCATTCAACAGCTGAGCAGGAAGGTATGCCTGAGGTAATAAGAGAAAGAGTGATGAAACTAGTCTATGATATCGCGATAGATTGGACTAAAAGAAGACCCTCGGCTCATAAAGCACCTCCGAGAATGTAAAACCTCAACCTAGTTTAAACGTAATATTGCAATCCGCTGAATGAAGCGAACATAAATATTTCACGAAGGTAAGTTTTATATACAGCAAGTCATTTTTTATCAACGATGTAAAAAATGGCCGAAGAAGCGGCTGAAGTTCCCTCAAGAATAATGACTCCTTTGATGATGGTTATCACAGCGATTATAGCAGCAATTCTCTCAGCATTCAGCATAACGGTGACCGCTTTCAGCCCAAGCTGGGTGGGAGGCAGTACTTTCAGCCCTGGAAACATAGGCCTGATAATCCTAAGTATACTTCTACTTCTGGGGGAGGGGCTCCCGAGGCTGAAGAAGATAAATGCGAAGCTTCTCACAGTACTCTGGGCTACATTCACAGTCACGGTCATGTACTCCTATGGAAATGTCCCCATGGGTATACTTGATAACATGTTGACTTCAAGATTATACAACCCCCAGTGGAGGCAATGGTTCTCAATGCTCTGGGGTCCAACATTGGATATTGCACGTCTCCAGCTTAAAGGAGGAGTTGAAGTACCGTGGGGAGAATATCTGCCTGCGCTCTCAGGATGGATACTGCTTTCAATACTATGGTGGGTCTTCATGCTCAGTCTAATGAGTATTTATAGGCGCCAATGGATGGATGTGGAAGCGCTTCCATATCCTTCCTCATACACGGGCACTGAACTTATTATGGACCTTTCAAAGGCTGAGGAAAGGAAGGGAAGGAGGCTACTTCTCTTGATAGGCGGTATAATAGGCTTTCTGATATTCCTGCCGCAGGCTTTGAAATATGTGTTCCCATGGTTCCCAGACATATATGGTTTGGGAAAGGACCCCTGGATATCTTGGGCTCTCTTCACTATAGATACTACTAAAACGCCACTTAAGGAGACGCTGGTAGGTCTGAACGGCTTACAGTTCAATCCTTCAGCAATAGCTTTCGCCTACCTGATACCTACGGATATACTGCTCTCAGGAATTATCTCTAACATAGTATTCATGATCGTCCTTCCTCAGATAGCTTATTACTTTGGCTACTACTCGACTGCCTTAACAGTCTCGGAGGTAACTACCAAGCGAGATGTGCTGGGACAGGGAGCACCATTCTACTTCTATGCCATGGCATCATACGGCATGGTTACCGCAATAATATTGACATGGATTGTCTTAAACTGGCGTTACCTTGTTCAAACATTAAAGTGGGCTCGTAAACCTGACCCTAAGGTGGATGCTCAAGAACCGATACCCTTCAGGTTCAGCTGCATCATATTTTTTGTGGCAATAGTGCTCCTATTTGTTGCAAATGTCGAAATAGGTGCAACCAGCCTCCTAGGGGCAGGCATGATAATTTTCGTGCATTTCCTTCATGGGAGCGTACGTGCGCGAAGCGCTGGTTACGGAGGCCCATGGCTCGGCGACTGGATGGAGTCTCCAGGCTGGATCAACTGGATGTATACGGGTGTAACTGCAAGCAAGGTTACGGCACCTATGGTGAATGACTACCTTATGATAAATAGACCCCAGAACGTTCTCAACTGGACAAATAACTCTGACGTCATGATTACATTCAGAATAGCAAAGGCTACTGGCACGAACCTCCGCGATATAGCTATAGCAATGACCATTTCAATGGTGGTCTCCGCAATAGTCTCATTCCCACTCGCACTCCAGCTCAGACACATGTTTGGATCAAAACTCTACAGGAGCCTAACTACGGATGGATGGTGGATGTACATGCTCCATGATCCCACTAGGATGCAGCAGTACCCGTCGCCCGACTGGAATTGGGTCTGGTCAGCTATAGCTGGCGGAATAGTAATAGTTGTCATATACTTAGCAAGAATGCTATGGTTCAAGTTCCCACTCGACCCCATAGGAGTATGGGCCGGTGTGGCAGGAGTCAACACCTTCATGCTAACAAGCTGGACGATCGCATACGTACTCAAGAAGATAACATTCAGAGTAGGCGGAGTCCCGCTCTGGGAGAACAAGGGGCTTCCACTTGCAGTTGGAATAATGGTTGGCTGGAACCTAGCGCTATTCCTCAGTGCTGTACTCGGCATCATCAGATTCTTCTTCCCATTCTAAGAGGAAAACCCTATTTCTTTTTCTCTATGCATCATGCTTAAGAGTTAGTTTTATAAACAGTCAGCGTCGACCCGACCCATTGGAAGGCGGTAGAAACAGTCTGGGGCTTATCGCCGGAGCACTGCTCACAGTAAGCTTATTCCTTCCTTGGTACGAGTTAAACGGTAACTTAGATGGTAGAGAGGTGCAGTGGAAAGTCTACCCTCTATGGCAACAGTATGATGAGACCACTCTGAAACTCGTCTTTTCTGGGCGATGGGATAAACCGCCTACATCTAGTGTTCTTACTCTACAGCCCATTGCCATTATAATAATTATCATTAGTGCTTTAGCAAAAACCTGGACGAAAAGAGCCTTGGGCTTAACCATTGGGACGACGCTGATGATGATATGTTTAGGTGTCTTCGTCCAAGGCTGGACGCGGATAACAGTCTTCAGCGGGCTTCCGCCACCATCAAGCGAAACATCTTATGATAGCAGTTTCCTAAAATCACAATGGAGTCTAGGCATTTTCATATCTGGGATTGGCCTCATATTTACATTACTAGCCGCTTGGCTAGAAGTATGGAGGATCATCATTTCACTAGGCAAGAAGGCTATTGAATCAGTAGCTAAGCGTCCTACAGGTTAGAATAAATTGGCTTCAGCTAACTGATTATTTCGCCCTTACTTTCTAATCTGAAAGATTGTTAACCCAAGTTTACCTAGCTTTCTTAGTGATTTCCCTTAAAAGGCTTTTTTAAAAAATTCGGGTATAGTAAGCGCTTCAAAAGCTTAATATATTGGAAAAACATTTTTTCCTCTCGATGTTGAAATGATCAAGAGGAAGGAAACAATAATGATTCTAGTAATGTTCGTCTGTCTAAACTTTATACAGCTTTGTTTCCAACCTTTTCCGATTCAAGTTTATGCGCAGGAGGAAAATAAAATCGTGGTTCAGCCACGTGAAACCGGTAATATAATAGATGTCTGGGTTTATGATCCTCAGGATAATGAACTCTTCTACATCGAGCTCTGGAAAACTGGTGGAATAAACATGCTTAGAAGCCGAGGAGTAGAGGTTGCTGAAAGAGCAGCAGGCTTCATTTGGATGGATGACTGGGAACAGACATGGGGAACAGTTGTCGATGAACCAACAATAGAGGAGAGGGATACCTATACCAAAATAACGTGTTACAGTCAGACGAAAACCCATCTTGTCAGTTTGGTTACGGAGGTGACGGTAACTAAGTTCGGCTTCGTATTCATAAGGCTGACGATGAGAGCACCATCTGGAGGAGCCCCTAACATAAGGACAACAGGCTGGGTTGTCAAGTTAAAGACAGAGGAGTATTCCGGTAAAAACATATATATTAATTATTTGTGGGGCACCGAAGAATTAAACCTACCATCCACATTTATAAATCAAGATGTCACTCAAATTATCAAACCTCCGCCAAACTGGGTAGACCTAAGCGTGAATGAGGGCGGTGTCACCCTTATGAACCTTAACCCTGAGGCTAACCTTGCCTTTATAGTACAGGATGGAAGAGGCTGGGATGAACTGAAATTCATCGTAACCTTCTGGCACGGTGGATGGGGACAGGGCGCTATGCTTGAAAACGAGGAAAGAGTAACTGAGATGGCACTTTTCTTCCATGGCACTGGCGGTTATGAACCCTACACCAATATCGTGGAACGGGTCTTAGAGGTCTACCAGCAATATGGAGGATACACCGTTGAGGTGGAGAATGCAATAAGAGAAGTTTTGGGTTTACCAACTGTTACTCCATCGCCAACACCCATCCCCACTTCTACTCCGACGCCTAAACCCACCCCTACCCCTACACCAACCCCGGTATTTGGGGAGGTGCTGTTTGATTTTGAGACAGATACTCAGGGCTGGGATGTCGACCCAAACGTCGGGCAAGGTGCTCTTACTTCAGCTATGTGGACCGTTGAGAAGGCATATCATGGAGCTGGGTGCTTAAAGACATATTTCGATGCATCAAACGGTGCTGCTGGTGGAGTATGTGTATATTTTGCTGAGGGCAACCTAGCAGATTTTCAGGATAAGCTACTCTCCGTATGGGTCTGGGTTCCGCAAGATGCTAAAGCACAAATATTCATGCAGAGCGCCACCTGGGACTGGAAGAATAGTGCAGCGATAAACCTAGCTGGAGGAAGCTGGACTCAAGTTACTTGGGACCTCGGTGGAGAAGACATTACTTGGGAAAATGCTGTGAGAAAACTGGGTGTTCAAATAGGTCAGTGGAATGTTGCGGCGTGGAGCGGCGATCTCTACATAGACTACTTTACTACTTCGGCGCCAACAGTCACACCAACACCGACACCTACTTCCACACCAACTTCAACCCCGACTCCCACTCCCACATCAACTCCTACACCGACACCAGCTCCAACACCCATGCAATACGCTATAATCGGGCTGTTACTCATAGTGGTCATGATGATCGTAGGGATTATCTATAAGAATAAGAGGAAGAAATAAACTTCCTGTTTTTTATCAATCTACTATTCGTAAGGCTTAATTATAGGCATGTGATTCGTAAACCATGAACTCTTTTCATAATGTTAAATCTTTAATATTCATTAATACCTTATGAGCCTCGCTCAATGGATTTAATTCACACAGTTTGTCTCAGCTTCTTGATACAGGTATACACCAGGCATCTCGCTTCTCTAGATGTGTTGCTATAATGTGCATTAAGGATAGAATATTATTGAAGAAAAACAATAGTTTAAGGAAGAAGGATTTAAGAAATTGTTTTCTTTGCTTTTCTACGTCGAGTAACTATCACCACTATTATGACGACGATTACTATCACTCCTACGATTGCAGGAAGTGATTTCTCAAACACTCCACCGATGCCCTTGACTTCTTCAAGCAGTTTCTTGGCGTTTCCAAGGTCAGTCTCAGAACCTTCGAAGTCGCCCTTAAGGAGTTTTTCAAGTCCCGAGTTAACGTTTTCCATTGCTTGGGAAGCCAGCCGCCCAGCTTCAGTATTCTCCCCAACGTTTTTAAGAGCTTTCTCGCATTCAACACTTGTACTAGCAATATCCGATATTAGATCTAGAATCTCCTTGTTACCTTCGTAGCCTCCTTGACCGTGAATGTATAGGGCAACCTTTGAGACCCTTTTGTCACCCATGGACATGGCTCCCTCTCCATAGGCGGTGTGGGCAAAGTATACGGAGTAGACATCATGGTATCCATATTGCCTCTCATCTCTCACAGTGGTTTCATACCAATCTTCAGAGCCTGGAGCCATATTTATGAAGGCAATTCCCGCAGTGGGCTTGCTGAAGTCAACCCAGTAGACGACATCTTGACCGCCATAGAATGAGCCACTAGTCACAGATGCAGGAAGCTGCACTTCCGTTACCTCTTTCTCAAACTTGATATAAGCCTTTTCGTTTGCAAAGATAGGTGTTGAGAAGTAGACCATCCATGCTGTCTGCATAATTAATGGCTCATCCCTCTTAGCCTCGATGATGGATGAGACGAGGATTAATCCAGTCTTCGAAATAGTGTAATTGGTTTTCACATAGAGTTCAGCGGTCCGGTACTTCCCGTAAAACCTTGCTTCAACGTAGTCACCCTTGTTCACAACAACTGGGGGTGCCATTGGATCAGTGTTCCATGTCTGCTCCCATAGGCTCCAAACTTGTGTGCCGGCGACACTGGTGTATGGTATGTTAGATACCTGAACCTCTGTGATACCTCCATTCTTGTTTATAATGACCTTGAATTTCTCTAGACCGGCTTCAAGATAAGCCACCTCTACTTCATTATCTTCCTCAGTTACTTGGAACATGCCTTCTAATTGTGCGCTAATCAGAATAGAATATGACTTTAACACTAGTAGCAAGAATATGCAGGCCACGGCAAAAGGTTTTACTCCCATCCTCATTCCGCTTTCATGCCCCATATAAAGATACAACCTCTTCAGGAGATTTAAATATTGCTTCCTGAAAAAACCTTTAAAACATTACTTTACGTTTCCTCATAAAAAGACAGTATAAAAAGCTACTTGATGCGTCCTTTAAGCATTTCTTCTAATTCAGACTTTAAATTCTTCTACTTTGCTGAAGAAGATGGTTCTCCTATTAATAACCTTCGTCTCCCCGGCAATATTGAATTCTCCTCTAAGTCTTATGTCTTCAGAAGAGCGCCCTACCATCACCTCGAACATCCCGGGTTCGACAATCAACCTTATGTATTGATCATAGAAGGCGAGCTGTTCAGTGAAGAGTGTGAACTCAACCTCCTTTGTTTCCCCGGCTTCAAGACTAATCCTTTTGAAACCTTTAAGCTCCATAACTGGTCTAGAGACACTGGCCACAATATCTTTTACATAAAGCTGAACAACCTCGTCTCCCGCATATTCTCCAGCATTCTTAACCTTGAAGCATATCTTGACTTGTCCAGTTGTGCTTGTTTTCTCTGGTTCTATCTTGAGAGCACTGTATTCAAAGCTTGTGTAACTCAACCCATGGCCAAATGGAAACAAAGGCTTGGCGTCCATGGTTAAATAGTTTCTGAATGAAGAAGGCTTCATATTATAATTCAATGGAATCTGACCAACGTCACGGGGGAAGGTGATGGGAAGCTTTCCCCCCGGATTATAGTACCCAAATAGTATGTCTGCAACGGCGTTCCCGCCTTCCTCGCCAGGATACCATGCCTCTATTATTGCTGAGCACCGTTCAGCCATCCAACCGAGCGAAATGGGTCTGCCATTCACCAGGATGAGTACAACAGGTTTTCCAGTATCGCAGAGTTCCTTAACCAAATCCTCCTGAACGCCCGGAAGTCTAAGGGAAGGTGTATCGCAACCCTCTCCTGATGTCCCGGTTCCGAATAGCCCTGATTTCTCGCCCACCACTGCTATTATTATGTCTGATTTTGAGGCGATTTCCAAAGCCTCCTTAAACCCATCTTTTGACTCGGTGGCAATGTCGCAACCAAGTGAATATTTAATGACTAGCCCTTCGGGTGCCCTATTCCTAATGCCCTCCAGTATGCTGACGGTTTTCACAGCCCCCTCTCTGAACACCTCCCCATAACTAGGGCGATTCTGATCGCTATCCATATGAGCCGTGAGACTGTAGTCGCCGTGAAGATTCCTCTTGCTATTTGCGTTAGGCCCTATGACGGCGATGGATTTAACAGCCTTTAATGGAAGAACACCATCATTTTTCAAAAGGACTATGGACTCCCTGGCTGCCCTGAGAGCAAGCTCCCTATCAGCTTCAGTGTCAAACTGGCTTTTAGCCGATTCTGGATCCACATAGGGATTTTCAAAAAGACCTAGGAGAAACTTCGCGCTTAAAACTCTTGAGACGGCTAAATCCAAAAACTCTTCAGATATTGCTCCATTTTTTAAAGCCTCAAGTAAAGGGCCACCGTAGCAGTCTATATGGGGGAGCTCGATATCTATCCCAGCGCTGAGGGCCTGTGTAGCAGCATCTTTAGCGTCGAGAGCGGTATGATGAAAGTTCTCCAGCATTCTAACTGCAAAATAGTCAGATACGATGAAGCCTTTGAAACCCCATTCACCTCTCAAGATGTCTGTTAGAAGTATCTTTGAGGATGCACATGGTACACCATCAACCTCATGGTAAGCATTCATAAGCGATAATACTCCTCCGAGCTTTACTGCTGCTTCAAACGGAAACAGGAAAACCTCTCTGAGCTCTCGGGGTGAGACATGAACAGGGGCACAATTTCTTCCTCCTTCCGGAAAACCATGGGCTGCGAAATGCTTTACCGTAGCTATGATGCCTGTCTTTAAATCCTTACCCTGAAGACCCTTGACATAAGCTACTCCCATGCGTGCAACTAGATAGGGGTCCTCGCCGTATGTCTCTTCAGTCCTACCCCACCTCGGATCCTTAACCACGTCGAGAACGGGTGCAAGACCCTGATGTGCTCCTGAAGTCCTCATCTGCCTTCTGATGACTGATGCCACTTTCTCAACGAGTTCAGGATCCCACGTGCTGGCTAAGCCTATGGCCTGTGGAAAGACTGTAGCCCCCCTAGCCATGAAGCCTGTTAAACACTCCTCGTGAATTATGGCAGGTATTCGTAGCCGAGTTTTCTCCATAAGGAACTTCTGTATATCGTTGGCTATTCTTGCTCCATCACCTGGCTTAACTTCTAACGCCCCGGAGACTCGTGTTATTTCCCCTATTCCAATGCTTAGAAATTCCTTAAGCTTTTCCTCAGTCAATGCTTCTTTAATAACCATGCTGGGCCAGACTGATTGGAGTTGAGCAATCTTCTCCTCAAGAGTCATTCGCTCTAAGAGGCTCTTTACCCTAAGTTCAACAGGAGCGCAAGGATCTAGGTAAACTGGTCTTTCTCCCATGCTTAAACACAGTTCAATTATGAATCAGTAATATTTAACAGTTTTTCAGCCTTTAAAAACTTCGTTTAAAAAACTTATTAGGTTCGGCGAATCTTCAACAAATATTTCAATGACTAACAAGCTTCCATCGATATCGATAGGTACGTCAGATGCCAGTTATGCATGAAAGTTGTTTAGAAAAGTTTTGTTGGTTATTTACCATGCAATTTTTAGCTGTGATTGTTTTGTCAGTAATCTTCTTTATTAACAGACTCATAAAAATTAGAAGCTTGCTAAGGGGTTGAAAGACAAATGAGAGAAGAATATTTACGCGAGCCGATCGTAGGAGCATATTTCTACTAT
Source organism: Thermoproteota archaeon (assembly GCA_038848185.1). Lineage (GTDB taxonomy): Archaea > Thermoproteota > EX4484-205 > EX4484-205 > JAAOZP01 > JAAOZP01. The sequence continues at coordinate 30,663 of JAWCNV010000010.1, read as the reverse complement.
TCAAAGGAGACTAGTAATCAGCAGATAGAAGAGTATTTGAAAGAGATGAAGAAAGCTAATGCAAATAATGTATGGCTCTTCGTACTGTATGTGGAGGATGAGAAGTTAAACTATTTCTTCACAAAGGCTGAGGAGCAAGGTATCAAAATAGTTCCGGTATTCATGCCAATCATATCAATAAAGGAGCATCCTGAGGTTAAAGTAGTGTGCGCAGACGGCTCGACTTCAGATGATCCTCGCTGGTCAAATATAGGTTGTTTTAACCATCCCTACTTGCTCGAGGAAAGCAAAATGCGGATCGGAGAGTTTCTGAGAAAATATGGTTCGCATCCTGCTCTCTACAGAATAGGCGGTCTCCCGTTAATGAGTTTCATCCATGAAGCATATTATAGGACGGAGGTTCCAGAGTTCGGAGGAGGCCCGTTGAAACCCTGCTGCTACTGTAAACATTGCGTAGAAGGCTTCAGGAGGAGCATGACTGAAAAATATGGTGATATTAGAGAGTTCAACCGTAAACACGGAACAAGTTTCGCTGGTTGGATGAGTTTAGAGCCGCCGAGGGAACCGAGTAACGTTTCACTTTGGAAAGAATGGTTTGATTACCATGCTGAAATAATCCCGAATTTTCTCCGAGAACTCATTACATATGCTAAAAGCATAGTCCCCCTATTATCTACACACGAGGTGAACGATTTTTACCCTTGCAGTTATCAATGTGTTTACTCTGGTAACGATATATGGAGGATGGCACGCGTAATAGATGTGGGCCACGAGGACATGTACCCGCTGGAGTTTGACCATCGTTACGTCATCTACGTCTTCGAATATATTAAGGATATTTTGAGAACCGCGATGGGTTTCGATAAGATTTACACAGCTAATGGTCAAGCCTTCAACTCGTGGCTTGGCTACAAGGTTCCTGTTGAAAGCATGTCTGAACAGGTCTACTCCACACTAGCCCACGGGGCTCTGGGCATAGTATGGTGGGTAGACTGGAAGAACCTTGAGCTTTGGCGTAAGACAACTCAACCTAATGAAGAGTTCAACAGGCTTGTCAAAGTGCTGAAAGACTATGAGTTAAGCAAGGCAGATGTGGCGCTATTATATCCTTGGACAAGCATGGAGCTTAAGGCCGATGACGCTTATAACATGGATAACCTGCTTTTCTACATGGCGCTTGTGAGAAGCGGTTTTCCGGTTGATATAATCTCTGAAGAACAGGTTGTAAACGGGATTTTGAAGGAACGCGGTTATAAAGTGATTTGCACAATAGGTGCCCCAGTACTGCCTGAGAATGTCGCCTCAGAAATCAAGCGTTTCGTTAACAATGGAGGCATTTTACTGACTGATTATTCTGGAGAAGAGGAAGGAGGTTTTAAATCAGTATACCCGGAGCTTGTTGAAAAGCCTTCAGCCGACTACGTTGTCTATTTTTTCGACGAAAATGTTTCACGGTCCATGGGATTGCTTAAAACAATAGTACCGGTGGGAAACAAATGCGAGAAGCTGAAGGCACCTTCAGACTCGAAGATGCTAGCTAAGTTTGAGAATGGTGATCCTGCAATCATCCAATTTAGAGATGGAAAAGGCTCGGTTGTCAAGATAGGAAGCCTCATAGGTTGGGACTATTCTAATTACCCTGGCCACTACGACTTAGCGGTAATGTTTCCGTTTCGCATTAGACGAAACGAGGCTGTGAGGCTGTTTATCTCTGGAACCCTTAAGGGTTTTGGAGTTGATCCGCCCGCAGAGTCAAGCAATCCTGACGTAGAGACAGCTGTTTGGAAAGGAAAGGACAGAAGCATTATTCTAGCTATTAACCATTTAAACGAGCCTTCTGAAACAGAGATATGTGTAAATCAAAAACTCGGAGGAAACAAGTATAGTCTTACAGAGTTTGTTAGCGAAAGTCCTGTTGATATGAAGATTCAGGGAGGGGCAGTAAGATTTAAAGTCAGGCTACCGAGCTTCCGTGGAGCAGCTTACCTTCTAAGGAGGATGTAGAGAAATGGCGGAAATATATCGTTTCGGACATCTGCGAGGATTCAACCTGTTAGAGAAGTTTGGGGTGCATGGAAACAAGCCCTTCCTAGAGCTGGATTTTCAGAGGATGGCGGAATGGGGTTTTGACTTTGTGCGTCTCCCCATGGACTATAGATGCTGGATTGTCAATGGAAACTTCTATAATATAAACGAGAAGGTTTTGAAAGAGATAGATCAGGCTGTGGAATTCGGTAAGAAATACGGGGTGCATGTAAACATCTGCTTCCATAGGGCACCCGGGTACTGTATTAACTGGCCTCTTGAACCATTAAGTCTCTGGAGAGATAAGGAAGCTGCAGATGCCTGCGAATACCATTGGAGGATTTTCGCTAAACGGTATAAGGATTATGAAAACCGTTATCTGAGCTTTAACCTTGTGAATGAGCCTGTTGCAGGAGATTCTTCTAGGGACCCTAAGGCAACAAGCATAGACAATTACCGCGATTTCTGTAAGAGAATGTTGCAGGCCATAAGAGATATTGATGAAGATCGTCTAGTGATAGCTGACGGTCTCATAACTGAAGAAGGATATCAGCCTGTCCCAAGCATAGATGACCCCTTTTTCGGGCAGAGCTTCCATATGTATGAGCCCAGTTGGCTGACCCATCTAGGCGCTATCTGGGTTTACCCGTATTACATGTATCAGGAGCAGCCCGAGTATCCTGGTGAAGCCCCAAATCTCGATAACTATGTAGATTCTCCTTACCGAGATGCTTTTCTGAAGTGGAAAGGGGTCTATGTTGATAAGGCTTGGCTTGAAAAATGGATGAAGCCCTATTTGAAGCTTAAGGAGAAAGGGATATTCGTACACTGTGGCGAACTTGGTATTTTCCCAGTTAGGGTTAACAGAAGGTCTATGCTAAACTGGTATAGGGATGTCTTAAGTATTCTTTCTGAGCATGGAATAGGTTGGGCGCAATGGAACCTAAGAGGCCCCTTTGGAATCATCGAAACCGGTAGAGAGGAATTCTTGACAGAGAAGCTTCCCAATGGCGACAGGCTTGACAGAGAGCTATTCAACTTGATACGTAGCTTTTTAGAGAAGTAGTGCCAAATCCTGTTTAAAGAAGTGTAGTTGAAATCTGTATATGTGTTATTGCCTTGTTAACGTGTTTCAAGAATTCCCACTATTCCCATTAATTTCCGCAGCGAAGAAATAATTTCTGGAGTAACGTATTGACACGCCAAAAGATTTTTTAAAAACCAATAAGAAGGCTCCTCGAAGGGAAATGTCGGAAATAAAGGATGTTGAAAAGTTTTATGACTCTGTTGAAAACAGGCTTGAAAAGATTCTGAATGAAAACATTAAGCCGTTCTGGTATCCTAGAACTATAGATAGTGAAAACGGGGGCTATTATCTGAACCACGATATAAATGGTAAGCTGATAGGTAAGGGAACCAAAATGATTGTGACACAGGCACGCATGGTCTGGTATTTCTCCCAACTCTTTAACACAGGTTGGGGCGGTAAAGAAGAACTAGAAGCCGCCAAGCACGGCTACCGGTTCCTGCGTGACCACATGTGGGACTTGGAGAACGGGGGCTTTTTCTGGGAAGTTGATCATCAAGGCCAAGTTCTTAAACCCGACAAGGTCATGTATGGTCAAGCCTTCGGGCTCTATGCTCTCTCAGAGTTTGCAATGGCCAGTAAGGATCAGGAAGCATTAGAAATGGCTTTAAACCTCTTTAATCTTATGGAGAAACATTCACATGATTCTTTACACGGTGGGTACAAAGAGTACTTCCCTAAGGACTGGTCAACTGCAACTTCCATAGAAAGAAAGCGTTTTTACTTTCCTCCGGAATTTAAATCGATGAATACTCATCTTCACCTACTTGAGGCTTTAACAACCCTTTACAAAGCTACTGGAGACATGTTGGCCAGAGAGCGGCTGCATGAATTAATCTTGATACTTAGCAATTCGGTCCTCCGGAAAAATAATGGTTTATGCACTGAAACACACCACTTAGATTGGACGCCACTTCACGGAGTCCGGCATGATCGAGTCTCATATGGACATAATTTGGAGAATATTTGGCTCGTCGCAAAAGCCTGTGACCTGTTAAAAATTCCCCAAAGTGTACTCGCCGACTTTTATAAAACGGTTTTCGCCTATTCTGCCAAATACGGTTTTGATAATAAGAAGGGAGGAGTCTATGAAAGCGGACCGATTAATAAGCCTGCAGACAGGTTGGATAAGGTCTGGTGGATTCAGGCTGAGGCACTTGTATGCGAAGCCTACATGTATCATCTAACGGGAGAACCTTCCTACCTAAAATACTTTGCAAAGACGCTGGACTGGATAGAGAAATATCAGGTTGATTGGAAGAATGGAGATTGGTATAGCGTGGTTAAGCCTAACGGAAAGGCTTTTGGAAACAAGGCTGGAATCTGGAAGGCGGCATACCACAATGGCAGAGCCATGATTGAAATCCTAACTTTGCTTCAAGAGATTAGAAAGAAAAAAGAGTAGTCGCATGAGAAACATGCTTAAGGTATCTATTTGAAGCCTACGACTATCCTGTCTTTTTCTTTAACCCACGAGTAGCATATGTCTTTGATTATTTCCACCACTCTTTTAACCACCGCTTCAGGAATCCCTGGCACAGTTGGCTCATACACGAGAGAAACTCTGAAAAAGTCTTTCCCAGGATCCTGTATGCAGAGGACCCTGTTTTTGGTTCCGAGAAGCTGACCCTTTATCATGTTTAAGTACTTAAAGTGGACTCCCTTATGGACGCTTCCATCCTTAAACTGTTGGGGCTTCATCTCTTCCAAGTCCTCCACCCGATCAGCAAACCCAAACTTCATCTCTGAAAGACGCGTAATCACATATCCAGTGAAGAAGTCGACCTCGACAGGATGCAGTCTTATAGGCATAGAAACTTCTCTACCCTGGAAAATCCTGAATATTTCTTCTTCCCTAATTTTCTTCTCCTCTTTGCCTGTCTTAACTTTCCTGACCATTGAGGGGGTATATATCTTGACGGCTACTGCCGCCGCTCTCCAAGAAGAAAGCACAGACACCAACAGAGAAAGCGCTAGACCTATGAAGCTCCACCACCATTCTATTTTAGACTTCACCATAAGGTCTTGTCCAAAAAGAACTATAACCCTTTGGAAGCCTAATCCAACAACGTATCCAATTCCCCCGCCTATTAGACCAATTATGATTGCTTCAGCCACAAAAATCAATCCGATATGGACAGGATTCAGTCCTAAGAGTGTCAGAGTCTTCATCTCCCTATGTCTTTCATACACTACATTGAGCATTATGGAACCGGTATTAAGCATGACCATTATGATCGGTATTATCATCTCGCCAATACCCTTAGTCTCGTAGAAATACCCTAGAGAGTATGTTTCAACCTGGTTTTGCCCCACAATATTCACAACATAACCGAAGACAAAAGTCAACCGTCTAACTAGTTTTGAAAGATCGACATCCACATCTTCCCTAAGTGAGAAAGCCACCCTTGAAATAGCTGCTAGTTGAAGTGTACCGCTAGGTTGCAAAGACTCCACTTTAGACTGCAAGCTGAGCAGTCCTCTCCAATCCATAAGAAATATGTCGCTCGCATTACATGGCCGAGCCGTCACCCTATCATCAACCTTAAGAAACCTCAGGGGCAGGTAGTTACCACCTCCGAGATCTGTGAGTGACCCTATAGTTGACTCGCTGAAGATACCGACAACTTTAGCGGTTTCTATCGGCTCATTTATTCCACGCACATATATATTTACATAATCGCCAATACTTATGCCTAATGCATCAGCCATTGGCGAGCTTACTACAATCTCTTCAGAACTACCCCCTGCAGGCAGGTCTCCGGTTATTGCATTCGTTACATCAACATATCTCCATTCATTGCTAAAGTCTATTCCAAGGATCCCGTAAAACTTTAAGAGGTGCCCCGAGCTCGACAGCAACTCTCCAAGTGCCTGATCGTCTCCTAAGCTTTCCACCTTAGGTGAAATATAAGATAACTCATTCGTTTCATTCAAAACTGAAAGATCGGATGGTGATATAGGGGTGAAAGTTAGATTACCCATATTGCTCATCCTTACTAGGAACCCGCTTTTAGAACTAGTAAATGGTGTGGTCTCATACTTAAGCCCATAAACTGTTCCAAAGGAAGTTAGTGCAGTAAATGTCATAACCATTATACAGAGACTCAGGAAAGTGAAAATACTTCTAAGCCTTCTTTTCCTCACCTGTCTCTTCGACATTGAAAAAATGATGCTCAATACACTTCTAAGAGAAACCTCCCCCTCAACCCTGGGTTCTCTCCAAACCCTCGGTATTAAGAAAACAATAACCAGAGTAATTGAGATTGATATGAGTGACGAGATCACGAAGTTTCTAACATCCTCATTACTGAAAGTACTAACACCAGGATATATCAGGAATATTAAAAATATGAGCAGTAGATAAAATATTAATGTGGATAAGAATTTTCTCCTAATTTCTTCAAAAGAAAAGAAGCCCAGCGTAACCGCCATAACCGATAGAAAAATAGGAAGCCTTACTGCTTCCGTGGCTACTGCGAACTTCATGAAGTTCAAAGTATTATCAACCGCCAAAATCTCCGTATAAGCCTCTCTCATGGAATACCAGCTTTCCCTAGGATTACTATAAATTAGGCCTTGAGACTCTAAATACTTTTGGCGTGCAGCTTCAAGCCGTTGCCGCTCATCAAACACTATGAAACCAGACCTAGAGAAATCCTCGGTTTTCTGCAGAACCTCTGAATGCACATCCCTCACCATTTCTAAACTTCTCCTTAAAGGGTACTCCCAGATACTGACATTTTGCATGCCACCTTGAGGCAGTGAGAAACCTTCTCCATTATTATCAATGAGGAAGGAGAAAGCCTTTAGGTAGGTTCCAACTCGAAACCAAGAGTCTGCCCTTAAGTAAACCTTCTTATTGGCAGGTATTACAACAACCCTCTCAGCTAAGCCTAGGAACCAAGAGTCTGAAGAAGCCCAATAGGTTGAAACATAATCTGCACCATACACTTCTGGCGGGCTTCCCGTATACGGGTCAACAATACTTACCGAGGTCCTGAAGGCAGTTCCAGTGGCCTCAACATACATTATGTCCCCTTCAAGTATAAGGCAGGCAGCGGGAACCAGCCTGAAAGAAATGTTTAAACTCTTACCCTCTTCAATTTTTAACGTTAAGGGTTTAGATGGAACATAGTCAAAAGGCCCCTGTGGAAGCTCCCCTCTGAAAGCATAAATCCTATAGTAGTGACCAATCCGAATATAAGGGGAAGCTGCCACGTAAGACCCCTTCTCATCCGTGATATAAATTCCTGCTCCCGGAACAGGGTTTATCGACGGGTCTGAAACATCCCGGATGAGAACAGTGGCTCCTTCAACCGGGCTTCCATCCATAGCATTAAGAACTCTGCCGTAGACTTCTATCAGGCTATCGGGAGTAGCGTTCACTTTCATGGAGAAAAGTGCAAAAAGAATAATAAGCAGATAAACCAGCATAAGTATCCTCGCTTTTACCGGCATGAAGGAAAGCCCCATTGCTAACCCTTAAAAATTTTTCCCCTAGCACTTAGCAACCTAGGCTTTAAATACTGATTAAAGAAAAAGATTACTGTTGGTTACTTCTTTCTTCTTCTCATTAAGACGGCGACGACCACGACTATGACCACTACCACCACTATTATGATTATGTAGTTTGTCGGGATTGCTGCCCCCTCTCCTCCCAGTGGGCGCAGGGTGACGCTTGGAGTTACGCTAACTGTTTGAACGCACGGTACCGGAACACCGAAGCCGTTTATGCCTTGGTTTGGAGGTATTAGCGGGTAGTGCAGCAGGAGGAGAACCAGGTTCTTGTTCGACCTGACTGTGTGAGGCCCCGGGGTGGATAGTATCCAGGGCTCGTCTGGCCTGAGGGTCATTGGTACGTCGTCGACCACGATGTTAGCGTCCTCACTGGTGAAGAGGTATGCGTAGATGGTGGAGTTTGTCGGTAGGACGAACGGAGTATCCTCGTTAGGCCTAATACACATGTAGGTGAAGCCTGCACCAGTGGCTATACCATAGCCTCTTTTAATGCTGCCGCTGTGGAGGAACTGAACAGTTATCGGCTTATCACTGTCAAATGCTATTTCCTCAAACACTTTAATCTCGACCCATTTAACGTAAGCCTGCTCCCCAGCCTTAACAGTGATCTCTGTAGCAGCCTTCTGGTTATAGAGGTCCCAGACTGTGACCTTAGCGTCCTCCAAGGCAGATATGACGAACCAGTTTTCCTCCTGTAAAATTCCTTCATCGGATGTGTCACTGGCACCGGAGTAGAATCTTCTGCCTACGAAGCCGCCTTCGGCTGAAGGTATGAAGAAGCTTCTCGGCATATTGGTTCCTGTAACATCCATATAACCGCCTTGAATCATTATGTTTCCGGTTGAGGTTATCCTGTAGGCTTTCAGAGGCTTAGGCTGCAACTCTCTGTACGTGTTTGCCTTAAGCTTGAAGGTTTGTGTAGTTCCGTCTTCAGCGGTCAACGTTACCTCAGCATCCTCCACGGCAAATATGGTGTGGAGAAGCCCTAAGAGCCCCTGTGAAGTCTCTATCACGAACTCCTTGCCAACGTATGCTCCCTCAACAGAAAGGTAGAAGCCTGTTGTAATAGGTCCCTCCGTAGCGTTAACTCCCGGGATTCCTCTGGGTGGTGGAGATATTAGCAGGACTGAAACCAGCTTGTTCGAAACAACCTTGAACATGGTTCCGTTCGGAAGAGGAACGTAACGCTTCTCCATAGAGTTAAGTGAGAATTCTGAGACAAGCTCCTTTCCTGGAAGAGTGTAGACTCTCACCTGAGTACCGTCCTGCGAAGCAAGGATAGAGATGTAGCCTTGCGTGGCTACGGTCGCCTGTACTAGTCTCCAGCCTTTTGATAAGTCTGTTTCTTGGATGGGGTCATAATCATAGATTCTTTCTGGAATAACACCATAGTAAACGTATTCGGTCTGAGGCGTTAGAAGCAGAATGTTCAGAGACATTATGAGTATGATTGCAAGGAGAAAGCCTTTCACGTGGTTAAACGAGTTTTTCATGAAGACACGGGGAGGAGACTCTTACTTATAAATTTAACTTCACTCCAACTATCCTTATTGTCCGCTGGCAGTTATTAAATTTAATAGTGATTCTGGTTTTGAAAAGACATGAGGAAAAAAATATCCGGGTTTTTATACGAACGATTTATGCAGGGATGAAGAACTTTATGAGCCCTATGATTGACCCTAGGAACCAGAGGAACCAGTAGCCAACCAGTACCCCTACGGCGATAGGTATGATGACGTTGTCGTGAAGCTTAGAGCCACCCATTCTCACAGCCACAGTCTTAATGATCCACCCGACTAACGCAGGAAGCATCCATCCTCCGGGTCCTGCTCCAAGGGCAACGCATACACCCGCAGGATCCAGTGGCCACCATGCGAAGCGGAAGTTGAGGAAGCTCAGTACTGCAGAAAGGATGATACCGGCTAATAGGTACGGCCAGAAAGGTTCGCTTGTAGGTATGGTCTCAACGGTTCCTGGTACTGCAAAGACCCATATCCACCAAGCGTCGTACATGCCCATGGGAGTGTTAGCTGTCCCTGCAGCGTAGTCGAACACGACAGATAGTGTGAAACCTATCACAGCTGAGATTATGCCTGAAACCAGCATCAGCATAGTTATGTCTCTTGGATGTGTCCCAGTATCGTATCCAACCTTGTAGCACAGCGGCATGGCGAATAACATTCCGAATTGAGTGTTGATCTCACCCATCATTTCTCCGGTGAACCTGTTGGTAAGCATCATGGTCGTACAGTATTCTTTGGCCAGTGCCGGGTTAGCGCTAAGCATCTCCGCCGTCATTCCCGGGTGCCAAACATACTTCGTAATCCACGGGAATTGACGCCAGTCTATGGGCGAGGTCCAAGCTGAGCCAGCGATGCTGCCGAAGCCGTATACTCTCATCGTACCCATGTAGAGTAGCCACATGGATACAACTATCAGTATTGAGCCGAGTGGATTAGCACCTGCTACGATTAGTAGAGCGATTAGCCCTATGGTGGACACTATTATCATAATCCATCCCATCATGGGGGCAATAGCCTTTTTACTGACGTCGACAGATTTTGAGAACAGGCTCTTCATGTAGGGTACGTTAAGAACGAACCAGATTAAGGCTAGTCCTACGAATGCGCCTACCCATATGCCACCATACTTGAACGGCTCTTGGTACAGCAGGTAGTCAGCTCTCCAACCAGCCGTTTGTATTCCAGAGTAGTAGCCCATGTACCACGCTATCTGTGCCGGTATGATCACGCCTAGTAGACTGAATATCCATATTGAGAAGAGTATTTTCGTTGGGAACAGTAGGAAAAGTGCGTAAGCCATCGGGTTCACTGGAAGGAAGCTCATAACAGGGATTGCTGATGCGGCAGGCACTCCGGCAAGGTTCAGCGTGCCCATCCACCATGGAAGATATGGGTCAGCCGTCCAACCATATATGTCGGGGAAGGCGGGGTAGAGTGCATGTACTACTATCGGCAATATGACTAATGCGCCTATCGCAACACCCACTAGGAAGTATTTGAGCCGGCCGTCCTTTTCAGGACCAGCTATCAGCTGTATCTGCAGTGTTCCAGTTAGAGCAGCCGGGAAAGGTAGCTTCTCCACCTCTATCCATCTCTCGTGGAGCAATGCTAGCCATCCGACCCAGAACACCAGCCACAGTATGGCGTAAGCTGACCACCATCCCATCCAGGGGGCCCATTCGCCTACGAGGTGTAGTGCGCCACCCGTCTGGATTTGGGAAGCTACCTCTGCACGCGGTCCGAAAACAAACTGGTCTGCAAGTGCTGTGGTGTATGGGTCGTATGTTACCATGCGCATGTTTGCTGAGTTGTGGAGTATACCATAGGGAATCATGCTCCAGCAGAAGATTAGGGATATTGATGATACCGTGTATACTAGACCAAGCTTCTGAAGACCTAAACCCTGCAGCTTAAGAGCCTTAGAGAGTAGTAGTAGTATGAACAGAACTACGATCGGACCTGTGAAAGAACCCATGACTGTTGACCAAGCCCATGAGGGTGCGAAAGGCGCTGCCGATACTCCGATAAGGCTCATCAAAACCGAGAGCGCTATTAGGAATATCCACATTTTGGGTGTTAAAGCACTTTTAACTTCTTCAGCCATTTTACCATCGTCTAATAGGATGTTTGGAAGTATATAAGTTTTACTAGCATATAATGAAAACAATAATCAAAAACTAGGAAAAAAATATTCAGATGCCTGTTTTAGTAGGGCTTAAGCCATACTGACCTGCCTATCAATGTTAGGACCCTTAAAATTGTGGAAAAGAGACCGTCTCCGAGTGATAAACCTATCACAAAGAACCCTTTGTTTTCATCCCATAGTTTCTTACCTAAAAACCTGCTTATGCCTACAGATATTACGGAACCCAGGAATTGTGATAGAGCTATGTTTGGAACCATCAGCATTCCGGACATCATTGCAATCGGGAAAGAAGGCATGTGGAAAACAAGGTCCGATATCAGGTAGAGCACAGTAGAGACACCAATACCTGTTAACATCATTTCTCTTCTAAAGAGATAACCAGACCAGAGCCAGGTTTGCCACCTCCAGAAGTTCAATGCTTCCACAGGCCATGCTGAAATCGTGTAGGGGTATGCCCACCCGGGTATAGGGCTGAGGCTCCAGAAGAGAGAAACGAATATAAAGCTTCCCAAGAGCCCAAGGAAGACCATTAGGAAATACGCTTTAGTATACTCCTCTATTTCCACGCCCAGCATAGATGCTTGCTTAAGCTGTTGAGCTATACCTGATCCTCCGAGGAAAAGCATCATGTCAGGTGGTGCGAACCATATGTCAATCCTATCGTAACCGCTAAAGTATATCATGGTTTCCCTAAGATAGGGGACGCTAAACCCGGCGGTGATCCCTGCAGAGTGTGTTTGTAGCAGAGTCATCACAAACGAGATTCCTAGCGTGAAGAGCACGAGGACCCATAGAGGAAAGTCAGGTATGAGAATCTTCGTGATGAGTATGGATGCTCCTGCAGTAGCCAAGTATATAAGAATAAGGAATTTGCTGGAAAGCAGTCTACTGCCTTTCTCCGTTTTTCCGAGACCACTACCAACTCTTGTAAATGCTCTGACGACTGACTTATACCTTATCAAGAGTGGAATTACAGCCATTGCTATGCCCCACCCTATTGTGAAGCTATTCCAGAAGTAGAGTGAAGACCTCTGGTAGATCCAGAGATAACCTTGGCCAGCCTGCCATTTGCTCTCAGCAGGCCATAAATCGTTAACTGTCACGTAATAGTTTCCGAAAATAGATAGTGCAACTGAAGATATGAATTGCGCAGCTGTAAATTGAATCGGTAGGATGAAGCCAGTTATATAAGATAACAAATCTAGGCTGAAGGAGAACGAGGCCCCCGGAAGCATAGTCTCAACTATGTTGGTTAGATCTATGGTATAGCGTGGAAACAGGGGTACCCCCAGTATGGTAGTGAGCCCTTGGCTCATTACAGAGTAAAGGAATCCACCCATTATGGAGAGAGCAATATATTTGATCAGGCTTTTGTCTCTTTCACCGAAGGCTTTCATCGTCCTAGCGTCCCATGAGGCTAGTGGAAACTCCAGCTTCTCCTCCTGCACGTAGAGTCTGAAGGCAAGCAGACCAAGCACATAATTGGCGACTGCGACGAGCACTACAGGTATAACAACGGAGACCAGTATGGGCAGAGCCCAAGCAAAGTCGAAAAATGTCCTTTGTAGCATGGATCTCTGGGCGAACTCTCCAAGAGGCGAGAAGAACGGGGGTATTTGATCCTGCATGCCAAACAGTGCTGCTATTTCAGAATTTGCGAAATACTGGTTACGCAGTAAGTATGCAAAGTAGTAGCCGGTGAACATTAGACCTGTTGTCTCCACCATTCTTATGACAAAAATCTCCTTGGAGCTTAATGAGGAGCCTAGAAGCCTTGCCAAGCCAATCCATAGCAATATGACTGCCCAGCTTTGAAGAGGTAGCCCCCAAAGACCACTGACCAGCCAGTTGTAAACTATCGCTGGCTCTATGACGAACACTACGAATATGATTGCTAGAACAGCCCTCCATGTAAGCCCCTTCTGCTTGACTTCTTCCATTCCTTATCACTCCTTACTAGTGCTCTGCCTCCGTTCCCCTCGCTCTATATACTTTGCCTTATCACTTACGCCAAGAGCCCTCCAGAATAGGAACTGTTTACGAAGTTCGCTGAGAAGGTTCTTGTTGGCCGTAACCCAAAGGTTTTCCGTGCCCAATAGTCTATTTATCAGGATTCCGAAGCCATATCTATCGGTACCAATCCTCTGGCAAACTACTTCAAGATTTTGAATTATTCCAGCGTCAAATGGTGATAGTTGTAACTGCACTTTCAAGATTTTTCTATTATCCTCCTGTATTATTTCTGCAGGCTTAAGGAGGATGAAGAGTCCTGCCCTCCCGCTTGTGGAAGACGAAGCCTCAAAATACTCAGCTAGAAACTCTAAGACCCCTAGCGTCTCTGAGGTAGTAGCGTTGAAGGGTAAAGCTACGCTCCACCTGTCTTCAACCGGTTTGCTTCCGATCTGCCACTTTCTCAGTAACGACGGGGTTGCTAGTTTTGAGGCTCTAACTATTGGGTAAACAGATGATAGTACCGTAACTAATATTATCACACCCATGACTATAATTATTACTCCTGAAGACACATTCGGAATCAATTCTTTGGGAAACATGTTCAGCCTCCATAAGAGAGTCATTACTCCTGCCCCCGTTATATAGCCGATGAAGCTGCCGATAAAAGCCAGTGCTATTGACTCTATTAGGAAGATTGACCCGATGTGGCGTGGCGAAAGCCCTAGAGTACTAAGCGTCGTAATCTCCTTTGTTCTTTCGTAAACTGCACTCAGCATCATTGATAAAATCGTTAAGGCAGAGATTGTTAAAGGCACCAGCATGTTTTCAGTTCCACTGATTAAGTATACATCTCTGGTTGCAACCTTGCCTGAGGACTCATGCTGCATTGAGCCGAAGAAGATGTCAAAGGGTAGTATCAAAGCCAAGTCATAAGCACGCTGACCCAAATCCTCAGTTTTAATAGATGTGCCGGAGTGTAAAACGATGATGTTAGGCTGAGCGTTGAAGACATTTCTTGCAAAATCATAGGGAACAATTAGTACCTCTTTAACATCGAGGTAAACCGGCGCTCCGCTCGTAAGTGAGGAGGTTGGGTTGAGGGGCACAAAATCGCCACCATCCAAGTCTTTGAAAACAGATTTGCTTAACTCATCGTCTAGGATCCCTACGACTGTGACAGGCATACCGTAAATACTAATCGAAGTACCAACCTTAACCTCTATACCAAGGTCTTCACTCAGCTGGCTGGCGAGACCGCTACTAACCAAAGCTACTCGCTCCGCACCTTCCATGAAAGTAGTGCCAGAGGAAAGCGCAGGCTCTAATAATTTAGCCTCCTCTGGAGTGATTCCTAATATTGCCCTAATGCTTGACTTCGTCGCATTAGCCCATGTTACAAACATCTTCATGCCCGGAGGATATATCCAAGTTCTTGGGCAAGCTTGGAATTCTCCGAGCCCTTGTGACGCAATATCATTTATTCCCATCATATAAAGCTCGGATAGGGGAACATTAATGATGTCAGGCAATGGTTTCTTTATGAGGAAACCTGTGTAAGCAGGCATCGTGCCTAACTCTGTCTTATATGACGTAACGACTAAACCCATAGTTGTGAACATGGTCATTGCAAGGACGGTTATTATGATGGTCGATAATGTTAAAGCAGTTCTAATATACCTCTTTTTGAGGTTTTCCACACCGATGGAGAAAGCGGAGAATATGAAGCTGTTTCTCTCAATGTCAGATTTATGATAGCCAAGGATTGATTGGCTTATGCTTTTCACAGCATCATTAAACTCATCTATCACAACGTAAACCAAGAGGATTGAGAACAGGATTATGGCCAACCCATTTATAAGCATCCAGATATTTGATGAAATAGCGTAACCAGGATGAATTAATCCTAAAAGCACATTTACCACTAAGAATAAAGCGATTATATACATCATACGCTTTACCCCGGCTTCTCTTCTTGCGATTAACCTAGCAACCAGAATTATGAAGGCGGCCGATAGGAAGAAGAAGAAAGACGCTGTATTAACAACGTCATATGTTAGCTCGAAGGAAGAAAGGTAAGCATGCAACGCATATTGCCAGCAGGCAATAGATAGGGAGTAGAACTCACCTAGTTTCCCATTCTGCAGATCTTCTTCCGAGGCTTTTCTGAAACTGTTCATCTTCTCAAGATGGAGTACAAGCTTCGGATTTGCTGACATTCTTTCCATCAAAAAGCCGGCTCTAGCCTGAGCAAGATAAAACACACTATCTACAGCATCAAACATCGTTAAGATTTTTGTCTCACCATGCTTAAGCAGGTAGCCTTGACCCTCAGGATACTTGCTGGAGGCATTGTTTAAAATAGCCACTATTCGTCCTCCGCTTTTTATCAAGATTTCGACAGGAACATCTGGTTGAATGAAAGCCATGGTTTCTGGCCATGGTGAAAGAGTATCTCTCCAAATAAGGTAGCTGTGAGAAATGAAGTTGTAGACCTCTAGTGTCAGTCCTGCCGCATCCTTAATGTTAACTGGATCAATAAGCCCTAATATCGCGATCGACGAAACGTTAATGATTGGAACGTATCGCCACCATGGCGGGGCAAAGAGGTTAAAAGAGCGAGCGCCCTCACCTGATGCTGCGAGATAAACTAGTGCCTCCATACCTGCGGTAAGGGTTGGTGCTGCGGCTGCAGCGGCTTGTCCGAAAAGACCACCATACCTAAGTTTGGTGGTTCCAAATGGCCCGGTGTCTGTTGCACATAATATTTTTCCAGTTTCCGGATCAATAACGTATGCTTGCACGTCAATACCTGTTAAAGGCCTTATTCCTTTAATAACTACCTGCCCTTGAGCATCAGGCTTAGCAACCATGGTGAACCCAAGAGGGGTTGCAAGCGAACCCTGCTGAACCTGCCCTTGGCTTACACCAGAAGAGGAGGCAAACAGTCCAACTGTCACACCCTGTACCACAGCACTTCTTAAAGAGCCTATTGAAGAGGGGGCTGAGAAACCTGCGTAAACCACTTGCTGCTGAGAAGACGAAATCCCACTAACAGAAACCAGAAAAATCGCATCCTCATGATAGTAGCTTCTAAACCAGTCGGTAATCTTATCATACGTAGCCAGCTGAATCGTTAGAGTGATTAACCCCCAGTCAGTTGCTATCCTTTTTGGAGCAAGGAAGTAAGTTACCTCCATGTTAACGCAATTGTACAGTATTGGCCACAGGAAGCTTACTTGTTTCCTAATATTATCTTGAATCAACTTGTCGACTGTGTCTAACGGCGTATACTGGTATATTTTGAAGGTGTTCGTTGTAACGAAACCTAAACCACCACCGTAACAGGCTTCGGTGAAAATCTCGGCTTCGAAGTATATTGGAAAAGGCTCGAAGGGGCGAGAACTTCTTATCCAATTCGGGTCTGACCAAGTGACCCCGTTTATCACATGATACTCCTCACCCATAGCACTCTCAATAGCAGGTTTCCACTTTGAAAAGATATCACCTAACCACCTACTGTATCTGGCTAAAAGCGTCTGTGGCTGCAAGTACCCATACATTGAACCGGTTGCGTAAACAGCTAAAATATCGCTCTCACTCGCCAAGTCAACGCTTAACATCATCTCAAGTTTACTAGCTAACTCGTCAAAATGTTTCTCCATGAATTCCCTGCCACCTGCCAAACCTTGATAATGCCCTGCGAAAGCTACTAGCCAGACAGTTCTTTCCGGAGGAGTATCCTTTAAAAGCCTGCCAAGCTCTAACAGGAAAGATATCCCTATGGAGTCTGTGGCACCTGGTGAAAGCTGTGGCACAATCGACCAGGAATCATAGTAAGCACCTATGACAGCCACTTTGTCTCTCGTATCAGGGTTAGAACCCTCTATGACTGCGATTATGTTGGATACTTTCTTCTGTTCCCATTTCATCTTGGAGTTTACCCATATCTTGACTTCTCCTCTTTGCTTTACAAGATTCTTCAGATATGAGGCGGTTTGGCCTCTTACATATAGGCGAGGGAAGTTTATTGGAATACTGAACACTTTTTGAATAGCTTGGATACCGGTAGTTTCTTCCGGTTCAAGAAATATTATGCCTTTTGCACCGAATAGAGCAGCGTTCTTCCAATACCAACGATTATTAAATTCCATTAGGACGAATGCTTCCTTCGGGTTTGAGCCGTCAAAATCTTCCGGAATCCCTCCTTCAACGTATATGAGCCTGTCTCCCTCTTCAGGACTTGTGTAGGGACAAGGATTTACGTGATTAGGCCAAAGTGGATAAGCCTCAAACTCTAATATGGTTCCATCACCCGTCTCTACTTTTATAGAGCAGTCTTCAACGATAGGCGTCACCATGTCAAATTTCTCTTCACGTACCTCAAAGCCTAAAGAGGACCAGTATGCTTTAATATAGTCAGCAGCCTCAAAGAAACCATCGTAACCGACAACACGGGAACCGAATCCTGATAGGGTTTCAACATGCCCCAAGATGTTTTCAAAGCTCAAACTACCAATATCGCTTATTTGGACTGGACTACTTTTGCTCGAAGATACGGATCCTGTTACGAAAGTCAGCTGCGTTAAAAGCATCAAGACCAATAGTGAAAGTATCAGGGGGGTCCTGAGACCGGTAAACGATATGTGGCGCATTGTTTAAGGTTAGATATAAGACGCGGTTTATAAGCTTAACTCGTTAAACACTTCCTGAAATACTTTCCCCCGCTTCCAGATACCTTTCAGGAGAAAAGGAGCATGAAAAGAATCATCAGGTAACTGTCCAGTGGTTATTAGCTTCATAGAAGGCGATAAATGCTCTATATCATTGAAATACCATTGCCCCACCTGCAAAAATAATTAGTTTGCTGACATTATAGCAATCATCATGTCTTTTTCCTCCTCCAGCGGTTAGAACCTTCACTGTTACATGGTGAATTAGCTAAGTGACGAGATAAAGTTTTTATACTATTGTGTCAAAGCTTTATATTGACCCTTGAAGAACAAGTTTGCAGTGTTAATGCTGGTTTTCCTGATTATTCTCACGCTGAATCCTCTAATCGGGTTTGCATCTCCACAACTTGCTAAAGTTTTGAACCCGTATGTGCAAGAAGCCAAGAGGCTTTTAGTCGTGGCCGGTGAGACAAACGTTACCATAACCGTTATAAGTGGAACCGCGGAGGAATTTAAAATAACGATCAATAGCAACGGAGGCATTTCTAGCATAGCAATATCGCAGATAAATTTCACTGGCGCGGGAGGATGGTTTATTTGGGAGGGCGACTGGCAACAGGTTTATGGATCTAATGCAACTGCTTCACCAATTGTAGAGGAAAAGCCTGATTACGTGACAGCAACGTTTTTCGGCAGATACAATGTCCATGTTCTAGATATCGTCACAAAGATAACGGTTTCAAAAAATGGTTTGATACTTATAGATTCAAATCTAACGGCTGTTGAAGACTCGAGCGATATAAACAGGGTAGGCTGGGGATTCTGGGAGTTCCCCGTAAGCCTTTTTGGAGGTAGTTATGCAGAAGTCTTTAGAGAGAATACCGTAGTAAGAGTGAATCTTCCGGCTGAATATGACCCTAATATATCTCTTTACGACACTAGCCGAATGACCTACTGGATGGATTTCAGCACTCTGGGTGAAGGAATAACCATGATAAACATAGCTCCATCCCTATTCAAAGGTTTTGGCATAGGCGATAACAGGGGGAGTAACGAGACATACACTAATTACAATGCACATTTCAGGCTAACTGATTTCGGTAAAGGTGCGATGAAGAAGGGCGATTCTAAGACCCTTAGGATTGCACTCTATATACATGGTCTAGGAGGCTACGAGGGAAACAAGGACATGATAGACCTTATTGTTGAACTAGGAAAGGCGGAGGATTCTGCGAGAAACGCCATAGCCTCGTATAAAGACTCCTCTGCCAAGAACCTTGCTCGTGAAGCTTATCTAAAAGCGCATTCCGCTTTCGATAAAATAATGGTTGGAGATATTGAGGGAGCGAGAAGCTTGTTGAGCGAATCTTTAAACATTATGAAAGAAGCCGAGGAAGCGGAGAATAGTGGAGGTATGACAAGCAGGATCCTTCAATTGGCGCTTCCAATAATAGTTGTAGTAATACTCGTAATAATAATCCTTTATGTTCGAAGAAAGAAGAAGCATACTGTTTAGAATAGAAAGAAATGGAAAGAGCCTTATAGTATGTGATGCTGCTTTCACCATTATGTTTTTGGAGCAGCATATTTCTTAACATGGTTTCTTCAATAGCTATTATCTTCACCACTTCCTTTATTTTGACTTAAAAGTATATCACTAAGCCAATTAAGATATTCTTTACTCCCAGTAATGATTGGAATACTTATTATTTCCGGAACAGCATACGGATGATTCTCCTTAATCGTTTTCTCAAGCTCCTCGTAAAGGCTTTTCTCACTTTTTATTATGCAGAGCCATTCCTCAGCCTCCTCGATTTTCCCTTTCCACCAGTATAAGCTTGATACTGGACCAATTATCTGAATGCAACCTGCCAGTCTCCTCTCTAACAGTGTTCTAGCAATCTTTTCAGCATCCTCCTTCTTTTCAGTACATGTAAAAACCTGAATGTAGTTAACCATGCTACGTTGGTTCTCTTTAAAAGCTAATTAAATAGTTTTTCATACAATGTTTGCAGGACACTGGTGGGCAATAATTCACTTTGAGTAGACAGTCCTAATCATCTTTCCCCTTTGAAGCCTCTTTCAAGAGGCTTAGACGGGTTTTCTCATCGAATTCACGGTTGAAAAAGACACCGATCATCTCAGCTAAAACTATCTCAGCTAAATATAGGACTGGGCTTCCGGGTTCCAAGTGGCCTCCATAAGTTGCCTTACTGTCTGAAACAGAGATATGTGCATGAAGCTTCCCGTTTGCAATAATCCCGTCAACAGAGTTGACTTCTAGCGGCCCATCTATCTCAATATACGCTTCCTCAGGAGGCAGACCTTTTGAGGTAACTCGGTGTATACGGCATTTTCCAAGGGTGCCTATCGCCGAGACAATGACTCCGTTAACAACATTATTCTCGTTAGCAACTTTCTCAATAGTTTTTAAAAGGTCCTCTCCCCTGTCGCACCTGAAGACGATTATTCTCCCTAATCGGGTTTCCCAGTACTCCATTCTTTCAGCCTCCCTTAGAGCCGGATTCCGAATTTTTCAAGATAAGGCTTTTGATTTCTACGGTCCTCCTGAAACTGTTTTAAGGCTCTTTGGGACACAGCCTCAGCCAGATTTCTAGGTATGACGACAACACCATCATCGTCACCCATTATGAAGTCCCCGGGCTCAACTAGAACCCCTCCGATAGTAACAGGTATGTTAATGTCCTCAGGGCGAAGCTCCTGTCTGCCAATGGTTTCTGTACGTCCAACTCCTCTGCAGAAAACAGGAAACCTCTCCTTTCTAATCTCCCCAACGTCTCTGCAGCCACCATCTATAACCAGACCAGTTATACCCTTATCCCTAGCTATTAATGCTATGAGGGACCCCCAGAAGCCGACTTGAGTGTATCCGCCTGCGTCAGCAACCAGAACATGCCCAGGCTCAGCTATCTTTAGGAAGAGTTCAGCATTGTTTCTTTTACCATACCAGTCTGCAACATACTGTTCATACTCTTCTGGAGTCATTGTTGGAATCGGCTCCTTTGTCTTAAGGAGGCGTAGGGTTAATGCAACCCCAGCCATCTTTATATCGTTGAAAAGAGGCTTTATCTCCTCTGAAACTATTGTTGAACCGTGGACATTATACCTGTCTAAAGCGTCTATCACGTCAGAGGTGCGAACCTCCATTAAGCGCCTGATTATCTCTCGATCTTTATCTGAAACCGAGTTACGCGTCTTCATTTTCCAAGTTATCTTAGACTTGACGGCACTAATAAACCTAAATTATGCTAGTTTTCAAGGACATTCTGGATGTTGCGCGGTGAAGGCTAAACATGTAATCTTTTCGGCTAATAGCGTATGGAGAAAATTCTCATCCGAATACTTAGAATGTCCTCACTTATGCCCGCAATGTTTATTTTTCTCCCATGAGGTAGGAAACCCAATGAAAAAGGAAGTTTCAGTCATTACCGTATTGGGTGCAATCATAATCTTTATCTTATTTTTAATCCTTCTCAAAAGCATGCCTAAACTAGGAACCCAAACGACGCCAGAACCGATAGTAGTCGGAAGCAGAATTTTTCCGTTTCACCTTCCATGGGATGATTATAGTAAAACGGTGGTTAGCCTTAGTGAGAGACTCGAAAAGCCTGCTGGGAATCTTGGTTACGTAACGGTGGGGAGTGACAGCCATCTTTACGTCGATGGAAAAAGAATAAAGTTCCTAGGTGTTAATATTGGAGGAGGTGCTTGTTTCCCGGAGAAGGATGAGGCTGAGAAGATTGCTGCGAGGCTAGCCAAGTTTGGAGTTAATGCTGTGCGCTTTCATGGTTTAGACGCGAACTGGGAATACAACATTTTTGAAGTTGGCGGCGTTTCCCAAACGGTTGCTGAAGCATACCATGGCTCAGGAAGCCTTAAACTCTACTTCAACCGCAGCTTGGGCGATACTGGAGGGGTACAAGTCATCCTCGACACCCCAATGGACTTGAGCAACAAGAAGCTATCGGTTTGGATGAAGGTTCCAGAGGAGGCTGCAACCATAAATATTCAGGCTAAGATATTCATAATGGACGATAAATGGAACTGGGGGGACGCTGGCCCAGACATAACTAGCTTCAGCAGCAAGGGCGACCAATGGGTTCAATTAAGCTGGGATCTGAGCGTCAACCCCCCATCTCAAATAGGCTTTCCCAAATGCGACCCTACCAGAGTGAAAGCAGTAGGAGTTATAGTTGGAGAGTGGACGGGTAGGGAGTGGAGCGGCAACTTCTATATAGACGCTTTTGGATGGTCTGATCCAAACAGCCAAGCCTTTACCCCCATCTTCGATTTCGAGAAGGATTCCCAAGGGTGGACGAGCTGGGGGGCTCTAAAGCCTCTCCTGGGCACTAGGCTCCTGAGCGAGGAGGCACTTGACAAACTAGACTACTTCATATACCAGCTTAAGGAGAACGGGATATATGTAGACCTCAACCTGCTCGTAGCGAGGAGGTTTACGCCCGAGGACGGCTTGCCAAGAGAAATTGAGTCCATAGAATGGAAGGATCATCAGGCCCTAGGATTCTTCATGGAAGAGATCGAGAATCTTGAGAAGGAATATGCTGAACAACTTCTTACCCATTTCAACCCCTATACCGGCATGACCTATGCTGAGGACCCGGCGATAGCTTTTGTCGAGATAGTTAACGAGCAGGGGCTCATAAACTCCTGGCTTATGGGCGTTCTAGATAAGCTTCCAGAAGTTTTCAAGAGCAGGCTGAGGGACAAGTGGAACAATTATCTCCTATTAAAGTATGGGTCCACAAACTTCCTTAGAAGCACTTGGGGCTCCCTCAGGGAGGGGGAGAGTCTTGAGCAGGGTACGGTTGAGATAGTATCCTTCGAAGATTGGGTGAACCGTCGAAGAACCTATGCCGACAGCGATTGGTTAGAGTTTCTCTACTACTTGGAGGAGGAGTTCTTCCTAAATATGCGCAATTTCATAAAGGAGGAATTACGATCAAAAGCACTCGTCATAGGGACGATCAGCAGCAGCTGCAGCCCACCGAGCATAATGTCGGAAATGGATATAGTTGATACTCACGCCTACTGGCAGCACCCGCAGTTTCCCGGTACTTCTTGGGATCCAGTAAACTGGTATGTGGAAAACAAGCCGATGGTGAACAACCCTAGGGATAGCACAATAGTTGGCTTAGCCGTAAAGAACGTTCTGAACAAGCCTCATTTCGTAACAGAGTATGGTCATCCTGCGCCAAACATGTATGATGCTGAAGCAGTCTTGACTATAGCTACTTATGCTGCTCTACAGGATTGGGATGGAGTATTCATGTTCGCCTACGGTAGCAGGGGCAATTGGAACTCCTCGAAGATAAGAGGGTTCTTCGACATGGATCAGCACCCTATCCACATGGCCATGCTGATACCTGCACACCTAATATTTGTTAGAGGAGATGTTAAGCCAGCAAACAAGCTTGTTGTCGCGAAGCTGACTAGGGAGGACGAGATGAACTTGCTTAATAGGCAGGTCTGGGCTTGGGGTCTGCCAGACGCTAAACACGTAGGGCTGAACCCCCTGTTATCTCTGCTGCATAGGACGGAGATAGATGTCTGGGGCACTGAATTCAGCAACTTCAGCGACATAAGGGTTTCTGGATCAACCTACAGGTCGGACAATGAGGAGGTGACATGGGACACGTCGAATGCAGGTAGGGGAGTTATTACGGTGAACACGCCGAAGAGTATTGGCATCATAGGCTTCGGAGGGGGGAGACTATTCGACTTTGGAACGATTATTGTTGAGCCGGGTGATTCACTATTGGATGGCTGGAGCGTCATAGCATTCTCGTCGCTCGATGGCGAGAACCTGGAACATTGTGAAAAAGCGCTCCTAGTGGCTGCCGGCTATGTGACAAACACGGGTATGGCCCTCAGAGACTATAATGGTAGCAGAGAGCTGTTAAAGTGGGAGGCTAATGAACTCACTGAGATTGAGATATTTAATGGTCGGATAACATGCGGCAGAGACTGGGGTTCCGCACCAACCTTGGTTGAGGGGGTTCCTGCAACAATCAAGATCAAAACTGAGGCGGGGATGAAGGTTTGGGGACTGGATAACCTTGGAAACAGGGTCATGGAGGTACCAGTATCCAGCGAAGGCTCCTACAAGTCTTTCACTATCGGGTCAGAGTTCAGGACAATCTGGTATGAGATAGTTTTCGAAAGATGAGAAAAACCGGTAGTATGAAGAATTGGTGAACCGGCTTCACATACCTGAGCCGATCTCGGCAGGACTAATCCTTTCCTATAAGTGTGGAGGCACGTGCAAGCATTGCATGTATGCCTGTTCACCTTTTTGGAGAGCAGACTGGCTTACTAAGAATGGTGTCGAGTTGATTTTAAAGCAGTTAGCCCCTCGGATCAAGCCAAGCCCTTATGGCCGTGAGGATGTAAGTGTAAACCATGGATTACATTTCACTGGTGGAGAACCTTTCCTGAACTTCAATCTTCTACTGGACGCGGTTAAGATTGCGAACAGGCTTAAAATCCCATCTACATTTGTTGAAACCAATTGCTTCTGGTGCACAAGCGAAGAACATGTTAAAGAGAAGCTTACCGTTTTGAAGGAGGCAGGGTTAAAAGGGATATTGATTAGCGTAAACCCCTTCATACTGGAGCAGGTTCCTTTTGAGCAAACTGAAAGAGCCATTAGGATAGGTAGGGAAGTTTTCGGCGAAAATGCTATGATATACCAGGAAACATATTACCGTCGATTTAAAAGCCTCAATATTAAAGGCACCCTAACCTTGGAAAAATATTTGGAAAAAGACAAGGAGGCATTGCGATACGCTGAGCTTCTCCCGATGGGAAGAGCGTGCTATAAGCTTAAGAATCTTTTCGTAAAGCATCCCGCTGAAGAGTTCTTCAACGAGTCCTGCATACGTGAGTTAACAAGGAACTGGCATATCCATATAGACAACTACTTTAACTATATGACTGGATATTGCGGCGGAATATCTCTTGGAGATGCTAGAGACATAAGTTCTTTAACCCAAGGAATAACTCTTCAGGATAAACCTATATTACGTGCACTTACCACAAGCATCCGGAGTCTTTATGATTTTGCCGTAAAAGAATTCAGCTACAAGGAGAAAGATGAAGGATACATCTCTAAATGTCACCTCTGCATAGACATAAGGAGGCATATTGTTCAACAAACAGACAGGTTAAAAGAGCTTCAGCCAAGGGAGCTATACGAGTATTTAGAATAGAGCCTCTCACTCTACATTGAAATTTCATTTCATTATTCTTTCTAATAATGTACATCGAGAAAAAACGGCTTTTCCTTATCGAAGCTAACGGGCTTGAAATAAAATTTAAAAGAGTTATTAGGAATCATATGATTTGAAATGAGTGATGAAATCTTACCCTTGGCTAAGAGGAGAAGAGGAATCACCTTATCCTGGAGGGGGGCAAGAGGCTTTTCCTTAGGAGAATTGAAAGAGGCGGGTTTAACAGTTAATCAGGCTAAGAGGCTTGGACTACCAGTAGATCTCAGAAGGAGATCTAAAAATGAAGAGAACGTTAAGAAACTTAAGGAACACCTCAAGGGCTTTTCTTAACGGACATAGTCTTAAACTCTAATTTCCACAGCTTCCATCTGAAACATTGTTCAGAGCTTTTTCTCTACAATGCTCCGTTTACTGAAGGTAGCGATACTGCCGTAGTCAAACGTTTTTATGTAGCTCTTTAAAAAATCGTAAGCATAATCTATCTCTTCAACAGAATGGGCGTCAGTACCTATTGTTACAGGTATATCTAGTTCACGAGCCTTTCTCATGATTCTACGAGAAGGATATATTGAGTTAATAGGTTGCCGCAACCCTCTTGAAGACACTTCTAGACACGTTCCATGCTGCTTGACAAGGCTTAATACTTTCTGCTCCTCGGAGAAACCGTTACTAGGGTTAAACCCCCATATTCTCACAAGATCCATGTGGCCAACAATATTGAAGAAACCTGTTTCCACTGCTTTTCCAACCAGATAGAGGTATTTAGAATAGAAGCTGTCAAAACCATTCTTACTTATTTCATTCTCCATTAAAGTCCTCTGCCTCCGAGAATCTATGCAGATTCCCTCGACGAAGTGCACGCTGCCTATTATAAGGTCAAAATCATAGCGTCCTAGGACTTTCTCCACCAGCTCCTCATTTCCAGGAATATAGTCGACTTCTACACCAAGTCTCACGGTTAACTTATCCCTATATTCCTCTGAAACCTTTTCCACCTCTCTCACATAACTCTCCAGTTTAAGCATGTTTAAGGAGTGTGGCTCCGCTGAACCATCTGGATGAATAGTTAAATGGTCTGTGAAAGCTATTTCCCCAAATCCTTTCCGGATCGCAGCCTCACAGTAATCCAGTATGCTGGAGGAACCATCGCTGAACGTAGTGTGAATATGATTATTGATTTTCATGAAGTCTCGACCAGCCAGCGTTTTTAAAACTTTTCCATCTGCCTGTTTAATGAAATAACAAATTCATTGAACTCGTTCAACTTCTCTATTTATAATGTTGACGCATTTCTTCATGATGAGGTAATGAGAGTATTTTGTTCAGTAAGCTTCTCGCTTGCTCTTCGGACTTTGTCCAAGGATCCATCTCTATAAGCTCTAACAGTCTATCCCTGCTACCATTCTTATATGCTTCAAGCTCTACCTCTACAGGTGCCACCCGGTCCCTAAGAATATAGGCGACCAAAGGCTTCGGTAAACCGTTGACCCTAATTCCTTGAACTCCTCTTCTGCTTACTTCGGCTGGCACTTCAACCTCGAAATCTGCTGGAACCCCCGGCACGAAGCCTTCTGAATTAATTATGTTAACCTGGAAAACCCTTGGAATATTGCAGGCTATAGACTCTATTATGGGCACGATCATCTCGCCGGATTTCTCAGCCGGGAAAACTTCTGTAACCCTCCTAGTATCTCCGGATAGCCTCATTATCTCCTCCACAGTCCTCCGACCATATGAGAAGAAGCCTTCCCACCATGCCTCAGGATTCTCCCTCCACCTTCTTTCAGTTTCCTTATCAGTATGGTACCACCATGGCCATGAGCCTCCTCCAGGAGTACAAGTATCACCAATCGGAAAAACTCCGAATCTCTTATAGAGGTCAACTGCCTTAGGGCCTAAATCGCTGCTTGGGTTAATTTTCTCCCAGTATTTTTCAGCGTCTCTAGCAACCCAATCGTCTAAAAGCGGAAAAGCATTCTCCCCCTTGTAGGTGAAGCTTGTCAGCCAGATGAAATGGTTTACCCCAGGTATCTTGAAACTAACCTTGCTGCTCTCAAGCCCTAGAACCCTGACTACATTGTAGATTCCACTGAAACCGTGGCAGAGACCAATAGTTTTAACGTTCCCATACTTTCTACCGAGATATGTTACACCTGCTAGAACAGGGTTTGCAAGCTGAATATACCATGCGTTCGGGCAGATTTCAAGAATGTCTCTCATCAGCGAGTCGAAGAATTTGAACTGGTAGAAGTTTATCCAGAATGCTTCATCATGCATAATGTGGTAGCTTCCGCCAAACCTGTAGCCCAGCTTCCGCGCTATCGACCAGCCTTCTCTAAGCCTCTCGTAGCTGGCTGTAAGCACCGTGTTAACGACGAAATCAGCGTCTTTAAGAGATTCCTTTCGGTTTAGCGTCTTCTCCAGCCTCAGCTTAATGCCTGTCTCCTCAGCATACCTGGTGCAGATTGAGTATACTGCGTCCAGCCTCTCCCGGTTTATGTCCATTAGGCTTATGGTGCTTCCCGACAGGTTGGGGGTTAAACACAGGTCTTTAATCAGACTTATGGAGAAAACGGCGCTGCCAGCTCCTATAATGCTTATCTTTACATCAACCATTTTCCATAATCATTCTCCTAAGCAGGTTACAACGAGAGTTCTGCTCCTCGGCCTCACATCCAGTTCTAAGAAAACCAGCTGCTGCCAAGTGCCGAGCCTCAGACCACCATCTTTGACCGGGATCGTTATGCTTGAACCAAGTATTGACGCCCTGACATGTGAATGACCGTTTCCATCATGCCACATCTTCTCATGCTCGTAATAAGCATTCTTAGGTGCAATCTTCTCCAATGCATTCGGCAAGTCTTTCAATAAACCAGGCTCGTACTCTATCGTGGTTACAGCACCAGTTGACCCAGGTACGAAAATGTTAACAATACCGTTTCTAATACCTGTCTTTGAAACGATTCGCTCAACCTCACCAGTAATGTCAACAATATCTGATTCACCTTTCGTCCTAATTCCAAGTTCACTCTCAAAGATTTTCAACATTCATCATGTTAAAAGTGAAGCATCCTTCTTATATTTCTTCAGCCTATCGAACCCATAGAAAAGGATTTAACCAGTTTCACTCCATCAACCCTCATTACTGAGTTTACAGCTCGACATCCCCAGTATTTACACAAGTTTCGATAGAACTTCCTCCCGTTTAAATGCTCTTACACTTAAGCGCAGTATCACGTAGTCGATAAGTATAAAAAATATCGTTAAGATTCCGATAACCACGGGTCCAAACATAACCACCCCGGAAATCTGTCCGAACATTAACATTATTATTGGAAGAAGCAACACCCCACTAATCTGCTGAGCCTCCCTGAAGCCCTTAACCCTGGCTGAAACTAGGACTGTCAGGCAAATACTTGTAAACGCCATCGCTGGCGAAAGACAAAATATCAGCATGATCCAAACCAAGTTGGGAAGCAGAAGCCTGCCGTTGAAAATGCTGAAGGAGAGAACATCTACTAAAATAGAATACGTTGTAAAAGAAATTATTGTAACTGTAAAAGACGGGATGAAGGAAACCAGTACCTTTCCTAAAAACAGTTCAGAGTCCGATATTGGTGTTGCTAGAAGGGCCTCAATAGTCCTCCTCTCCTTCTCCCCTGCAAAACTGTCTGACGCTATCACGCTGGAAGCCATAACCGGGATTATCAGGAAGAACGGAGCGAACATGTATAGAGTAATGACATATACGGCTGCTTGCGGGACAGTCATTTGAAGCACCTCGTTTCTCTCATGTTCAGGCAGGCTTCTGACCAAGTTTTCAAGATCCTCCATTGGTGAGGAGGATTCAGGAGTCACCATGGTGCCAACCATAAATATCAATGGAACGCCTATGGAGAAAAGAAGAGGTATGATAATTATGGGAAGCAACACCTCTCGGTTCCTCTTTATCTCAAGCCAATCCTTCTTGAATACGAGCATAACCCTGTTTAACCTCAAGCTGACCCCTCCTTAACCAGCTTCAAGTAAACTTCCTCGAGAGAGGGATGGACAACGTTTACTGAAAGAACCATTCCACCCGAATATACTATCTCCCTAACGATTTCAGGGGTTGCAGACTCATCAATCAAGCTCAAAATTAACCTAGATGCTTGAGTATCCACATTCACCTCCATGACTTGCTTTAAAGCCTTCAAAGAATCAACAATCCTCTGATCAATGTTTCTCAAGGCGATTTGAAGAACAGGTCTTCCAACAAGACGAGCAAGCTCCTCTAAAGTGCCAACTGCAATTCTTTTCCCTCTGCTTACTATCATCACCCTGTTGCAGAGTTTCTCAGCATCTTCAAGACGGTGAGTACAAAGAAGTATTGTACACTTCTCCTGCCTGCTGAGCCGATTTATCAAGTCCCTTATTTCCTTAGCGGACTCAGGGTCTAAGCCTGCGGTAGGCTCATCCAGGAAGATTATCGGCGGCCTATGTACTAGTGCACGGGCAATGGCGAGCTTCTGCTTCATTCCTCGGGAGAAGGTTCCCACTTTATCGCTCCTCCTCTCCCACAGGTAGAAGAACTCGAGCAGCTCCCTAATCCTTTCATCTCTTTCCAGATGGTCTGAAACCCCGTAAGCCTCTGCGAAGAACCAGAGGTTTTCATAGGCCGTCAGCCTCTCATACAGACTGGGGTTCTCGGTTAAAACTCCCACGATCTCCCTGACTTTAAGAGGCATCCTAGTAATATCGTATCCCCCTACTAGCGCTGAGCCTTCTGAGGGAGAGATGAGGCATGCAAGCATGCGGATGGTGGTGGTTTTCCCAGCGCCATTAGGACCTAGAAGCCCGAAGACCTCGCCCTCCTCAACTTTAAAGCTGATATTGTCTACCGCCATAAAACTGTTAAACCGCTTAGTCAAGCCTTCAGCCACGATGCTTTCCACGATGCGTCCATCTGGAGAAAGACTTCTTGCTTATTAAACTTGCCTTTTCATCCAAGCCTCCCCAGCCTTAAGCCATATATGTTAAACAGATTAACCTGACGCCTCCTCCTCTTAACAAGAATCTTGCAAGATTCTTATCCTAGCGAAAAAATTCTAAAACTCAGATTGCACGCTCCCTCTTCAAAAAGCTTTGCAAATGCTTCATGACGTCGATTATCAAGATATTGAAAAAAACAATATCGAGGAACAATTCGTTTCACTGGCCGTGACAAAAAAATCTGAAAGTATTTTTCATTACAGACGCTTTTTATATAGAGTACTCCGAGGTCAATTTGTAAACAAGATTATGAAACAATCCTAAAAAGACAATTATTCCCTCCTCCTCTCGGGGGAGGGGGGATGAACTCCTCAGAGATCAGAGTTTTAAAAGAGAGGTTCGCTAGAGCAGTATCTTTCTCCATACTGTTGGCTGTCTTAACCAATATCGTTTCAATGTTTTTCGTAATGGGGAGTGAGGCATGGGCCGAGAGTAA
>JAWCNV010000009.1:70994-74986 GCA_038848185.1 Thermoproteota archaeon | reverse complement strand
GGATTGTTTTCAGAAGCCTTAGACATGGGTAAGACCATCATGATCAAGATTACGCCCTACATACTGGTTATGTGCATACAGTATGTTCCAATGTTTCTCCTCGAGGTTAAGCTTCTCTCCTCCTTCACCGGTTTTCTCATAGAGTTTCTCCCGTTGATAACAGTGCAATTCATCATTTCAACAGCGTGCTCATGGTGGCTCCACCGAGTTTCCTCTTCTATAGGTGTGGGAGCAGTTTTCAACGCGCTTCTGTTCGCCTGGATTTCAGCAGGTGTTTTCCCCTTCGGAGTGTTTCGTTAGCAACACGATTCGCGAGAAGAAAATGTTTTTCAACTCTGAACCCAACTATGGTTAGAGGGAGGATGGAGATAGAGCGCATTGATGTTTATTCAGTGTCTCTGAAGTATTCTGAGCCGTTCCGGATAGCCCCCGGTGTTAGCTGGGAGAGCCATAGTATCGTGGTTAGGATCCTTACCGACTACGGTGTTGAAGGCTGGGGGGAATCCTCACCTTCCAAGAGGGTGACGGGTGAAACGAGAGAAACCGTTAGCGCAGCTATCTCAAGGATGGCGCCGAAGCTGGTAGGCATGTGCCCGCTTAGGATTGAGCAGAACATGGAGAAGATGGATCAGACTGTTGATGGGAACCCTGCTGCTAAGGCAGCATTAGACATGGCGTTGCACGACGTTCTGGGGAAGACTGTTGGAAAACCATTATTCATGTTGCTCGGCGGCTATCGGACAGAAGTTTTGACTGATATAACTTTAAGCATGAAGCCCCCTGGAGAGATGGCGGCTGACGCTGTTAAAGCTGTGAAGCAGGGTTTCAAGGCTTTGAAGATTAAGGTTGGCGTGAATCCTGTTGAGGATGTTGAAAGGATAAGGATGGTGCGTGAAGCAGTTGGAGAGGATGTTGAGATAAGGATTGATGCTAATGGGGGGTGGAGCCCGGAGCAGGCAGTTGAAGTGTTGAACAGGGTGGAGAGGTTCAACATACGGTTTGTGGAACAGCCTGTTCCTGCGGAAGACGTTAAGGGTTTGGCGAGGGTTAGGAAGGATTCTCAAATACCTGTCATGGCTGATGAAAGTGTGCATTCTCCTTCTGACGCTCTGAGGCTTATTGAGGAGGAGGCGGTTGACCTTATTAACATCAAGCTGATGAAGAGCGGAGGAATACTGAAGGCTAGGAAGATATCTAACGTGGCTGAAGCTGCTGGAATACCTTGTATGGTTGGCTGCATGGGAGAATCCGGTATAGGTGTGGCAGCTGGAGCCCATCTTGCAGCAGGATTGAGAAACATGGTTTACGCAGACCTAGACTGCGACCTGCTTCACTCAGAGAAGTTGGTTAAGAAGGGTGGAACTAGGGTTGTGAATTCTATGCGTCTGTTCTCTGATGAGAATGGTTTAGGAATAGGAGGGTTGAACATGGAGATGTTGGGAACCCCTGAGGCTGTTTATAAAAAGGTTGACTTGGAACCCCTATTGTAGGTTAGTTTTTCTTGATGAGAGTTCAGGGTAAGGCAGGTTTTCACCTCTACCTATAGTTTTTCTTTTAGCCTTCAAATAATATACGTAGTTGCTTAACGATACGTCCGGAGGGACCCTGTGGTCAACCATAGGTATATAGCCACCTTCCTCCACTAGTTGCGACAGGTTTCTCATCTCCTCATCTATTGCATTTGGTCCCTCGATCAACGCGAGCTTGTTAACTCCACCCATTAGGAGAATCTTATTGCCGTATTGTTCTCTAAGCCTCACCGGGCTTGTGTACTTTGCCTCTATGGGAAACATGCAGTTTATTCCTGCTTTCAGCCATCCTGGCACAAGCTCATCTATCTTCCCATCGCAATCCAAGATGTTGATTTCAACACCATACTCCTTCAACACGTTCGTCACCTTCTCGTATCTCGGAACCATGATTTCTTCGAAAAGCTTCACTGAGAGAAGTGGCCCCATGTTGTAAGCCATATCCTCCCACCATGTTGCGAAGTCAACCTTAATATTCCTCAATGCTCTCCGAATCATCTTGATCCAGAGGTTTACCAAAGTGTCCATCATTTCAGCCACCCAATCGGGATTCCTGTAGAAGGCTATGGAGATTCCTGGGACGCCCATTAGGTTTCTCAGCCAGCCGTAGAGGCTTCCGATAAAAATTCCGAGTGGATAATCTCTTTCCCGGTAGACCTTAATTATTTCATCGTAGCTTAACGGCATTCTCCCGGGAGTATCCGGATCGAAGAAGGGCCTTATCCTCTCCCAGTCGTCCCTGTTTACAATCGGGTACCTTAGGTACTGCGGGATTGTTGAAGTCCATTTTTTATTTATGTAGATTCCGCCGAGACCGTCATCTATGATTTCCTTGTCGTCGAAATCCCTGATTCTCCTAGAGGGCGGTGAAGGCCACAGGCCGGTGTTCACTGGAAGCATGTCAACCGTATCCCAGCCTTCAAGCATAAAATAGTCTTCAACATCATTAATATTGTGAAGATGCAGCGGAAGGCCTTCCGCATGCCAACGGTCTATTGTTTCAACCCAGTAACCGAACTCGTAGTCAGGCACCCTGTCAACCTCTTTAAATTGTAAGGTTCTGAGCAGCCTTTCTCTCTTGTTCATCAATAGGAAGGAATGGATGTGGAGAAATAAAGTTTCTCATCTAAATATTGATCCTTTACTAAGCTTAAAATCTCTCTTAAAACCCGTATTAAGTTCACTTACAAATGACGTTTATTATTCTTTACGGTTTAGGATGATTTTCGAAGAATTCCCATATTAGGCTTGTCGTAGAAATCCCGCTGAAAGACCAAGAGTGAGCACCGTTCATGATAGTGTAGAGAACTACTTCGGTGCCGTTTATCCCCCCAGTGTAAGTGTTCTTAATGATGTTCCCGTTACTGCTCGTCTCAACCCAAGGGGTGTTCAAACAATGGTTTGCTTGAACCCAGAAGGAGACAGATTCGTCAACTGAAGAAAACATGTATTCATATGAGAAAGCACCGCCGTAGTATGGGACAACCTGATCCTGCACACCGTGGAAAATGATTACGGAAACAGCTTCCGAGGGGACTTCTATGATTAGAGAACCCTCAGGTGTTTTCCCTATTGAGCCCGCGACAACAGCGATGGCGGCGAAAATCTCAGAGAGTTCAGCACCAAGCCGGTGGCTCATCATTCCACCGTTAGATAATCCAGTAGCATAGATCCTCTTGGAATCGATCTTCAGATCATTCTGAGTTTTTTCCACGATCCTTCGGATAAACTCGACATCATCCATATTGGTCAGAGCTGCTTGACCACAGCAGAAGCCGGCGTTCCAAGACGAGTCTGAACTTATTCCCTGTGGGTAGACCACGATGAAGCCTTCTTCATCCGCTTTTAAGGAGAACAGGGTTGTTGTCTCCATGTTTCTCGAGTTTCCACCGTACCCATGGAGAGCGACGACGAGTGGTAAAGGTGTCTTGCCATCGTATGAAGGAGGAATATGAATCAAGTAGTGTCTGCTCTGACCATCAACTTCTATAGAAAGAGAGTGACTTCCTGGAGAAGGGTATTCTCTACCCTGCCTATTCAAAACCAGCATTGCAATAATTAAACACATGAAAACTATAAGAATAAACATAAGAACTATCATTCTTCTTCTACTACCCGCCTTCAAACTCATGTTCAGAAACACACGGCTAATGTTGGCACTATAAAAAGCTTTTACAGGTTTTTGGGGAAATCTTTTTACACGGTATTGCTTCTTGAACCGTATGGTGCTTGAGGTTCTGTTCAACGCTTTCCTCGGCGGCCTAGCATGCTTAGTTTCAACTGGTCTGGGTGCAATAGTTGCTCTAGTGAAGGCAGACCTGTCTGGAAAAACCCTAGACTGCTTCTTCGGGTTCTCAATAGGAATCATGATGGCAGCCTCCTTCTTTAGCCTCCTTCAACCAGCCTTGGAGCTAGGCGGGGTTGTAACAGCCAGCGTCGGATTCCTACTTGGTGCCCTACTCA
>JAWCNV010000009.1:61042-70894 GCA_038848185.1 Thermoproteota archaeon | reverse complement strand
GACTGCTTCTTCGGGTTCTCAATAGGAATCATGATGGCAGCCTCCTTCTTTAGCCTCCTTCAACCAGCCTTGGAGCTAGGCGGGGTTGTAACAGCCAGCGTCGGATTCCTACTTGGTGCCCTACTCATGTACTGGTCTGACATTTTTATACCGCATGAACACCCGTTTGGAACATCCTTTGAATCCGAGAAATCGAGGAGGCTTCGGAGGATAATTGCAGCAGTCACGCTCCACAACCTGCCTGAAGGCTTTTCAATCGGAGTGGTCTTCGGCTCTGGCAATCTTAAGGCGGCCTGGGGTCTGGCCTCAGGCATAGCTCTCCAAGACTTTCCTGAGGGGGCTTCAGTATCCATACCTTTCATGAAGCTTGGAAGAAGCAGGGGCAGGGCTGTTCTCCTAGGCTGGTTGTCAGGTATTGTGGAGCCTATTGGGGCGGTGCTGAGCGCCCTCCTAGTCCAGGTTTTCCAATGGCTTCTGCCCTTCTTCCTTGCTTTCGGAGCAGGTGCAATGATATACGTCATAGGCGGGGAGATGATTCCTGAGGCTCATTCCGGCGGCTTTGGGAAAACAACTATGCTCTTCATGGTGGCGGGTTTCATCGTCATGATGATTCTAGACGTGGTTCTCTAGGATATTTTTTAAGACTTCGTTTGAAACATTCTCGAATGCTTTTTAGAACTGGTTTAAAAGGGTGTCTAAACGCCTCCAAGGCTGAAACTCGGCTTCTGTTCAATTGGAGCCTCACCCCTTGCGATCCTTTCAACCAGGTCACTGACCTTTCTCCAAATCTTATCAACTATTTTACGAGCATCCTCTATACTTTTTTCCGCAGGATCCTCTATTCCCCAGTTCTCAACATGCTTCACGTTCACCAAGGGGCATTCTGAGCCGCTGCACACTATTACAGCAATGTCTGCCTCAGCCTCCATTTCTCTAGTCAGCTTCTTAGGCTTCCTGCCAGAGATATCTATCCTCCGCTCCCGCATGAGTTGAACAGCCTTAGGGTTAACCGTGTCAGCAGGCTTGGGGCCAGCACTTACTGCAACCCACCCAACCGGCGGGTTCGCGTTGAAAAATGCTTCTGCAACCTGGCTTCTGAAACTGTTTTGTACACATATGAACAGAACCTTTCTAACCATCTCTAATAAAACCTGTAAGACTCTTTTTAAGCATTCTATGAAGATTTTTTCTCAATGCCTTATGATGAAGCTTTTAAACTCGCCTCTGTATTCCTCCCGCTCCACCTTAACGTCAGTAACCCTTGCACCCGGCGGACCCTTCCTGCAGAACTCCACCATCTTTTTAACGAGGCTCTCCTCGCCTTCGAAAACGGCTTCAACCCTCCCGTCAGGAAGGTTTCTAACCCACCCGTTTACCCCGAGTTCCTGAGCAAGTCTTCGAGTCTCATACCTGAAGAATACTCCTTGAACCATCCCGCTCACATATACGTGCATCCTAACCATCAACGTCTATGCTGAAACCTGTCTTCAACAAGCATTTTAAAATTATTCTCCTCTTTATTAGAGTGAAACTATGCTTGAGGCGAGGCTGCTGAGGAAATGCTCATATGTTTTAACGCCTTGAGTAAGCTCCTCCACTGAAATGCTTTCCTCAGAGCTGTGTGCTAAGGAGGGGTCTCCTGGGCCCCAGGCTATTTGAGGCCTACCCCATTTTAAACCAGTATAGTTGAAGTCGCTTGTCCCAAGCTTCCTTATCAATAAAAGTTCTCTTCCGAGAACAGTTTTAACAGCATTCCTAACAGCGTTAAGCATCACGGGGTCCTTGGTGGAAACATAGCCGTCAAGATGGTCTAGGAACTCGAAGGAGATGTTAACCTGCTTGTTATTCGCAGCATACTCTTCTATGCTTGAGGAGAACATTTCGGAGAGTTCTTTGAAACTCGTGTTAGGAGGGTAGCGGAGGTTTAAGTATGCTTCGCTGCAATCAGGAACCCGGGAGTCCCCGTAGCCTCCTTTAACCATTGTAATCGAGACACCTATGTTAGAGAAAAGGTCTCTTGAGAAAGTGAACTTAGCCTTAACATGCTCGACAAGTCTCATAGTCTGGATTATAGCGTTACTATCATCCATTGGCGACGAGGAGTGGCCACCCCGAGTTAAAACATTCAACCTGACTGTTGCGCTCCCCCTGTATGCTATTGCTGCAGTCCTCATCCCAGTCGGCTCGCCTATCAGAACATAGTCTGGGCAAGCAGTCTCCTCCAAGAGCTGTCTAACTCCCTTACTGTCGAACTCTTCTCCGACCACTGAGGAGTAGACTAATCTAAGTCCCCTCCCACTGTAGGTTGAAGCCGCCAGTATCATAGCAAGTAGTGAAGCTTTAGCGTCAACAGCCCCCCTACCCCATATTCTTCCAGATTCAATCCTAACGTTAATCCAGCCGGGCACAGTATCTATGTGAGAGCAGAATAAGAGTGTTCTGCCACCATCCCCCTTCTCGCCTATCACGTTCCCCGCCTGATCCCTCCTAACGTTTTCGAAACCGTTTTCAACAAGGAGGGAGAAGACTTCCTGCTGCGCCTCATCCTCCTCTCCACTCGGAGAATATTTGGAGAGGAGCCTAGCTAGAAGATGCGCTGCCTCCGAGCTTCGACTCATAGCTCCTCACCGTTTCAACAAATATTCTGCATGCCTCCTCAACTAGGTTTAAAGGAATGTTGAGAGAAGGTAGAAACCTCACGGTGGTTGGACCAGCTGTTAAAGCTAGTATACCGTTGTCGGCAAGAGAATCCACGATCGGCTTAGCCCTTACCCTGAGCTCAATACCTATCATGAGGCCGATTATCCTTATCTCCCTCACTATCCTAAGGCTCTTCAAGTCTTCAAGTTTTTCAGCGAATACGCGTGATCTTTCCTCAACATCCTTCTCCGTCACCTCTTTCCTTAGTATTCTTAGGGTTGCAGCACCAGCTGCACATGCCAAAGGATTGCCTCCGTACGTTGAGGTGTGGAAACCAGTTTCACCAACTTGGGAAACATCTTCGCTGAAAAACGTGATTCCCATAGGGATCCCGCCTGCAACACCCTTAGCTAGAAGAGCCATGTCCGGCACTATTCCCTCTCTTTCAAACGCGAAAAATGGCCCTGTCCTCCTCATCCCAGACTGTATCTCATCCAGTATTAGCAGAGCACCCTTATCTGAGGCTATTTCCCTAGTAGCCTTCAAATAGTCTTTCGGAGGAACCCTGATCCCGCCCTCCCCCTGGACAGGCTCAAGTATGATTGCAGCAGTATCACTATCAACCTTTCCGTTCAAATCCTCAGCATCCCCATATTTTGTGAAGATCACTCTTCCACCAGTAACATGCTCTAAACCCTTCTTGTACTCCGGGTTCCAGGTTGCTGAAAGAGAGCCGAGAGTCTTTCCGTGGAAGCTTCGTTCAGCGGCAACGATTCTATTTCTCCCAGTCTTCTTGAAAGCAGCTTTAAGAGCTAGGTCAACAGACTCTGTACCACTGTTAACCATCAGCACCCTTGGGAAGAAGCGGGATGTGAAGCTGGCGAGCTCCTTCAGAAACTCGGTCCGAGCATCATTGTAGAACGAGCCGTGGCAGGAAGATATTTTCTTAAGCTGGTTTACAATAGCATCCATGATTACAGGGTTAGAATGCCCTAGGAGCGCCACGCCGTAGGCTGAAGTTAGGTCGATGAACCTTCGACCGTTCTCGTCGAAAACCTCTGATCCTTTCCCCCTGACCAGTGTTATACGTCTCTTCACATAGGTTTTCAAGAGGAGACTGTCCTCAACATCATAAGGGTTCTCCATGCCCAGCATCCTCACCTGACTATAAGAGTCCCAAGGCTTTTTTCAACAGCGTTTGAAACAGGCTTCTCGACGAGGCCGGAGGATATTCTGACTGAAGCAGCACCCTCCTGAAGAGCTTCAACAGAAGACTGTACTTTTCTCATCATGCCGTGCCCTATGCTGGGAAGTAGTGCAGACGCCTCCGCCATCGTGAGAGATTCTACTAGCTTACCATCGATTATTAAGCCATCCACGTTCGTAAGGTAGAGCAGGTCAGCCTTTAAAGCTGACGCGACCTTCGACGCGAAAGCATCACTGTCAATGTTTAATGGTTCAAAACTCTTGCTTAAGGCAATCGGTGCAAGAACAGGTATAATGTTATTGCCTAGAAGAAGGCTCAGCAGATCCACGTTTACCCTGTCTATCTTACCTGTGAACCCCCCGTCTACGAGGAGCCTCCTACCGTCCTCAGTCTTCACAAGTATCTTCTCCTTCCTGTTCGCGCTGGCCAGAGCACCGTCGACGCCGGTTAAGCCGACCGCGTTAACGTTCATGCGGAGAAGCTTTGAAACAATCATCTTGTTAAGCCGCCCCATTGTCATAAGGTATACTTGCATCGTCTCCCAGTCAGTTACCCTGCTCCTCATACCACTTGCTGAAACAACAAACTTGGGTTCGACACCCATCTTCCTACAGGTCTCGGTTACTTCAGCCCCTCCCCCGTGAACGAAAACAATCTTCACCCTGTTCGAGTATGAAGCGATATCCGCCACAATCCTGTCTAAGGAATCTTCTTGAAGAAGCGCTCCCCCAACCTTAACCACTATCATCTTTCAACCCGCCTATACTGGGTGTAGACCTGGAAAAGTTAAGCCCTCCTCCTCATTGTAGTTAAGCATTATGTTCATGCTTTGAACAGCGTTCCCAGCAGCACCCTTAACAAGGTTGTCTATGGCTGCGAAAAGTATCAGCCTGTTTGAGTCGGCATCTATCTCGAAACCTATGTCGGCGAAGTTTGAGCCCGCCAAGTACTTCGGGTCAGGGAGACCATGAATCATAGTCGGGTCTCTGACGAGCCTTATGAAAGGCTCCTTCTCATAAGCCTGCCTGTAACACCTCCAGAGCTCGGGGAAAGAGGGGAGTTTTCCGGAAGGACGGGTGTGGACTGTTACCAGTATTCCTCTAACCATGTTTA
Organism: Thermoproteota archaeon; assembly: GCA_038848185.1. GTDB lineage: Archaea > Thermoproteota > EX4484-205 > EX4484-205 > JAAOZP01 > JAAOZP01. Next base: position 65,934 of record JAWCNV010000009.1, on the reverse strand, counting down.
CAGCATGCGGCGAGAACCCTACGCTGACTTCTCCTCCAGCAACCTTAGAAACCTCCTGCACTATCTCGGCGACATGCCTGTGTCCAGCAGGCTTATACGGTCTTACAACGCTGTACCGCTCAGGATGGTAGCCTTCTAAAGTAGGAGAGGAGCCTGCTCCCGAAGACCCTATTTTAGCATCCACAAATATTTGGCTCTTATCAACCATTCCGCTTCTAACAGGAGGCACTAACGTCAGTATGCTTGCTGAAGCCATGCAGCCAGGCACTGCAACAAGGCTGGCTCCCCTTATCTCATCCCTATGCAGCTCGGGAAGCCCGTAGACAGCTTTCCCAAGGAGCTCAGGATAAGGATGTTTGAGGCCATACCACTTCTCGTATGAGGAAGGGTCTTTAAGCCTGAAGTCAGCACCTAAGTCTATTACTTTCAAACCTCTGTCGAGCAGTGCTTTAACAACGTGCATCGACTCACCGTGCGGAAGAGCTGTGAAAACCACTTCAGCACTGGCTACATTCTCAATCTTCGGCTCAACGAAACTCATCTGGCAGACCTTCCTCAGATTAGGATGAACCTTGTGAACCGGCATGCCGTTGAACCTTTTAGAGGTGGCTGCTGTGACCTCAACCTTACTGTGTGAAAGCAGTATCCTAAGTAGTTCTCCACCAACATATCCGCTTGCACCGTATATCGCTACCTTAACCAACCTTATCTTCTAATCTTGGAAACGAGGTATTTAAGAATCTTTTCAGGAATATTTATGCCAGTAGCATCCATGCTTCCCCTGAACTCAGGCGTCGGATTAACTTCGTTAACCACATAACCCTCCTTAGGGGATTCTAACACATCTATGCCTACGAATTCTCCTCCTACGGCTTTGGCTGCTTTAAGCACTACTTCAGAAAGCTCATCGGTCACCTCGGCTTTCTCACTTCTACCGCCTAAAGCTATGTTGGTCTTCCACTGGTCGGGTGGGGAAATCCGGTATATTGCGGAAACAACCTCTTCCCCTATAACTGTCGCCCTTATGTCTCGTCCAGGCTTATCCACATACTCTTGAATATAGTAAACCTGGTACAGTGGATACATGTATTGACGGTCTTCAAGTATGGCTTCAGCAGAATACTTGTCGCCTATGAGAGAGATTAATCTGCCCCAGCTTCCTACAACTGGTTTTAAAACAGCAGGATACCCCACTTTATTAAGCGATTCTAGGGCAGACGGGTATGAGAACGAGAGTACTGTTAAAGGTGTTTTCACATTATTCTTAACTAGCTCCACTGTTGTGAAAAGCTTGTTTCCAGCTATCTGAAGAGTCTTGAAGGAGCTTATGGAGGTTAATCCAGCACCCTCAATGTAGTTTGAGAGGTGGAGCGATTTAAAGTAGGAGACGCATCTCAGGAGCACAATCTCCACATCCTGCAGCTCAGGAGCCTTCCTGTTAAGCGTAAAGGAAAGATCGTCGACATTCAGCTTCTTGAAAGGTATTGAGAGGTTTTCAGCTGTTTTAAAAAGCTCTTTCTCCTCAAACCTTATTTGATCATAAAAAATTCCTATTGGCAATTCCGGATTCTACTCGCCCCAGTCCTCGCCTGAGAGTTGAACCTTCCTTGACTTAGCCACTCCACTGCTTATCTCAACTATCTCAAGGTCAGAGCCGCACTCAGGGCAAGTTACAACCTCGCCCACTATAGCGTCCTCAGATACTTCGAATACTGCCAAGCATTCTTCACATTCCGTCTTCATAAGAGTGTTCAAACCACGCTGCTCCTGCTTATAAATTTAGCTTTCACGGGAACGCACTTCGTTTGCCCTAACTGTTGAAAGACCCCACAGCTGAATAAAGCCGTCAGCCAGAGACTGGTCGAACTTTGAGAGGGAAGAGTAGGTCGCCTTCTTCTCATCGTAGAGAGATTTCCCAGAGCGTCTTCCAACAACATTCGCCTCACCTTTAAACAGTTTGATTCTGACCTCTCCCTCAACATTCTCCTGCGTACAATCTATAAAGGCGTCGACAGCTCTCCTTAAGGGCTCGAACCATAAGCCGGAGTAGACAAGCCAAGCCCATGTTGCTTCAATCTTCCTTTTCTCCTCCAGCTCCATCCTTGTCAAAACAAGCTTCTCCAAATCTTGGTGAGCCTTTATCAGGGTTAATGCGGCAGGAGCCTCATAGACCTCCCTAGATTTTATTCCAACCACACGGTCCTCCATATGGTCTATCCTCCCGAAGCCGTGTGAACCAGCCGCCATGTTAACCCTCAGGATCAGTTCAACAGGGTTAGACTTCTCACCGTTCAGCTTAACCGGGACACCTTTCTCAAACTCCAGAGTAATATACTCCGGCTTGTCAGGTGCCTCAGGCGCAGGCTTACTCCATATGAATGCCTCCTCAGGAGGCTCAACCCACGGGTCCTCCAGCTCGCCGCCCTCAATAGACCTGCTCCACAGATTATCATCTATGCTAAACCTGCTTTTCCCACGGTCCATTTCAATACCCTTTTTCTCTAAGTATTTTACCTCCTCGTCTCTGCTCAAACCCCATTCCCTGACTGGTGCAAGTATTTTTAGCCTCGGGTTCAGCGACCTTATTGAAACCTCGAACCTAACTTGGTCGTTACCTTTCCCAGTGCAGCCATGGGCCACTGTGGAAGCACCCTTCTCCTCAGCAACCTCCACAATCTTTGAAGCTATAAGAGGTCTTGAAAGAGAGGTCCCCATGGGGTATACGCCTTCATACAGACCGTTAGCCTTAATCGCTTTGAAAACATAGTCTTTCACAAACTCGCTTCTAGCATCCTTCTTAACAACCTCTACTGCCCCAAGTTTCTCAGCTCTTTTAACGGCAGATTCAAAATCCTCCTTCTGACCCACGTCAACCAGAACAGCGATAACACTCATGCCGTACTTCTCCTTTATCCACGGTATCATTACTGAAGTGTCTAAGCCGCCTGAATATGCTAACACGCATACGTCAATCAACTTGCTTCCACTGTTTTGTATGCAGAAACATAATCTTTTTAAGAATTTCCTTAAGGCGTAGAAGCTATGAATAAGTTTAGAACAAGACCTACGGCTTATGTTACATTTATACTATTAATAACAGCGTTTTTTTTAACGTTTTTTCTTCCTGTCAGGGTTTCTGGGGAACCAGTTATAAACGTGCCGCTTTATAAATCTCCAACGATAGACGGGACTGTTTCGGCAGGTGAATACCCTCCTGGCGAACTGGTTTCAAGCTGGGGGAAGCTATATGCTACACACGATGCGAATAGGCTAATACTTGGGATAACACTGCAAAGCACCTGTAGAAAAATAGACCTCCTGTTCAACAAGGGTAGTTTAAACTCCACGGTGCTAACTGTAAGCACCGTGAGGTACAGTGTGAATAGGTCTGGAGTATTAGAGTATTACTACGGGCAGGGAGAGAAGTGGATTGAATCCTCTACAAGCGATGTTTCTCTCAGTGTTGTCAACGGAACCACGTCCTGGACCATTGAAATAGCAATACTCTTAAGCAAGCTTGATGTTTTCCCAAATACTGAGAGAACCCTTGGTTTCGCAATCATAGTTTCGGAAACAGCCTTCAACTACTCTTGGCCTGGAACTGTTTCACTCAAGAACCCTTCAACATGGGGCATTATTAGTTCCCCGGATAATTGGGCAACCAGAAACGACATCTGTCTTGAGACTACTTTAGATAGGAGGAGCATTATTGCAGGATCTAACGTGACGCTGGTGTTGATCCTGACCAATAGAGGTGACGCAGCCATTCCAGACTATAGGATAAGTATCACGCTTGACAATGTTTTAATTACGAACTCCACGGGAAGTCAGCTTGGTCTTAAGATCCCTCTGGAGAAAACAGATAGGATACGTTATGAGAAGAAGATTGTTAACGTGGCTAACGGAACTCATACGTTAAAGGTGAACATTACGGGTCTAGGCATATATCACGATGCTGACAATGAGAATAATGCTAGGACGGAGAGCTTTACAGCAAGATATGCGGAGATAGAAGTATCTGGTATACCTGGGGTGACGGTTGAGTTTGAGGATGAGAGCCAAACCATACCTGATGAAGGCAACATCATGTTCTACTCCACCATAGGAAGAAAAACCATCAGTATCCAAGAAGTATACAGCCCGTTTCAAGGATTAAGATACGTCTTCACCAAATGGACATATGATAGTTCAATAGCGCAGACCCCTGAACTGGTTATCAATGTTGATGGAGACCTTACGCTGACAGCAGAGCATAAGAGGGAATACTCTGTTAACCTGAGCTTCGTTGACAAGGACAATGCACCTTTTACTCCACTGTTCTATGTCTGCAAGCTTACTAACAACACTGATTACAACGGGACTTTAAGAAACCTGTGGATGGTTAGCGGAGACCTGAAAATTTCAGAGGCTAATTACGGAGGGGTAAACGTTCTCGATGAGACTAGGGTATACAGTGTTTATGAGCCCAAGGAGATTAGGATTCCATGCCAGATTGTTGGGGGCTCTGTGAAAATAGTTGACCCGTTTTCAATGCCTATACAGGGCGCTGAGCTGACAGCAGTCTTCCTGAACAATACTCAAGCAAAATACGTAACTGGGCCTGACGGAACAGTAAGCATCAACAAGGTTGCAGGCGGGAAAATTAAGCTTACTGTCACAAACATAGGGTACTCCACCACCGTTGAAGTAGATTTCCTATCGGAGAAGGAAATATCCATTACGATACCGATGTCGCTGAACATAGTTCTAGTAATATTGGGAGCGATGTCAGTCATAGCTATAATCTTAGTGTATAAAGTATTCTGGAGAAGAGAGAAGAAACCGGCGCCAAGAAGAAAAGAAGAATACGAGTTTGAAGAACTATAGCTATGAAACCCCTATTTTCCCCCCTC
>JAWCNV010000009.1:56589-60943 GCA_038848185.1 Thermoproteota archaeon | reverse complement strand
CCCTCATTCATCAGGCTGGCGGAGGCTTTTAAAGCCTCCTCGCAAAACCTGCGAAGCTCATCCAGAGGGGTTAACTCTAACGATCCTTCAATAAGCGTCTCCTCTCCAATAATTGTTTTCTCACCCTGCTCATAGGTAAGCCTCAATGTCTCCAGGTTTTTCAAGTCCGCCTCCTCAGACATTGTTAAATACGCTAGTTTCACTAATACCTCAGCATCCATCAGGATGCGGGACTCCTTACTCGGCAACCTGCTTTCTCCAGATCATGGAAACGTATAAAAATCTTTATTTGAAACTCGTCAGGATCCTCTTCATCTTTAACGCATCCAACTCCAGCATAGGGGATTCACATATTATGATGAAAGAATAACCTTTCTCCATTATTACTTCGGCGAGCTTCTTGAAATCCGGACCGTAGCCGCTTCCAAGAGGATGATGCCTCCTCTCCCCGAATCCCTTCATCGTTGTCTCAACCTCAGAGAAGTGTACTACAAGGTTTCTCATCCTTTCAGCACCCAGAGATTTCTCAACAGCGTCCAGTATCTTCTCGTAGTCCGAACGGCTTTTAATCGCACCCCCAAGCCTAGCATGAATATGTGCGAAGTCGAGTGTAAGCCTGATTTTCTCAAAAGCTGTTGAAAGCTCGATTAGCTCCTCCAATGTTCCAAACTGGTTAGGCTTGCCTGTTGTCTCGGGGCCAAGCTCAACGTTAATCTTTCTTTCACCCATCTTATACAGCACGTTTCTCAACGCTTCCTTCTGGATTTGCATAGCTAAGTCTCTGGGTAGGCCGCTGTAATAACCCGGGTGGAAAGTCAGGTGGAAAGCACCCATCCAGGAGGCTATTTCAGCTGACTTAACGATTCTCTGGATGCTCTGCCTCCTAACAAGCTTCTTGTTCGAGGACAGGTTTATGGCATAGGGGCCGTGGATAGTGAGAAGAACCCTGTTTTCAGAAGCGGATGAGCCGAGCTCAGAAGCAGCCTTACGTCCTATACGAATACTTCTAACCGCTTGATACTCCATCGCGTCCAAGCCTATTTCCTTAAGGTATGGCATCGCATCAGCTCCATGCGGGCCTTTCAAGGGGAAGCCTGCAGGACCTATTTTACAGGAGGAGGGCAATACCTAAGTTAGAGTAAACAAGTTTTTAAAGATTATTCTGAAAATTTGGAAGAGTTTGTTGAAAAGTGCTACTTCTATGTATATCCTTCTATGGCTTAAGCATCACTTTGGTTAACCTGTGCTTTGCAGAACCTTCATCTTCCTGTTTGCAAGCAGCTTCTTATAGTACTCCATCCAGCTGTCGTCAACAGGCCTAAACTTGAAGCCGTAGCTTATTATCCCACTGTCCCCCTGCTCGAAGAGCTTCCTGAAGCAGGCTTCAACCTCCATACCTATATACACATCCTCAGGTTTACAGTCTACTATTTGTGAAATAACTCTAGGCCCCTCTTCAAGTTCAATCAGCCCTATTATGTAGGGAGCGTATTTCTCAAACGCCCGAGACCCGATGTTAACTATCGTGTAGCTAAAAACCTTACCACGCCCAGAAAACTCTACCTGCTTGATCTTGCCTTTCCTACGGCACTTAGGGCAGATCTTTCTCGGAGGGAAGAAGTTACTGTTGCAGTTCTCACAGTATGTGCCTAACAGCCTGTATCTCTCTCTCATGCTCCTCCAGTGTCTTGGCACATCAGAAGCACTCATCTAAATCACCTCCTAGACAGGATCGTGACGACGGCAGTGGCGCCGGATCCGCCTACGTTGTGCGCCAAGCCTACTTCGGCGCCGTCAACCTGTCTGCCATTCTCAGCCTCCCCCCTCAGCTGCTTCACGATCTCTATTATCTGCTTCACTCCTGTTGCACCTACCGCATGCCCCCCAGCCTTGAGGCCTCCATCAGTGTTCACAGGCAGCTTACCACCAACATAAGTTTGCCCCTCCTCATACAGTTCATGTGCCTTACCCTTAGGGCAGAAACCAAGGTCTTCGAGAGCCAGTATCTCAGCTATCGTGAAACAGTCGTGCACCTCAACCAGATCCACATCCTCCCTCGTGAGCTTAGCCTTTGCAAAAGCCGTTTTCGCAGCCTGAACAGTAGCATCCAGCGTACATATGTCCCTCCTCTCGAGAAGACTAAGCGTGTCAGAGGCTTGAGCTACAGCCTCCACTTTTATCGGCGTATCCGTGTATTTTCGAGCCTCGTCTAAGGGGGCAAGTATCACGCATGCAGCACCATCTGAAACCGGGCAGCAATCGTTTCTCCTAAGTGGGTAAGCCACAACCGGTGAGGATAAGACATCTTCAACAGTTATCCTGTTCCTGAAGTGCGCCAGAGGATTCAGGCTCCCATGATGATGGTTCTTAACCGCAACCTTGGCTAAGGTCTCAGGTTTGAGACCGTATTCATGCATGTATCTTGTAGCCATAAGAGCGTAGACACCTGGAAAAGTATTACCAAAATAAGCCTCCCACTCATAATCCATTGCTGCTGCAAGTATCTCCGTAGCCCGGCTGGATTCCACATCAGTCATCTTCTCAACTCCCCCTACAGCCACCAAGTCATACATGCCTGAAGCCACAGCCATGTAGCCGTGGAAAAACGCGACGCTGCCTGAAGCGCAGGCAGCCTCAACCCGGGCAGCAGGAACCGGGTTTAACCCGAGGAAGTCAGCCACTAGAGCCCCAACATGCTCCTGACCCTCAAACATGCCTCCAGACATGTTTCCAAAGACAATGTACTCTATATCCCTACCGCTTATGCCAGCCTCCTCAACAGCCTTGACCCCGGCTTCCCACGCTAAGTCTTTAATACCCTTGTCCCAGTGCTCGCCGAAACGGGTTGCGCCCACCGAAATTATTGCAACCTCTCTCTTCAAGCATAGTCACCTCTCTTTGAAAAGCCTCCTGTATCTTGCGTAGGTCGAGTAATCTATGTATTCACGTCTCTCTAAGTAATACATTACGGGTGGAGCAAGCTCCCTCTTCGAATCTATAGCGTCTGTAACCCTTATGCTGAATGAGTCTGATCCAGCTCCAGACCCGTATGAGGTAAGAAGAATTCTTTCACCAGACCTCGCAACATCCAGAACTGCGGCGAGACCCATCAGGGATGAACCGGAGTACGTGTTCCCAAGACGGTTAACCAGTAGACCTGGCCGAAGCTTATCCTCCTCGAAACCTAAAACCTTCGCAGCCTTCAGCGGAAACTTCGAGTTAGGTTGGTGGAACACAACATAATCATAATCCTTGGGGGTAGTTCCCATTTTCTCCAGCAGCGCCTTGGTGCAATTTATAACATGTTCAAAGTATGCAGGCCCACCCGTGAACCTTCCAGCATGCCGCGGGTAGGAAGCCCCGTCCCTCCTCCAGAAGTCTGGAACATCCTGTGTGAATGATTGAGTGCACTCAACCTCAGCGATTACGCCGTCACCTGAACCTATCACGTAGGCTGCTCCCCCGGCGGCAGCAGTATACTCTAAAGCGTCTCCGGGTGCGCCTTGCGCAGTATCCGCCCCAACGGAAATCCCGTAGCTTATGTAGCCTGCCTTAACTAAGCCTAGACATGCTTGCACCGCGGTTGTAGCAGCCTTGCAGGCGAACTCCATATCCACCGCAGTGAGGTTTGGTGTTAATCCTAGGACTTCAGCCACTGTTGTTGCCGTAGGCTTAACAGCATAGGGGTGGGATTCGGAACCTACGAAAACAGCACCAACATTCTGAGGCTTAACCTCTACAGCCCGCTTCATAGCGTTTCTCGAAGCCTCCACAGCTATCGTAGTCGTATCTTCGTCTAAAGACGGAACTGATTTCTCCTCTATGCCTAGCCCCTCCTTGTATGAAGCAGCGTCATGCCCCCAGACTCGCGCTATTTCTTCAACTCTAATCCTAAACCTCGGGATGTATACGCCGTAGCCAACTATCCCAACATTCATATCAATCTAGCTCCGGGATTTTCCGAAGGCTCGGAGAAAACCGGTATTTAACCTTGATATTTAACCGCGATAGATGAATCGGCTAAAGCCGATTGCTTTCTAACAGTAAAACATCTATGGAAGCCTATAAACCCACGTGTTTCCCAAGACTTTAAGCCATTTACAAAGTGCAGAGATGACGGATAAAATAGCCTAATACCCCTAGCCCAAAGCCTTCTTCAAACAGGAGATTACGTGTTCCCTTCCAAGAGTTGCAAGCAGGTAGCCCAGCCTAGGACCGCTTCCCATCCCCATGAACACCATGTAAAGCTTCTCGAAGAAGCGTGATGAGGAAACACCGTGCTTCCGTGCAATAGAGTAAAGCATGTTCTGGATTTCTTCACCTTTAAACTCCTTCAGAGACGAGAGCGCCTCCA
>JAWCNV010000009.1:0-56495 GCA_038848185.1 Thermoproteota archaeon | reverse complement strand
CGTACGCTTGTGTCGGCAAAAGTCGAGAGCCAGTTCTTTGCCAGTCTTAGCCTAAGTAATACTTTTTCCCTATCATCATCAGACATTTCTTCTTCCTTCAGGATGCCTGACCTGACTAGGCTTCTATAGGCCTCTTCAACAGGGTAGAACTGGATCACGTAGCTTGCAAGCAGGTAGCTTACTCTCAACGGTTTTCTAGATGGAGTAGTCCCCATAAGAACTGGGTAGATTCTTTCAGCCTCCTCAGACGTTTTCTCGAAGAAGCCCTCCTCAAACCTGTCAAACTCCTCAACCATGAGGTGCAGGTTCCTTAGATCTATGTTCCTCTGCATCATAGGTCTCTTAGTATAGAGGTATTTTATCACCTCCGGCTCCAGAACCTTGAGAAGATCATGAAGTATGTATGCGTTACCCTTCCTGCTGGACATTTTCTCACCGTTAACTAGGAAGAACTCGTAGACTAGGCTTGCGGGAGGCTCCATTCCATAAACTTCCCTAGCTAAAGCTTGGCCGGATTTCCAAGAGCCCTCGTAGTGATCCTTCCCGAAGGGCTCGGCATTAACCTGGAAAACATTCCACTGGGCAACCCACTCCACCCGCCAAGGAAGCTTACCCTCTCTCAGTGTTGAAAAACCCCGGTGGCCACACCCCTTTATAACATACTTGCCCGCTAAAACCCTTCCTTTACACTCGTATTTAACAGTATCATTGTTTAAATCCACGTTTAGAACAGTGGTGGTTATCTTACCGCAGTTGCTGCAGACAGCGTGGAAAGGAATCCAGCTTTCCTCCAAATTCCTCTGATACCTGCGTAACACATCCCTGACTAGACTCGTCTTAGAGAGGGTGAGCCTAGTTACTTCAAGAAACCTTCCTTCGGCGTAAGACTTACTGTTGTCATGATTCTCCATGTTTATCCCTATCCTTCTTAAGCCGTCTTGAATCACAGAATTAAAGTGTTCACCCCAAGACTCGTGGCATCCGAATACGTCAGGTATACGGCTGTAGGGCCATCCCAAGTGTTTTTCGAGCGTCGACAACTCCTGCTCAGTGAAAACATGCCATTCCCCATCCCCGTCTGGAGCAGAAGGGGGAATAGTTCTGAGAGGATCCATGTCGTCATTGGTGTAGATTAGTCTCGCGGGGAAACCCCTCCTGATTAAAGCGTCATATATGAAGAAAGCACGTATCTGATCATTCATGTTGCCAATATGCTTTCCCCCTGAAGGAGAGCCGCCGCTCTTAACAGTTACAACAGACATATTATTTCTCTTAGCGTGTTCAATAGCTGATTCAGCTACCGCGTCAGCCCAGAACACGAATCCACTCTTATCCTTGCTGTTCCTATTCACTTGAAGCGAATTAGGTTTAAAAGCCTATGCAAATAAATTTTAACAGGGCCCGTGGCCAAGCCAGGATAAAGGCGTCGAGAAGCCTACTCGCGCAGGCCTCCGGAGCCGGAGAACCTGGGTTCAAATCCCAGCGGGCCCGTTGTCTCCAAACGCCCTTAATCCATTAGTCTAATAAAGCGTTAACCTGAACACGTTCAACCGGCAGGCGTCTTACCTATTGATTAAGCTAGTGTAGGCATAGTCAGGAGAAGATTACTTCTTCGAAAAGCTTTAGAAACCGGTCTACGTCGACACCTATGCATATCGACGCGTTTGGAGTATCACCAACTGCAACTGTGCAGCCCCTCGTATATTCTCCCTTAAGCTCAACCTCAACCCTAGTCTTCTCAACAGTCACAATCTTTTCATCCACGATCGTAGCCAACGCTAAAGGATCGTGAAGAATCGGCTGGCTACAACCTGAATCCTTGCTCCACTCTTTAAGCATTGACGAAACCAGCCTATGCTCTGGCTTCTGGCTTGACTTAAGCCTCTCAACCATGCTCATAGGCATAGGACACTTCAGGGTCACGTCTAATCCAACCAGCAGAGGGTTCAGCCCTGATCTAAGCACCAAGCTTAAAGCCTCAGGATCACATTTAACATTGTATTCAGCAAACTGACCCCTGAAGAACCCTGCCATAGATGTCAAGCTAATTCTATCTTTAACACTCGGCTCTGAAAGTACTGTTAAAGCGATGTTTGTTAACGGGCCTATACTAACTACCCTAAGCCCGTTGATCCTCAAAACGTTTTCCGCAATAACCATCCAAGCAGGCATCCCCACTAAGTTAGGATACTCCTCATCATCACTTAAAACCTTCGCCTGACACGGTTTCCCGCTTGGAGCAGCACCTAAAAGACTTCTAGACGAGCCTAAGGCGACAGGCGTTTTCAAACCCATCGTGGAAATAAGCTTTGAGGCAAGCCTAGCTCTAGACTCCACATCCCCGTAGACCACGGTTACAGTCTTAAGATCCAGCTCCCTACATTTTAAAGCGAAGAGCAGGGCGAAAGCATCATCAATGTCGTCGCCAATATCCGTGTCCAGAACTATCGGCTTAGCCATGTGTCTGCACTATATGTTAGCGGTGGAATTATAAAAAGGTATCTTTAAAAGGCATGAATAAATCAAGGTTTTCTGCAAATGGGAATTTTATTAAACCATTGATCCACCGCAGGCTTATCTCAGGATCTACTGCCTATTATTAAAATATCATTGTTAAACTCGGACATCTCTATTATGGAATAGTTACCGCATTTATCAACATTTGGCTTAAAGATTCTCCTTGTCCAAAGATCTATTCCTTCCCATCTGTATAGTTCCCCATCAATCTTCAGCTTTATATCCCAATTGTAAGGGGTGTAAACAACTATCTTCTCCCTGCTTTCTGAAACCCTTATTTCAGGAGCCTCGTTCAAAAGCTTATCATTAGCTGGCTCTATGTCGAACAGATCATTCTTCTCAAAGAGCCATTTTGCAAAAGCAGCATCGAAGGCCCCTGGAAACTTCAATGCAACACTCCACTCATAGGGCACTCCTGAAAAAGACTCTCCGCCAAACTCGCTTCCCCTCCTATGCCATGGCCATACCCCGTGAGCACCGTAGGCTGTTCCCGCTTTAGCACCTGATAGTAGACTCTGCCATATGGCTTTCCTAACGTCAAAACTGCTGAACCTGCCGTATTTACTCCCGTGTGAGTGGCCTTCATAACATGGTTCACCATTTACAATCGGCCTTTTAACAGGCATGTTGTAAAACTTTTGAGCAAGCTCGTATGGAAGATGCTGGTGCTCTTTCATATGTCCAGATTGATACATGTAGAAATCGTAGTTAGATGATTTTATAATAGTGTCAGGTAGGCTCCATAACCCTCCCATTATATGCATGGTGGTAAGAAAGTCTGGAGACGCTCTCTTAACTAAGTCTAGTGCAATTTTATAATAGTCTATGGATTCATCAGTCTCGAAATTCGTATCGCCGCTTATTATGAAGATAGGGTTGTATTTTCCAAACCTATCCACCACATAGCTCACGTACTCCTCCAGTTTTTCCATTGGAATTATTCTAGACGGATTTATTTTAGAACCCCATGTTCCCTTAACATAATTACACCACAATACCACTAGTGCAGGAACGAAGCTCTTCTCAACAGCCATCTCAACCATTTTTTCAGCCCTGTCGAAATACTTCTCATTCCTCCTACTAAAGTCCCACCCCCCGTCTGGAAGAATCTCAAACGGCTCCCAAGAGCCTTCCATTCTACTCCTATCGTGCTGAGGAAGAATGTTTATTTGCAACGCGTTGAAACCCTGCATCCTCCTATACTCCAAATAGTAATCCCATTCTTCAAATGTTGCATTCGTAAAAACACTCCAGCAAGTATCCGCAAGATAGAAGAATTTCTCCCCGTTTTTCAAAAAGAAATCTCGAGAACTTGAAATAGATACTTTACTCATAATACTTAACACAACCAGTATCGATATAAACTTACTGTCCTACAACCATAGTAAAAAATTGGGAAAAGTCACTATTATAACGTATCTCGCCGAATTCCCCCAATCTTTGACTAGGTTCTCACTCCATCTGGAAAAATCATAGTATAATCCTATTGCTCAATTCTTGCAACGAGCCAAAGCTTAAAGATACTGAGGCCGCTACCGGATAAAAGGAGTATGGAAAATATTTAAAAAGAAAGAATGACACTAGCAAGACTATTATGGTGTTGCGAAATTTTAGAAGTGGTGATGAACAGGTCTTCTTTTCTTTAGGGAATACTGCGTTTAGGAATTTGGAGAGGCTGAGTATGGAGGGTTGAGAAGACTGACCTCTTCCCCCAGCTTTAACCCTCAAGGATTTTTTATAGCTGAGGAGAAGGGTTTGCCTGTTGGGTGCATTGGGGTAATTAACCTGCCGGCAGAAGGCTTCCTGGAGATAAGGTATTTGGCGGTTAAGGATGCTTTCTCAAAACTGAACCTCGTTGATGAATTAATAGAGGGAGCCTTAAAATACTCGTCCTCTCAAAAACCAAAACTACTCAAGGCTGCCACTCTAGCAATTCAACCCTATGTGGAGGCGTATAAGCGGTTCGGCTTCAAGCCTGTTAGAAGAATACTTCGAATCACTTGGGACTTAGCCAAGGCTTGTGAAGAACACTTTATGGAAAACGCATCTATAGTTGAAGTGAGTGAAGAAAATATTGAGGAGGCTTATCGAGTGTTTGTAGATGGAATGCAACCATACTGGAATTGGTGGATTAAGGAAGAAGGAGGAAGAGAATTGGTTTTGCAAAGGGCAAAGGAATGGATAAGGCACTCAGCGGCTCTTGCTGCGCAAGTTGACGGCAAGATTGTTGGTGTCACAGGCATGGTTCCAGGCCATGAAAAGGGTGAGGCCGCATTCTTAGGTGTACTGGTTCTTCCACAATACCGCATGAGAGGGATAGGCGGGACATTAATGAAAGCGGTTTTGAATAAAGCCAAGCAACTCGGCTACGAAAGACTCGTCGTACACACAATGGCATACTTGGATAGCCTAGCACCCGGAGCAACCCTATACCTTAAATCAGGAGGAAAAATAGAGGCTGAGTAAATACATCTTGAAAAAGAATTTTAAAAACAGGATACAAGTTACCTGCAAATATCAGCCTAGAAATAGTCGTCTCAACATCACCCTTCACTCTACACTTATAGCAAGCTTCGAACACTATGGCACCAGATTATTTAACGACTCCTAGAAGACTTTCCCAGCCTTCTCCAAGTTCTCAAGACGCTGCCAGTTCCACTCAGCCCAAGCCTTAAGCCTCTGCAAAGTCTCCGCGTTCCCAGGCTCAAGAAGATGCCTCGTCCTCCTCTGAATCTTAAGGTATTCTTCGATCGGCGTGGGCTTTGTAACCCTGAAGTTTATCTTGAGCTGGCCGTCTTCAATCTCATAGATTGGGAACAACCTGGTTTCAACAGCCATCCTCGAAACCTTCACCGTCAAATGCGGCTCATAGCGCCAGCCGAACTGGCATGGAGCAAGAATATGCAGAAACGCAGGACCTTGCTCACTGTAGCTGACAGCCTTACGAATCTTGTTAACCATATCACGCCAAAGCCAAAGCGTAGCGGTGGCAGCATAAGGAATATGATGTGAAGCAACAATACCTATTAGATCCTTCTTGTTCTCCTGCTTTCCAGGAATTACCTTGCCAGCGGGACTCGTCGTGGTTGCACCGCCCAGAATAGTAGCTCCTGATCTCTGTATTCCTGTGTTCATATACGCTTCGTTATCATAACATATATAAATTATTCTATCTAATCTTTCTAGTGCTCCTGAGATTGCTCCGAGTCCTATGTCGAATGTTGAGCCGTCTCCTCCTAGTGCTATGACTGGGATTTTCTTTGCTCTTCCTTCTGCTGAGAGTTTTTCCAGTGCTGCTGCGATGCCTGATGCGACTGGCGCGTTGTTCTGGAATAGTACGTGGACCCATGGTGTTTTCCACGCTGAGTATGGGTAGATTGTTGTTCCAACTTCTACGCAGCCTGTGGCGTTGACGATTACTGCTTCTGGTACGGCGAGTGTTATGATTTTTGCTGTTATTGCTGGTCCGCATCCTGCGCATAGTCTGTGCCCTGGTCTGAATTTTGAATTCTCAGGGAGGTCGGATATTTTGGATATGGGTTCTAGTTTGCTCATTCTCTCACCCCGTGGAAATGAACTATGTCTGTTTTACCCTTGTCGATAAGCTCCTTCCCCTTTCTGTAGATGTCTATTATTCCTTGGGTGGAGATATCTCTTCCCCCGAGGCCGTATGTGAAGTCTATTATCTTCACGTTGTGATTGGGGTATAGTGTTGCGACGATGTCCTCGTAGACTGGCCCTGCTCTTGCTCCTGGGCTCATAACCTTCTCCATTACGATTATTCTTTTGAACCTTGAGAATAATTGCTCAGCCTCTTTTGCTGGCCACGGTCTGTATTGCAGTATGCCTACTACGCCTGCTTTCTCGCCTTTTTCTCTTAATTTTTTAGCTGCGTGTCTTGCTGTTCCGACTGTGCTTCCCATTGCTACTATGCAGGTTTCAGCGTCGCTGGTCATGTATTCTTTGAGTGGTGCGTAGCTTCTTCCTGAGATTTCGCCGTATTTCTTGAATACTTCCTTTATTACTTGCCTAGCGTTCTCCATGGCTTCGTACTGCTGTCTTCTGAATTCGAAGTATGAGTCTTGGAGGGCTAGGACGCCGAAGCTTCTCGGGTTGTCCAGGTCTATCCTCGGCCCGGTTTTTCGTACTCCTAGGAATTCTTTCACCACATCGTCATTCAACGCATAGAAGTTGCTTATTGCATGGGAAACTATGAAGCCGTCGTATGAGACAACTATTGGTAGAAGCACCCTCGGGTCCTCAGCGATCTTGAAGGCCATGATTGTGAGGTCGTAGGTTTCCTGCGCCTCCTCGCCGTTGAACATTATCCAGCCTGCGTCTCTCATTCCGAAGAAGTCTGTGTGGTCATTGTGGATGTTTATGGGTGCTGAGAGGGCTCTTGCTGCTAGCGCCATCACTATGGGTAGTCTTAATCCTGATGCTGCGTAGAGTGCTTCCCACATGTATGCTAGTCCCTGGCTTGATGTTGCGGTGAATGCTCTTGCCCCAGCTAATGAGGCTCCTATTACTGCCGACATAGCAGAGTGTTCAGACTCGACAGCTATGTACTTGGCGTTCAATTCTCCGTCGTTCACGTATCGTGAGAGGGTTTCGACGACGAATGTCTGAGGGGTTATCGGGTAGGCACTTATTACATCCACATTCGCCTGCTTCACCGCGTATGCTACGGCGTCGTTGCCGGTCAGTGCAAGCTTGTGCTGCTTGGATAAGGTTTCAGTCATCATTCTTAAATCTCCTCCGGCACCATGGTTATCGCCTTCTTCGGACACTCCTCGGCACATATGCCGCAGCCCTTGCAGTAGTCGTAGTCTATCTTTACCTCATTGCCAGTCCTCAGTATGGCGGGCTCAGGGCAGTAGAGCCAGCAGATTAGGCACTTTATGCATTTCTCGTAGTCTATTACGGGTTTTTCAACTCTCCAGTTCCCGGTCTTGTATTTCTCGCTGGTTCCTCCGGCTACGCTTCCGCCAAGGTCTATTTCTCTCCATGTTACGGATGTGCTCAACCTGTCGCCACCTCCTCGTATCCTCTCTTAAGCATTTTCACGTTTAGCTCTCCAACTTTCCCTGGGAACCTGCTTGCGAACAGTCTCTCAAGGGTCTCAAGCTTCACTATGCCTGTCAGCCTGACAAGGCCACCTAGAACAGGGGTATTGAAGACGTAGTTGCCAAAAACCTCCTTTGAGATCTTCGCAGCATCTACGACGCCAAAAGTTTCGACCTTTACCCCCAGCTTCTTCCGCAGGTCTGACGGGTTTTTACTCGAGTTTACTATTGCAACACCGTCAGGTTTAAGGCCGACGTAAACGCTTGGATCCTCGACGAAGTAGGGGTCTATTACTGCAAGAATATCAGGCTCATACACTGAGGAGTGCACCTCTATAGGTTCTTCAGAGAAGCGTGTATAGCCGCGCACGGGGCCACCGGTTCTCTCAGGGCCGAAGTCTGGGAAGGTCTGTATGTTTTTACCCTCTTCGAAAAGCGCTGTCCCCAGTAGCTGGTTGGCTAGGACGACACCCTGCCCCCCTCTCCCCTGCCACCTTATTTCAATAATCTTACCGGCTTTAACCATTCTCATCAGCCTCGGAAACAGGGGAAAACTACTGCCTTATACACTTTACCCTGATTCCGGGCCATATGGTGAAAAACGCTTAACCATAAGAAATGGTGTAGGCATGTTTTAAGTTTTTAGTCTACGCGACTCGTACTGTTGAATAGTGATTAAATAGAAGTACATGCCTAATCTTACGCATTAACATGCCTAATGTTCCTCTTAAGATAGGTGTGGTAGGCGCCCTGACGATAGATGTGAACAGGAGCCGTAGAGGAGTCTACCGCTACGTTGGTGGTGGAGGATTTTATTCTTCAGCTAGTCTTTCAAGGATCGGTGTTGAAACAGTCCTTTTCACTGCCTACGGGTCTGATATGGATCCGGAGTGGGTGGAGCGTCTCAGGAGAATGAAGGTAACTATTCATCGCGAGGAGCTTGAAGGAAGCATTGTTTTCGAGAATTTTTATGAGGACAGTTTGAGGCTGCAGAAGAGCTCCGGGGAACCTGCTAGAAAGATATACCATTCTTCTCAACAGTTTTCAGGATTTGATGCTGTCCACGTAACACCTGTCTTAAACGAGGTTGATTACAGGATTCTCGAAGAGCTTGCTGAAGCCGGTTGCAAGGTTTCTATTGACGCTCAGGGATTTGTGAGACAGGTTGGGGAAGACGGGTATGTTCACAATGTTAAGAGGATGCTCTCAGAGGACGCTCTTAAGAGTGTCAACTATGTACATATGAATTTTGAGGAGCAGATGTTCTTTCTAAACCGGGATGTTAAAGAGCTTTTCGACATAAATCCCGGAATGGTGGTAGAAATAACTAATTCCGAGCACGGTTCAATAGTTATGGATAAGCACAGGTGCTTCTACATCCCTGCTCTTGAAGTAAGGACCTTAGACCCAACTGGCGCGGGAGATGTTTACGCAGCAGTTTTCCTCGCGAAGCATGTTGAAAGCAGAGACCTCCTAGAATCAGGATTATACGCCTCAGCCTGTGCAAGCATAAAGGTTGAGAAAACTGGGCCTATTTTCGACTTTACCCTTAATGATGTTAAGCATAGGGTTGAATTATTGAGGAAAATCTTTGAAACTTTATATTAGCGTCTCCTAGAATATAGGGGCCGATGAGCATACTGGGAAAGAGCGAATTGTTAAAGATGATGCGAAAGACCCCTTTAATACACCCGTTCGACGAGAAGTATTTGGATGGAGACGGCTATGTTCTCACGGTGATGGAGGATGTTAAGCTGCAATATCTTGAGCATAAGAACGTGATATCTAATGAGATTGTTTTCACCCCTACAGACATAGTTGCACACCTTACTGCCAAGAGCCGCTATGGTAGAGCTGGCCTCTCTTTCCTGAACGCAGCCAAGGTTCACAGCGGGTTCATTGGAAGACTCGCGCTTGAAATCGTTAATCTGAATAATGAGAGGGAGCCGGTGGTGATTAGGAAGGGAGAACCATTCATGCATATAGAGTTCATAACTAGGGTTGGCGATCCTTCTCCTTACGAGGGTGAATACCAGTTCCAGTACATGGATAAAGCGGAGATAGAGTTCTACATGCCTTATTTAAAGAAGGTTTTCGGCAAGGATTTTGAAAGACTCGCTTCAAAGTGGAAACTATACGAGAGGCTGAAGTAGGCAAGTAGTCTTCACACTTCTGGCTAGATCTTTTTCTAAGCCCATTGGGTTTTAATCCTTATTAACTCAACCTTCTGTGTCACAAATATTAGAATGGGGTTTCTAGAGGAGGCTGAAAAGATACGGATCCAGATGGGAGAGGTTCTTAGCAAGCTAGGTGGCTATGTGGAGGTAAAGGTTGAGGAGCCGCCCACCCCGGAACTCGGGGATGTTGCGACGCCTGTTGCTTTTGATTTAGCTAAAAAACTACGTAAAAAACCGTCGGAAATAGCTGAGGAAATAATAAAAGAAATAGAAGTTGGAAAACTAGAGGTTGTTGACCATGTAAGTAATGTGAACGGTTTCATAAATTTCCATATGGATCCTGCGAAATATTCTGTAGCGATAATAAACGAGGTGCTTTCCAAGGGAGAAGACTACGGGAAGATTCCTACCGTGAGAAAGAGAATCCTTATTGAACACACCAATTCTAATCCTAATAAGGCGTTGCACATAGGAACCTTAAGGAATGCTGTTATCGGAGACATCCTGTCCCGGTTCTTCCGGTTCCTAGGTCATGATGTTGTGGTTGTGAATTATATTGACGATAGTGGCTCTCAAGTGGCAGAAAATATCCTAGCACACTATTTCATGAAGACCCCCATGCAGCCTCCTCAGGGTCTTAGTTTCGACGAGTACAGCGGTAAGGTGTATGCGGAATATAGTGAAAAGATAAACGTGGATGAGAATCTTAGGAGGTTGAGGAGTGAGATAATAAGGAAGATAGAAGAGGGAGGTAACGAAATAGCTGATTTCGCCAGAGGTTTTTCCGAAAAGGTTGTTGAATGTCAGCTTGAAACAGCTTGGAGATTCGGAATATACTATGATCTGCTCAACTGGGAGACAGATATTTTGAGGTCTGGAATATTCGAATGGACTATTAGCGAGTTGAAAGCAAGAGGCGAAGTCTATCATGAGAAGGAGGGTGAGAATAGGGGTTGCTTAATGATAAGACTCAGGGACATAGAAGAGTTCAGCAGGCTTAAAGCACCAGACGAGGTTCTCGTAAGGTCGGATGACACAGCAACCTATGTGGGGAAGGATATTGCCTACGCAGCTTGGAAGCTCGGTTTAACACCTAAGAAGTTTAAAGTTAAAAAATGGGTTGAACAGCCTAATGGAAAGACTCTTCTAACAACGCATGGTGATGGAGAGGAGTATGATTTTCCCGGAGCGGATTTAGCTATAACGGTTGTCGATAAGAGGCAAGAATACCCGCAGAAAGTTGTTAAGCATGCTCTTAAGAAGCTGGGAGCACCGTCTCAGAAAGAATACTATCCTTATCTCTACGAGGTTGTAGCATTATCCGGGGAAACAGCTGGAGAGTTAACGTCTGTCGAAGAGTTTAAAGAAAGGAGAATGGTACATATGTCGGGAAGAAAAGGAATAGTTTTCAACGCTAACGACCTGCTTAAGATAGTGTTTCAAAAGGTTTTCAGGGAGACTGCGATTAGAAACCCCTCTAGAGACGAGGAATGGTTGAGAAACGTGAGCATGTGTTTAAGTGCCTCGTCAGTAAGATATTCCCTGTTTAAGACGGATAAAAATAACATAATAGTGTTCGACGTAAATGACGCTATCAGGCTGGATGGAGATACTGCCCCATACATACAATATACTTATGCAAGAGCCTGCAGAATACTTGAGAAGGCGGGCGTCAACTTAAACAGTATTCGCGAAGTTGCTTTCAATACTCCTGAGGAGCTGAACCTAGTTAAGCAGATAGGCAAGCTCTCATGGGTTTTAAACAAGGTTAACGAAACCCTAGCGATAAACATCATAGCCGTATACATGCGTCATCTCGCGGACATGTTCAACAGTTTCTACGAGAAGTGCCCAGTGATAATGGAAAACAATATTAAGATGGACAGGCTGGCGCTTGTAAAAGCGTTCGTAGTAACCATGGGAAACGTTTTCGAGATAACCGGTATCGAGAAACTCAAAGAAGTTTAAATAAGAAGGCTTTTAAACCTATAATCAGATTGTTCAATGGGCCCGTGGCCAAGCCAGGATAAAGGCGTCGAAAGGATTAGCCCTTGCGCAGGCCTGCGGAGCCGGAGAACCTGGGTTCAAATCCCAGCGGGCCCGCTAACAATTGAAAACCTATAATAAACCTTGAGTTATTTTTTCTCGAGTTTTAAGCATGCCTCAGCCATTTCTTGAAGAACCTTCTTAGGATCCTTTGCCTTAACTACTCCGCTTGCTAAAAGAACTCCCACTGTACCGAGTTTAAGTGCAGCGTAAACATCCTCGCCAGTCGTTATGCCTGCTCCACATATCACCTTAACCTGCGGGTTAACCTTGCCAACAATGTTCACTGAGTCTAGAACAACTTCCGGCTTAGCCTTTGAGACAGGTATGCCTGTTCCTATTAGCTCAGGAGGTTCTATAGCTAGGAAATCCGGGCCTAAGGCTGCACCTGCACCGGTTACCATAGGAGTATTTGTGCATAGCACGCTTACAAGATTGTTTCCCCTAGCCTTGTTTATCAGTGTCTCAATATCTGCTAGAATAAGCCTCTTCTCTGAGTGGTTGATCAATAGACCTTCTGCACCAGCCTCCTTAACCATTTCAACAGTCACTGAGCCTGTGTGTGCACCTGGCTCCACAGGGTCAGCATGCTGGGCGAACACGGGTATTTCAACCGATGAGGAAATGCTTGAGATCTCTGTCGCAGGAGGAGCTACCACTATCTGTACGCCAGTATCCTTGTGGACTAGTTCCGCTGCCTTAGCAATATTTAAGCAGCTTACGCCGATCGACTCTAAGTATGTCTTGTAGTTTACTATTATCACCGGTGTCTGAATCATTGGGAGAACAGATATCAACACTGTTTAAAAATTTAACCCTCACAGTATTCTAATAATAATACTTGCTTTGAGCCCTCTGAAGCCTATCGGTCTTAGAACCCTTCTTGTTTATTCTTGGACGAAGGTTTTCAGGCTCCCTTCTAAGAGTCACATCAAGATAGCTTAGGAGGCGGTTCATTCCTTCAACAACCCGCATAGGTGTGGAAGCATACCCCCTTATACTTGGCTCACCCTGGACCAGTATAATCCTGTCTGAGAAGAAGTCTAGTGCAGCAATATCGTGTTCAACCACGAATGCTGAAGCCTTCTTAGACATAACTGTGTGGCGGATCGCGCGTATTACTACAAGCCTCTGCTCCACATCGAGGTAGGCGCACGGCTCGTCGATAAAATATATTGGTGAGTCTCTAAGCAGAGCTACTGCTATCGCAAAAGCCTGAAGCTCGCCCCCGCTAAGTGTCTCAGCAAACCTGTCTGAAAGTCTATCCAGCTTAAGAGGCTTTATCAACTCGCTTTCAAGCATCTCAGGTATATCGCCCCCGTAGGCCTCCTTCAACAGGTCTCCTACAACCCCGGTAAACAGGCCAGAAACATATTGCGGCTTGTAGCCTATTTTTCTAACCAGATATTCCTCAGACACGGACTGGTTCCCAGTGAAATATTTCAGAAGCTCCTTCAGCATCGTTGTCTTACCTATTCCGTTTGGGCCAGCTATGCCTATGACTTCTCCAACGCCTATGGAGCCTCCCTCAGCCTTCAGGCTGAAGCCTCCTAGCGAAACCTCTATTGAAGGCCATTCGAACATTTTCATGTTGAAAGCCTCTTCCACCGGGGTATGAGCATGGAACTTTATCTCATCCTTCCTGAAGCGAATGTTCTCCTGCCTTATGTAACCATCTAAGTAGGAGTTTATTCCGACGCGGGCGGAGAGTACTTGCGAAACAATGCCGTATACTGAGGGTTGACCATACATTATCACCACGTAGTCAGCCAAGTAGTCGAGAAGGGTAAGATCATGCTCCACAACTGCAACTATCTTATTATCCTCCTTGAGAGAGGTTATTAGGTCAGCCACTTTAAGACGCTGCCTCACATCGAGGAAGCTGGATGGCTCGTCGAACAAGTATACATCCCCTCTCCTCATGAAGGCTGCGGCAATAGCTAGCCTCTGCAATTCTCCTCCGCTTAAAGAGTTAACCTTGTTCTCTAAGAAATTGTCGAGATCCAGTTTTTCAATAGTCTCTTTAAAGACACCTCGCTCATCCACCTTCTCAAGAACTTCCCTAACCTTCTTATCTCCAATAAGCTTAGGGATCTCATCGAGATACTGTGGCTTGTAGACGCATTTAGCCTTATTCTTGAAAATCTTTTCAACCAAGCTGAATGAAACGTTTCCTCTTAAAGATGTTAAAACCTCGTCAACACTAACCTCTTCTTCAACCCTGCCGAGATTCGGCTTAATCAAGCCACCTATTATCTTTAGAACTGTTGATTTACCGATTCCGTTTTCCCCAAGTATCCCTGTGACTGCACCTGGCGAGAGCGATGGAAAACCGTAGAGCTTGAAGGCATTAACCCCATACCTGTGAAAAACCTTTTTCTCAAGCTCATCGGGGAGATTTACAACCGATATTGCGTTAAAGGGGCATTTCTTAACACATATGCAGCAGCCACTACACAAGTACTCGTTTATTGTAGGCGGGGTTTCACCTTCAGCAAAATATATGGCTTCCTGACCTATCCTCACTATTGGGCAATACTTCCTGCATGGTTTGCCGCACTTAGTCGGCTTGCAGGAATCCTTATCCACTACCGCTACTCTAACCAGTCTGTATCAGCTCCTGAAAAAGGATTTTAAAAAATATGGGAGAAAAAACCCTTTTGTGTCTACCACTCTTCTTCTAATTCCTCTTCTTCCCAGTCTTCTTCCTCTTCCCAGTCTTCCTCTTCTTCCTCCCATTCCTCTTCCTCTTCAGAATCCTCGCTCATATTGGGTCGGATGGGGTTTTGAAAAGCAGTATAAAAACATATCTCCAATATAAAAAGGATAATAAGCCAAATAAATAGCTTTATTGCCTATATTTCTCCAGCAGTCAGGGTTACTGTTGTCCTCTCCTCAATCCTCTCTATAACACCGTCTCTCAGCCAAGCTAATTTATCTGAAACATCCACCATCTTCAGGTCATGAGTGGCACATATTACAGTAGTGTCTCTCTCTATTTTAAGCCTGTAGAGCAGCTGGACTATTGAGAGACCTGTAGAGAGGTCAAGGTTTCCAGTAGGCTCGTCAGCAAGTATTATGGACGGATTATTGGCAAGTGCTCTTGCAATCGCAACCCTTTGCTGCTGTCCGCCTGAAAGCTCCTGGGGCTTATGCGTAAGTCTATCTCCTAGACCAACCGTGCTTAGAAGCTCAGCCGCCTTCTTAAGCCGCTCACCCTTCTTAACACCAAGGAAAACCATTGGAAGCGCGACATTGTCCTGTGCAGAGAGAACAGGTATCAGGTTGAATGTTTGGAAAATATAGCCTATTTTTCTGCTTCTAACCCATGCGAGTTGACGGTCACCCATCTTAGCCAAGTCTATCTGATCTATTAGGACACTTCCGCTTGTAGGTCTGTCTAAGCCCCCGATCATGTTGAAGAGGGTTGTCTTCCCGCTTCCAGAGGGCCCCATTATAGATATGTATTCTCCTCTTTTCACCGAAAGATTAATTCCTTTCAAAGCCTTTACAACACCGCTTCTCAAAACGTAATCCTTAGTAACATCTTTAACGTCTACTACTATCGATGACTCCGCCAAGGCTGTTATTTTATTGTAAAAGCAGTATTTTAATCTTTTTAGGTCTCAGGTGGGGTACCGGAAGGCTTAAAACTGTTTAAATATAGCCGGTTGCTATCCTTTCTTTAACAAGGTTAAGTACCTGAGAATAATCTAGTTCCAATGTCTTAACACCAGTATTCTTCGAAAACAAAGCCTCCCAAAAAGATTTGAACAACTCCCTATCGTCGCTAAAAGGCTTGAGGGGACAACCCTTCCTTGAAAACCCTTCTTTCAAAGCATCCACAGCCTCTTTAAGCTCCTCAATCTCTTCCGAGATTACTAATACTGTCGCCTTCTGCGAAACAGATACTCCTATTATAGATGAAGCCTCTTGGAAGCTCCTCCTACCGTAGAGTGCTATGAGAAGCTCCTGTTCGAAGCCTCTAAGAAAGTTATACCCATATTTGAAGGCTTGGTGAACATTATAAACTAGGAAAGGTATTAATTCGCTTACTAGGCAGCTTGGGTTTAAAAACTGGATGAAGACCCGCCTATTTCTCTTTGCCTCCATCGCTACTGTAACCCATTCCTCAGGTAGACAGTCGACTGATAGTAGTGCAAAGCATAACCCTAGTGAATCTATCCTATGAATAGGCTCCAATATGGCTACCTACTCTTAGATTTGATAAAAACATTTATTTTAAACCTTTAAGGGTTAAGGCGGAATGGAGTTTGAGGTGATAAGCTGGGAGCATTTCTATCAGCTTACCCTAGAGCTTGTTGAAAAAGTCTTGAAATCAGGGTATAAGCCTGATGCGATAATCGGGGTTTCCAGAGGTGGACTAGTCCCACTTAGAATATTCTCCGACGAGTATGAGGGTACTGAAATAGGTGTCATAAGAGTTGCTTTCTACGAAGATGTTAAAAAGACTGGGAGTGAGCCCAGGATCCTACAGGATGTTAACGTGGATGTCTCAGGAAGAAGGATCTTGGTGGTTGATGATGTTGCTGACACTGGGAGAAGCCTTGAAACGGTTCGTAGACATTTTAAAGACAAGGGAGCAAGCGATGTGAAAATCGCGACGGTATATTATAAGCCTTGGAGTATTTTGAAGCCTGATTACTATGTTAAGAAAACTGAGAAATGGATAATTTTTCCACATGAAATTGGAGAAACGATCAGGAAGCTTGCTCAGAAAAATCTTAAGGAGAAAGGTAAAACGCTTGAGGAATTCAGAGAGATGCTGATAGACATTGGGCTGCCACCTATGATTGTTGATAGTTATTTGAAAAAACTTGCTTGAAACATAGAAAAAGTTTTTCAGAGAGGTGCATGATCCTCATCGAGAACTCTCTCAGAGCAGGTCAGTTTACATCATTAAACAATTAAATGAGAGAAGAACTATTTAAGTATGCACCATCTAAGTGCTTCATTCTAATCAGTTTTTACTTAAAAGCTGCTCCAAGATTGTCGATGAAAGATTATATAGGAAATCGCTCATTTCAACAGCCTCATCCTCGGAAAGCTGGATCTTATCAACCTTTTCAAGAGCCTTATCGTAAAGGCTTCGAAGCCTGTATTCAACAGGGTTAGAATCCTCTTCACTAACATCCCGGCTACTATACCTACTCATCGGGGGGAAAAGCATTGTAATCATCATCCTGCTGGAGATTATTGACAGCCTTGCATATATTAGCTTCAATGGGGAAGGGGCCCTCTTAGACTCTTTAAGATAGGCTTCTGCTTCCCTCAATGTCCGTCTTAACCAGCCATAGTCAGAAACAGACAGGAAAAGTGGAACTTCATCCTTCTCCAACTTCAACCACCTCTTCCTGCTGATTCTTCCCAGCAGAGGATTTAACTGACGTGATGTAGCCGGCAACTCTATTCAAAAGCTTCTTAGACCTAAACTTGGCAATCTTCTTTAAAACCTCCTTGTTTGCATAGTAATCATCTTTAAAGCGGTCTCCGTATTTAAGCAGCAACATCCTTGCAATACCCTTAATCCGACTATCGTATATCTTTCCCAAGCAGCTTAGAAGGAGCGACAACAGCCCTAATAAATGTTGTCTTAAATGGGAAAAGCTTTTAAAAAGTGGTTTTCAAAAAGGGTATTGAGGTGATGTGAAATGGCATATAACCAGTCGAGACCAGCTATAGTGCTTAAGGAAACAACTATAAGGAGAAGCAAGGAGGAGGCATATGAAAACAATATTGTGGCCTCTCTTATAATAGGAGAGGTTATTAGAACAGCCTATGGCCCTAGGGGCTTGAACAAGCTGCTGGTCGGCTCAGTAGGGGATATTACAGTAACTAAAACAGGAGTAACAATTCTCAGCGAGGCAAATATTGAACATCCCGTTGGGAAGATAATAATTGATGCTGCTAAGGCTCTTGAGAAAGAGGTTGGAGACGGCACTACTTCGCTCATACTGTTAATGTGCGACCTAGTTAAGAAAGCATATGAGCTGTATAAGCAGGGGATAAGCCCTATTTCAATAGCTAGAGGATACAATAACGCTTTAACAAACGTTCTTGAAAAGCTGGAGAAGGATGCTAAGCCTATAGATCTTTCAGACATGGGGAAGTTGAGGAACATCGCGGAAACAGCAATAACGTTTTTCTTGTCAGAGGATGAGAGGAAGCGGCTTGCTGAAATCGTTCTCGATGCGGCGGAAAGAATAATTGAGAAGAGAGATGGTGGGTATTATGCGGACATAGATTGGGTTAGCATAGTGAGGAAACGTGGGAACGATATTTTGAATTCAAGGCTTGTTAACGGTGTCATAGTTGACAAGGAAATCGTCCACCCGAATATGAGTAAAACCGTTAAAGACGCTAAGATAGCGTTGATAGATTACGCTCTGGAAGTTAAGAAAACAGAGATATCGACTGAAATAGAGGTTAAAACAACTGAGGAGCTACGCAGATTCATGGAGGAAGAGGAAGAGATGATTAGGGAGAAAGTTGATAAGATAGTTGAATCAGGAGCCAATGTGGTTTTCTGCCAGAAGGGTATAGATGAGCTTGCACAGCAATACTTGTATAGGAAAGGAGTCACAGCAATTAGAAGGGTTAAGAGGTCTGACATGGAGAGGCTTGAGAAAGCAACTCACGGAAGAATAGTCTCAGACCCGGAGGATATAACAAAGGATAAGCTTGGGAGGGCGGATTTGGTTAAAGAAGAGGTTTTCGAAAACGAGAAGATGGTTTTCGTGGAAGGATGCGAGGAACCCAAAGCCGTTTCAATATTGCTTAGAAGTGTGAATGATGATTTTTTGAAGGAGTATGAGAGAGAGTTGAAACATGCTCTTTCAGCAGTTCTCAGCGTATACAAGGATCCTAGGTATGTGGTGGGCGGTGGAGCAGAGTTGTTTGAGATGGTGAAGTCTATAAGAAGTAAGGCTGAAAGTCAAGAAGGAGAGGAAAGGCTGATTTACGAGGCTTTTGCAGACAGTGTCGAATCCCTGGTTAAAACTCTTGCAGCCAACACAGGTATGAAGCCATTGACAACAATACCCATCCTAGACAATAAGCATTCTTCTAAGGGAGGGGTGGGATACGGTATAGACGCTGTTAGACGAGAAGTGGCGGATTTAAGTGATAGAGTCATAGATCCGTATCTAGTTGTTAAAAGCTGGTTAACATCTGCTGTTGAATTAGCAACGACAATAATTGGGGTTGACGAGGTCATCATAACTGCAAGACCTAGAACAGAGGAGAAAGGCGAAAAAGCCTACTGAAACCTTTTCTGATCTATTTTTTATCATGCTAATTTTATAGGTGAGTCACTACGACTCACAGTCTTTTTACTTCAAACCTACCAGACTACAATATTTTATAAATCGTGCTTGAAGAGTAGAATTTTATTCACGCCCTAGAGTACGCAGAACAGCTGAAAACGAGGTAATAGAATAGGGAGTGATAGATGCAAGAAGAATGTCAAGATTATTTTAAAACATAAAAATTATTAAAAATGCTCCGACCGGGATTTGAACCCGGGCCCCGAGCTCGAGAGGCTCGTATGCTCTCGGTGCGTGTTGCTTGACCGGGCTACACCATCGGAGCGTATCGGAGTGGGAGAGAACTCTCCGAAGGGGAAAATAAATCTTTTGCCTCAGTTTCTAATGCTTTTTAACATGGTTTGAATTAGAACAGCGTTTTTAGACCGCCATCTTTTAACTCTAAATTAGTTGCAGGAGGGCGATATTGACATACTTAGCGTCGTTGGGAAAAACAGAATAATGAACCCTAAAGGAAATGCTGAGGAGCTTATACAAGAGGTTTTAACGAGACCTTTAAACATCATGTTCAATTAATGACCATGCATTTTTATATGTCTGTGCAAGCTCCTCTGATAATGAAAGGAGAAGTCATAGTGGTGACTGGCACACCCGGTACTGGCAAGACAACTTTGTGCAAGCATATTGTTAAGAGAAACAGAGAATGGATCCATTTAGACCTAGGCAGGTTTGCAGTTAAGACGAGCTCTGTCGTTGAGTATGACCGTTCTTTGAAGACCAATATTGTCGATACACGCATTTTGAAGAAGGCTTTGTACAAGTATGTTTCAACCAATATTAAGAAAGGGGTTAAGCTTTTGATAGATGGCCATTATGCTGCTGAAGTTTCTCCACCCAAATATGTGAATTACTGCGTTGTATTGAGATGTAGACCGGATGTCCTTTGGCTTAGGCTTAAGAATATTAGAGGATACGTAGAGGAAAAAGCAAGGAGGAATGTTGAATCTGAGCTTATAGACTACTGTTATCTTATGGCGAAACACCATTTAGGAGACAGAAGAATTGTGCAGCTAGATACCACTAGGAAAAGCGTTGAGAGCCTCTACGCTAGGTTTATGGAGTATTATAATGATAGAGCTAAGCATGAATGGGACAAGGTGGACTGGATTAGTTTCCTCTTAAGACATCCTGAGAAAATGAGTTTTCTCTTCCATGAAGATCTATCGAGAAGAAGATAGGCTGGGAAAAACCCTCTGCAGCTAGGAACCCGTATCCAGGCATAGTTTTTTTAAGAAGCTCATAATCCTTTTGAGGCAGACCCATTATATCTGTTAGAATTCTCGACTCCTCCCCTTCACATATTCTGTGAGATATCTTCAAGCTTGTGGATTTCACTATCTCGGGCGAGATTTGTGAAGGGAACTGGGATACTAGTATTAAGCTCTCATTGAACTTTCTCATCTCTAAGAATAGTTTTTCAGCAATCCCAGGAGGAGAGTCACGCCTCCGGTAGGGGAGAATGTTATGTGCCTCCTCCACTACTGTGAAGTGACATCTAGTATTCTTGTTTTTCAACCTGAATTCATAGAGAAGTGCTAGAATAAATAGTGATACTAATTTGCGTATATCCACTTCAACTATGCCTCCTAGTTCGAAGACTACATGGCCATCTATTATGTCTTCAATTCTTACTAATCGATCCCTGTTGCAGAATACCGCTCTACTCTGACCAGTTATTAGAGGTCTTAATCTTCTTAACAATGCGAACTTTGTCTCATTCTCGTAGAATGATTTAATGCTCCATCTTTCTAATGTTTCTACGAAGCCTGTAAGAGGATCTGGGGAATTGATTCCAAGATCCTTCTCTACCAAGGTTTGCAGAAGCACTTCTCTAAACATGTATGACTGAGAGGGAGTGAAACTGTATATCTGGTCGAAAATATCTGTAACTATTGCGATGTGCTCGGATAAACTGTTTGCCTCGATCGGATTGAGTATGTCAAGAGAGAAGGAGCCTGGGGAGAAAACCTTGCCCTTAAGCTCCTCAGCCAGATGTCTGTATTCGTTATGCCAGTCTAGAACTATGAATGAATATCCGAGTCTTGCAAGCTCCTTTAGAATATGCTTTACAGTAGTTGTTTTACCCGAACCAGTTGAGCCGTAGACGGCCACGTGTTTCTTAAATTTATCTTCTTCAAGCTGCAATGGAAAGATTTTTGAGCCGTTAAAAACAATTACGCCAAGGTTAACAATCCCCCTGTTTTCTGATAGGCTGGCAGACGTTTTGCAAGAGGATGATAATAGAGAAAGATCTTGATCAGGCATATGAAGAGCAAGCATTTTAACAGAGTTAGCCGTATCGACTTTCCTTAAAAGTGAGTCGTCTATTAGGATCCTTCTTAAGTATTTGACAAGATCCTTCCCCTTCAGCCTAACCAATTTTAACTCTGGGAAAACCGTGTTGTAGATGGATTTTATTTTCTCAACGTCTGTTTCAAGCATTTTCGCAGCCTCATCAATGCCCTCACGGCCTATCTTTCTACTGACAACAAGTATTTGTGCTAGAAGAGCTGCTTCATCACGATCCTCTGGTGGAAGAATATGTGTTACACATGTTATGGAGAGCCCTGCTTTCAAAAGACCGTTAATAAGACCCCGCGATCTGCTGTAGAAATCTTCCTTCCTAATCTCGACAATTTCTGAACTCTCTTCGAGAAGAACCGAAACGGCGCCCATTACCATTTCTGAAGAACCTGTTTCTGCAATAAGATAATTACTGTTTCCGTTTAGCAATAATCGGTTAATAAGCTTTGGACGCTTGTAAACTAGAAAAAACAGTGGAATAAGTAAAAGCATTACTAGAGGAACGGCTTGCAGAACCGGCAGCAGAGGAATATTGATTAAAAAAGTTGGAAGGCCCGTAGTGTTTTTTATTAGACTAATCAACAATACGGTAATGACGATGAAGTATATTGGATCCCACTTTTTCTCCTTACCATTAGACATTACTGGGGAGGCAGAAGCCAGCCGAATAAACTGTAACCTAAATCCCCAAGCCCCTTTATTAAAGAGTCAAAGAACATAGATATGTTATCCACAATCTGCTTCGAAACTCCGAAGACGGCGCCCAGCATTACTAGCGCTAAAACTACAAGCAACCCTTCCTCTATGAGCTGTGACCCCTTTAATTTCATCTTCAAGATTTCCACCACCTCAATATTGAGAAGACGCTAACTTGATATAAGCACCAATGGCTTTAATTGGAAATGTGTGTTATGAATGTGCCGATAACATTGCTAAAAACTAGAAAAGACAGTGTAAAGCTTGCCGTGGAGTAAAGCAGTGTTTTAACAAGCTTCTTGTAGGCTAAAGAACGGTGTAAGAGTATTGAGACACTTATAAGATATAAGAATAGAGAAATAAGCTGCGACGGATCCTGTTGCAAGCCCAAGTTAGGTGAAAGCATAGAGGACATATTGAGAATAGGATTTACGGCGGACAGAAAACCCATTAGGGAGGCGCTGACGATCAGCATTATTCTGGCTCTGAACCTTGCTTCTGAGAACAAGATCTTTCTCTCGTTCTTTAAAATCTCGTTCTCTCTTAATATAACTACGTAGCTTCCCAAAATTTTTTTTGCGGATACAGCGTCCTTAGTGAAAAGACTTGATGTAAGCCTCATTAAAAATCTATTTGCTTTATCCGAAAACCCGTAATAAGAATCAAGAGTTTCCTCTACCGGATGCCCATTTATGTTGTTGCAGATAGCTTTTTCAAAAACCTCTGGATTACTTTTTCTCCTCTCCGTATCTGATAAAATTTTGAAGATAGAGTTTTCCAAGTTTAGATTCTCAGGGCAATCTGCCATCTTTCCTATTAATGTTAAGTTGGTTTTCTCAGATAAGTCTTCGCCCATACTCTTCTTTCTTCGCGTCAATATAAGAGTGTAAGCGAGAAGCTGTATTGAGTTTGCAACGTAGAAACCAAGTTTCAGAAAGGGCATTAGAAACATAAGCATCCCAAACCCGATTATTAGAAACAAATATGCTTTTTTCAACAGAGTAGAACACTCCTAATCCTCCCTATCTTATTGAAAAATATCTTAAACATTATCATGCTACTAACGAAGAAAAAGGGGAATAAGACGTACGAATATTGCGGCAAGAGGCTTGAAACCAGTACTATTGGCGTTGGAACAAGAAACACATAGAAGAAGAAAGCAGACATTATTGAGTTGAGCTTCAATGTGTATTCTTGATACCTCATCCTAGCTTTTGACTCAAGAATCCTGAAAAGCATCAGTGTTTTTTCAGGATCTATTGCTCGCCTTAAATTGCTTTGAACCACTTGGTTGATTGCAGACAGTAGATCAGGATACTTCTGTAAAGCTAGATTTAACTCCTCCCAGATATCTTTACCGTTTAGATTTTGCTTCAGGCAATACTGTAAGAGCCTGGAGATATCACCGTAGTCTTTATTTGAAACATCGTAGACTGTTTTGTATAAATTATTGTAAGCAGATTCAGCCATAATAATTTCGGCTGTAATTGGAGTTATCACCTCATAAACCGCTTCCTCACCTTCTCTAAACGCTTTAACTAAGGTTGAAAAAGGAATTGCCCTTATGAGTTGTCTGATCCTCTTCATACCGATGAACCTCGCGCGCTTTTTCCAAGCACTCTTGAATGAATTTTTTGAATAAGATTATTAACGATCGTGTTCTCTGAATAACGGTTTTCTCTAAGCGTCTTCTCAATCTCTTCATATTCACCGTAAAGAAATTTCTCTTCAATACAGTTTAAACGTGCAAGTCTCTCAAAGATTTCTGAACCCTTTAAACTTGACTGGCAACACATTTCCTCTAATACGGTGTTCCTCGAAAACAGTTTATTTATGTTAGAATCATGGTTTACTTCTACTATTTCACCAATAAACCGCTTAATACTGTTATTTAACTCAAGCTTCTTCATTAATATTATCAAATCAAGCTCAGAAATTAATAAGCGAGGAATGTTGTGGACCTCCGCAAGTCTTTTAATAAACCCGATATTGCTGGATGCATGCGCAGTGTGCATGACCCTCAGTCCAGCAGAGATAGCGTGAAACATCGCTTTTACATGACCCTTTGTTTGAATTTCCCCCAGTATAAGGTAAGAGGGAGTCCTGTGAAGAACTTTAACTATCTCAAGTGTTTTCGTACTGCCTTTCTCTCCGCTTTCAAACGGGTCAACAATATACACTACTCTATGCTGGTTGAAGATTTTAGGCGGAAGTGTTTCAAGAGCATCTTCTATATGTACTATACGCCACCAAGAAGGCATAAAGTAGCTTAAGAAGTTTAGAAGAGAAGTTTTACCGGAGTTGGGCTCACCTATAATGGATATGTTAGCACGGTTAAGTATTGCAAAGATGAGAAAAGCTGCAGACTCTATTGAGAAATACTCTGATCCTAAAAGATCTCTTAATGACAATGTGTTTACCACATGCTTCCGCACATCTATGACTCCTCTTCCCAGCGTTAAAGGCGGAGCATCTATTGAAACTCTCGTTAACACCTTATTGAAAACTATTGATGCCTTAATTGAAGGATGAGAATAATCTAGGTTAAGACCAGTTTCCCTCTTTACTAGTGTTACAAGACTCTCAAAATCCTTTTCTTTAAGAATTAGGTTTGTATTAAGTCTTCCGAAAAAAGCATGATCAACATAAATTTTTCTTCCCACATCATCCAAGAAGAAACATTGCACATTACCATCATTTATTAGAGGATATATTTTTGAGAGACCCATTGAAGAGTAAACAGCATGCTCAACAAGAGACTTTTTAACCGGCTCATCCATTTCTTCAGAAGTTAACACTTTTAAAAATTTTAAACCGGCTTCAAACCGGTATTCAACAATATCTTTAAGCTTTCCGGTTCTAAGCATTTTCTCAGAGTAGATGAAATGCAGAATTGTTGAAAGCTCTCTTTTAATCCAGAAAAAATCATCTACCTTAAATGAAATCCTGTACGAGCTCTTTTTAGCATCTACACCATAAGATAAATGGCCTAAAAAATAATTATGTTCCCCTAGGCTTCTTATTTTGAAGATTTTTTCATATTCTTGAAGCTGGCATTCGACTAAAAAACTACTGGGCAGGGGAAGCTGCAGTATTAACTTTGAATACACACTCCCATAAAACGGACGAATAGAAAGCTTTTCACGAGCATCGTTTAAATCAAGATCTGCCGTACCATATTTTTCTGAAAGCATTCTATAAAGCCCAGTTTTCTCCTTCATAGCTTCCCTAGAATATTTTTTCATCGAGTCAAGATACTCTTTGCAGACATCATACCAATGATCCTTAAAACTTATCAGAACTCTTTGGGGAGTAAAATACATAAGTTTATGCATAATATCGCAGATAACCTGCGGATTTGTCTCAGAGTAATCGGGATAAAACAAATAAAGGGTTCTTCCAATATTGCTCCAAATCCATGTTCTTCCAATATCAGCGCATAGAGAAGTATGCTGAAAACAGCTCATTTAGACACATCCCTTATAAACTCGTTTAACTCACGATACTTTTTCTCCAAGTTTAAAATTCTACTGTTAAGCTTGCTTAGATTGATCTTCAAATCATCTATCTCTTGGAGTATCGCACCTATCAGCAACTCATCTTGGGGAATCAACCTCATTCTTGAATTCAGCGGGCAAGATATTTATTCACCAATATCGAAACGCATTGGTGATTATAAGCCGTTATCATAGAGCTTTATTAGAAGTTGAAAATGAAAAATAAACTAATAACTACAGTAGAGATGGTTGACAATGAGTAACCTGCTTGAGAAAAGCTTAGTAATGTTACTTTCAATAATATTTCTAGGCTTAAGCATTGCCTACTTGGCTGACCAAATAATCCCCATGCTTAAGCAGATCTATGAAAGTGTGGTTAAGTTGCTTGCCACTTATTAAGAAGGGAGTGAAGCAGCTTGAATGAAATCCTTGAAGAACATTTGAAAGACATGGCATGGATATCCTTGACAGTTGCAGTAAGCATTGCAGTATTTCATGCAACTAATATTTTAAGAGAAGAGTTCTTAAACAACGTAGCCGAGAGCATCTTAATGATCATTGAGAAGCATGCTGATCTTTCAGCTGAATATGGAGGAGAATTCACTATTTCGATTCCAAGCATACCGTTATTCCACTATTCGATTCTGCTAAAAGATTATGAATGCTACATCCTGATTGAGAAAACCTGCATATTTAAAGGGGAAGGAAAATACAAATTTAACAAGATAATGCTCGAACCTGGGAAAACTTATCTAATTAAAACGTTAAGCAATGGAGTTATGTTAACTGAGCAATGAGTGACAAGCTTTTGGATTTCTTGACATCCTCCTTTATAATGCTAATATTAGTTATTGAATTGGGACTAGCCATGCTTCTTACTTTCAGTAACATATCTATTACAATCAGTTTTGTTAAAAAATGGTGAAATAAATGCAATATTTTGAGGGAACTCTCGCAATAATCTTAAGCAGTTTTCTACTATTATTAACAATCACTGTTTCACAAGGCATAAGATCAAAGACAGAATTGCTAGATGATGTCGAAAGGGATTTAATAGTAGAGGTGAATGTACTTAGAATATGTCAGCAGAACTCACATGATGTTAATAAAATGCTTAAAGAGATAGTAGATTTTCTCGATTCTAATGGGGTCAGGTGGTGTACCGTAGAACTCTTTAATAGGAAAAACGGGGGAATACTTGTCGAAAACAAGAGTTTTTCAAACATCGTGGCTGAACAAGTCCGGTATATTAAGGTTGTTAAGATTAGCAGCGAAGACACTACGTATGTTACTGTAGGAGTTGAAAAATGATCAAAACCTGGTTGATACCAATAACTACTTTAACACTTATCACAATTATTTTACTAACGGTAAATGTGATGGTTCTCATTGACAGTATTATCCTAGAAAACTATCTGAAACAAAAATCTAAAGCCTTTTTAGCGGATTCCTTTATAAGCGACGTGTTTGAAAGTTTTAGCACCATTTTGGATAGAAGCGTTTATTCATCGGAGGGCAATTTCACGGTCCTCAAACAATTATTAGAAGAGGAGGCGGGGGAGTTTATGAATAGAGTTATCGAGACCAGAGAATTTTTCAATGAATACGGGATATTGGTCAATTTTAACTACACTATTAATTATGCAGAAAACTGTTTTATCGAAATCGACGTTAAGGCTTATGTAAATGATTTGGAAGGGCTTTTTTCCTTTGAGCGTAATCACAGGGTAAGCAGGACACTTGAAGAGGGCTTATAGAGTGATACGCGCATTCTTTCCAAATAACTCTTCATATGTTTCTCTGACACTGTATTCAGCATATCCTATGTATCCTGCCAGTTCTTTCTGAGTCACAGGGTTTTTAATGTTTGAAATAGATGAAGCTTCCTTGGAGGCAGCGTAAATGGAGGAAGCCAAACATATCGTAGGATTTTTACCTCTGAAATAATAATGCCTAGATTTTAAATCGTTGAAGAGTCTTATTGAGATAATTCTGAGATTGTTGAGAAACCGTGTTCTTTCTTCGGGTTTAAGCTTCTGTAATCGAGTATTGCCTTTCATCATCATGGATATTATTTCATTGATCGTTTTACTGGTTTCACATTTTGCCTCGACAAGCCCCATTTCTCTTGCACTAAATATTACGTGAAACAGGTCCCTAGTTCTGATCTTGAAACCTATATTCTGCAAATATGCTTGGATCTTCTTGTATTGGGGAACTATGTTAAGATTATAGAACCTTGATGCAGAAACTACGGAATATGTGGCAATCGCTGCTAAATTAATTTTTTTGTTGCTGCAGCGAAATTTATTTAAAAGAATAAGACCAGTCTTATATGAATAAAGTCTTATAGAGCAACCTAGATGGAAATTGTCACATATTTTATCTACCAGCCATTTTAACTCGTTTTCCTTTCTCCTAGTTGAAGAAAAAAGGTTCCTTTGAATACGGGAAATATTTGAAGTGAAACCGTGTTCTGCGATAATACTTCCATAGCGACAATCATCTTGAAAAGTATGATTTTGATCATAAGAAGCAACATATTTGTTTAAAACGTTAATCACTAAACCACACTTACTGCAAACCAGTTCATCTCCTGAACCCACCAGAGGAGAATTGCAACTAGGACATTTAACAGGTGTTTCAACGTTTGGAATAGTTTCCCGCTGCATCTTCTAAAAACTATATTTGCTAAACAATAAAAACAGCCATGGAAAAACATTATGTCTTAAAGTAAATTTATTGCCTCAGAAAGTATTAAAAATAGGGAGTGTAGTGTAAAAATGAGGTTAAAATGATGAGAACAGGGTTTACAACAGAAGTCAATCGCCTAATAGGGAAAAAAGTTACAGTCTTCACTCAAAGCGGGGAGGAGTTCTCAGGTATTTTGGCTTCTTTAGACATAGATACTTTCTCGGTGATTTTAAATGATGTTGAGCTAAAGGATGGTAAGAAGATACCTAAAATGATACTTAACGGCAGTAATGTCAAGAGGATGGAGCTTAGGAAAGCAGTGGTTGATTTAAGGAGGCTAGCGGAGAGAATAGAGAGAGTATTTCCTAAAATGGTTCAGTACAATGATGAGGCTGGAGTAATAATAGTGATGAACAGGATAAGGGTTACTGAAAACGGTGTTATTGAAGGAAGCGGTCTTGCAGCAGAAAAAGTCAGTGAGATATATAATGAATTCATTAAAGAGACTTTAGAAACTTAAAAAGACCTACAGAGACTCGGTAAAGTATTTTTTAAGAAAAACCATTATGTTGTTATAAGCAGTCTTAGCAGCGATCAAATCAGGGCTTTCACCACTGGTTTCTACAAGTATACAGGCACTATTCAAACCGTGCAGGCTTGCAAGACCTGGAACTAGGCCAGCAGCCCCGACAACGG
Source organism: Thermoproteota archaeon (assembly GCA_038848185.1). Lineage (GTDB taxonomy): Archaea > Thermoproteota > EX4484-205 > EX4484-205 > JAAOZP01 > JAAOZP01. Next base: position 27,456 of record JAWCNV010000009.1, on the reverse strand, counting down.
TTCCTCTTAGAGGTAGGAAGCCCGCTGAAGCCCCGATTATTGAGACCCTCCAGTCGGATGAGGAAAGATACGTTTTTCTTTTTTCGCCTATTTGAGAAACAGCATATCCTCCAATCCCTATGACAAGTTTTACTCCAAAGTTCTCAGCAACCTCGACTAGCTTCTCAGCTAACTCATACTGGTTGTTTTGAGTCGTAGGCTGAGAATAGCCTCTGACGATCATCAAGTCTCCCATTTCACGTATACGGATTTTGCTAACAGTTATTTTGGGAGGAGATATTAGACCCTCCTTGGAAGCCACTGATACATATAGAAGTGACTCGGGGTAAAACTCTAGTAGTGGAGAGGTTTCAGAAGCCGACTCTATGAAAAGCTCTCCAGTAAGGGAACCTACCAGTCCAATACCGGGTAGACATATTAGCATGCAATCCGCAGTCCCAGCCGTATTTTTCAGAACTCTTTTCAGCAACCTCTCTTACGTAAGTCTTCACCCCTCTTATTAAAACTTTAAATAAAGGGAGGAAATAAGCCCTCAGGAAGAGGATTAAAACATGCTTATAAAATTTCTAGGCGGTGTCCGTGAAGTAGGAAGGTCCGCCATATATTTAGCAGGTAGAGAAAGACGTTTTCTACTAGATGCAGGAGTAATGCTTTCCGGGAGGAAAATAAAATACCCCATGCATATCCCCCCTAAAGAGGTGGATGAGATAGTTATAACACATGCTCATTTAGATCATGTGGGGGCGGCACCCATATTTTTCATAGGTGGAGAGAGAGAATCATTCTTAACTAGTTTAACAGCACCTTTAGCGAAACTCATACTTCTAGATTTCATCAGAGTGTCGAAGGAGCTGGTTCCATTCGAGGTTCTTGAGGTAGATAGATTTATAGAAAAATCTAAGAAGCTGGATTACCAGCAGGAATTTTCCAGAAACGGCTTCAAGCTGACTTTTCTATCAGCAGGCCATACTCCCGGAGGAGGGCAGGCAATGCTCGAGCTTGAAGGCCGAAGAATTCTTTACACCGGAGACATTAACACTATAGGAACAACCTTGCTTAAAGGAGCTGATGTAGACTACCCCCCGATAGATATAGCGATAGTTGAGAGCACTTATGCAAATAAGAATCATCCTTTAAGGGAGGAAGTTGAGAAAAAGTTTGTAAATAAGCTTAAAGAAGTTGTTGAACGAAACGGTATAGTGCTTGTACCAGCCTTCGGACTTGGAAGGTCACAGGAAGTAATAACAATACTTGCTAAATATAATTTTCCATATGATGTTTACTACGATGGCATGGCTAGGACGGTGACTGAAATACTGTTTAACTTTCAAGAATGGTTGTCTGAACCAGATCTACTTGAGAAGGCAGCGGGACAAGTAAAATGGATAAACGTTCAGCGACAACGAGAGCAGGCTTTAAAGAGGCCGGGTGTAATCGTAACTCCTGCAGGAATGCTTCAAGGAGGCCCTGTAAACTTCTACTTGAAGGAAGTAGGGAAATCTGATAAAAACCTTATAGCGTTAGTCAGCTACCAGGTTGAAGGAACTCCTGGGAGACTTCTGCTTGAGAAGAAACTGATAACGCTTGACGGTAAACTGGTTAAGGTCAAGGCTGAGATAAAACATTTCGAATTGTCCTCGCATAGTGGTAAGACCCAGCTTGAAGAGCTTTTGAAGAAGATTAATGCTGAGAAGACTTTCATAGTTCATGGAGAGCCGGATAATTGTGAGAACCTCGCAAAATACGCTAGAAATAATTTAGGTCTTAACGCAATAGCACCAAAAATTGGAGATAGCTACACTATTTAACTTCTTATGGCATGATCAAACTTATCAAAGTAGATTACACAGGCAATTGTAAAAAAAGCTGAGAAGCCTGATTTTCTAAGGGTAGATCCCACATATTATAAAGGTCTTCATATAGCTGTTTAAACCATTAGGATGGGCCGGGCCGGATTTTCGACAAGTTTTATATATTTATATTCGAACCGGCGACCTCTGCCGTGTGAGGGCAGCGTCCTAACCATCTGAACGACCGGCCCGTCTTATCTGTAATAGGCCTCTTTTATATTCTTTTCTATTTCATTTAGACTCGAATAAACTTTATTCCTCTATCCTTTCTTAGCCCTTCTCTCAGTTCTCTTAGGTCTCAGGTTTTTACTGTGACATTTCCTACATTTCTTCGCCGCAATAGCATTCCTAGCACCGCAGCTCCTACATACCATGAAGCGAAGCCTCCGGTTCTTAACGATTTCAATCAGCACAGGGTCACTTATCTTCATACCGGCACCCTACTCTAACAGAGTGTTTAAAAGGTTTACTTTAGGCTACGATTAACCATCCGATACCATAGGCGGCTGTTAAACATGCAAGCAGCTTGGTAATGGGAGAAGGTTTAAAAAGTGTTTAATAGGCTCCAAGATAGCATATGAAAATACCCTTCTGCGATTTCTGTGCAAAAAGCGGGAGCCTATGTCAAAAGTGTAAAGAGCTTATAGATAGTGGTAAGAACGACGCTCTTGACCTAACCGTATCCAGAATCATGCTGGAGGAATCCAGCAGGGTACGTGAACTCGATAAGATTGAGTTTAGAAAAGCGTATAGAGAGGGGGATATTTTACTAATTTTAAGCAATAATGAGGGGGTTAGAATAATAAGGGATAGAGAGGAGCTTGTTAAAAGGCTTAGAAGTGAAATAGGCAGTGAAAAAGTCATTGTAGTGGACTATAGGAAAGACCAGAAGAGAAAGCTTGAAGAACTAGTATACCCCTTTAGGATAGTTGAGTTGAGTAAAGTATGGTTGCCCGGCAACATGACTGAGTTTAAACTGTTAATAGAGGGGAAGGGGCTGAGTGAGAAACATCTCCAGTTGCTCGAGAAGCTTGCTAAAAGGCTGGGCATAAACGTTAGGATCCAAGCTTCATGAAAATGATGAAAAATGCTTGAAGAAAGAAAAAGAAGTATTGACATATCGCCTGGGGACGAGGGTAAGATAATTAAGGTTTACGGGTGGGCGCTTGACAGAAGAGACCTCGGCGGAGTAAAGTTCATTATTCTGGCTGACCGCTGGGGAAGAGTACAGGTAACGTGGGTTAAAAACAAGTCTGACCCTAATGTTGAAACCGCGTTGGACAGTATAAAGCTTAATGATGTAATAGAAGTTAGCGGGAGAGTAAAAAAGACACCTCAGGCTCCTCGAGGTTTAGAGATAGACCCTGTCGAAATAAAGATCTTAAACACTTCTGAACACCCATTGCCCCTAGACCCTACGGAGCGAATAAAGAGTAACCTAGATATCAGGCTAGACGCAAGGCCTCTTGATGCTTTCAGGCCGAGGGTCAGAAGCATCTTTATAGTTAAAAGTGCTCTTCTAGGAATCTTAAGAGACTTCTTCCATGAAAACGATTTCGTTGAAATAATCACGCCTAGAATTATAGCTTCTGCAACAGAAGGGGGAGCAGCCTTATTCCCTATACCCTATTTTGATAGAGTGGCCTATCTTGCACAGAGTCCTCAGCTTTTCAAAGAACAGATGGTCATAAGTTTCGAAAGAGTATTTGAAATAGGTACGTTTTTCAGAGCAGAACCATTTAACACTACTAAGCACTTAAACGAGTTTACTTCAATAGATATTGAAGTAGCATTTGCAAATATGCATGACGTTATGTCAATCTGTGAGAAAATGATATCTTATGTGTATGAGAAAATTTTTGAAAAATGTAGGGATGATTTAGATAGATTGGATTTAAAAATATCTAAGCCACAGATTCCTTTAAAGAGGTTTAGATATGAAGAGATTGTTTCCAAGCTTAATGAAAAAGATGTAAAAGTGAATTTTGGAGATGATATTGGAAGCGAAGAGCTAAGGAATCTAGAGGAGTTAAGAGAAGAATATTATTTCATAACGCATTGGCCAAGCAAGATTAAGCCATTCTACATAAAGATGAATGATAATGGTACTTCTGAATCCTTCGACCTGAACCATGGATCATTGGAATTAGGCTCTGGGGGAACCAGGGAGGAAAACAAGGAGAGGCTTATCAAACAGTTAATTGAAAAGAAGCTTAATCCAAGCGACTTCTCCTATCACCTTAAGGCTTTCGGATACGGTATGCCTCCCCACGCAGGGTGGGGCGTAGGTCTTGAAAGACTTTTGATGAGTATTTTAAAGCTTGACAATATAAGGGAGGCAATGCTATATCCTAGGGATAGGTTTAGACTGGAGCCTTAATTACTCGTTACCGTAGGCTTCTTCCTCCACATCAATTATACCGTTTTCAGTAATCTTGAACAAGCATTCTCCTTCAGGCCTGTCTAAGCTAACTATTAAACGAGCAACACGTAAACCCTGTTCACCCCTAGCTTTACGCAGGTATACTCTGGTATGGCTTCTATGTGCAAGAATATGGCCGCCTATCGGATATGCGCCCAAGCCGAAGATCTCATCCGGCTTAGCCATAACTTGGTTTGTAACTAGGATGGCAAGGTTGAAGGCCTTTGAAAGACGTTCAAGCCTATGGAGATGAGCATTAAGCTTCTGCTGCCTCTTAACAAGGCTCTCCCGACCAAGATACTCGCTTCTGAAATGAGTTGTCAAAGAATCCACTATGATCAGCTTCACATTTCTGCTTTTTACAATCTCGTCTAAACGCTCAACTATAAGGATCTGGTGATCCGAATTAAAAGCTTCAGCCACAGTAATGTTTTCAACAGTCTTCATTGGATCTAAGTTTAGGAATTTCGCCATCGCCACAATGCGTTCCGGCCTGAAACTGTTTTCAGTGTCAACGTAAATAGCATTACCGTTCAACCCTCCTTTCTCCGCAGGTAGCTGAACGTTAACAGCCAGCTGATGGCTTATTTGAGATTTTCCCGTACCATATTCCCCGAAAAACTCGGTTATGGTCATTGTCTCTAAACCTCCTCCTAAAAGAGAATCCAGCTTTTTGCTTCCTGTAGTAAGCTTCCGAATATGCTCCCGTTGCTTAAGAATATCCAGTGCAGAGATGAATTTAACCTCGAAACTGCTCCTTGCCAAGGAGATGATCTTGGCAGCAGTCTTATCAGGAATCCCTCCTCCAACAAGCTCGTTAACAGTAGCTGTCGCCAATGCTTCAACAGTAGTGTAACCTAGCTCCCTAAGCTTAGCAGCAGTTGAGGGCCCTATGCCAGGTATATCCTCCACGGATTCAAAGACTTTTACTTCCTTGATTTCCTCCTCCTCGCCTTCCTCCTCTACTTTCTTTCTAACCATGTTTTTCCCTTCTTAATTCAAGATTCTTCGAGAGGCAGCTTATAAACATGTCCAAAACGCTTGGAGACAGGCCAACTTTCAAGCTTATAACCTCTCGCAGAAGTAAGACTACAGATGGCATACGACTACCAGAAAAAAATTGTTAACCTCTATGACGCGATATCTGAGGAGTTCGACAGGACAAGGATTAAACCAGACTGTTTACTAAAAACACTGGTTAACAGAGGGGCCGCAACCAAGTCTAAGCAGATACTTGACAATGGCTGTGGAAACTGCAGAAACTTGAATGTTTTTAGTCAGAGGAATACTTTAATCGCAGGAGATATTTCGAGGAAAATGCTTAAGCAATGTTTGAAAAACACTTGGAGAAAAAATGTGCACCATGTGCAATACGCGTTAACACATCTCCCTTTTAGAAGCAGGGTTTTCAACGGCATAGTATGTATAGCAGTTATACACCATTTGAAGGAGAAGGAGGCGGAGAAAGCCTTGATGGAGATGAACAGGGTTTTAGAAGACGATGGTTGGATGCTTGTCTCCTCATGGTCGATAAAAATACTTAGAAATAAAAGGTTTCTAAGTAAAACCGAGAAGACAGATGAAAACTATTTTCTAATAAGCTGGGGGACGCATAAAAGATTCTACTTCCTGATGGATGCCAAAACACTTAGGGCAATATGTAGAAAAACGGGTTTCACAGATGCAGATACTCTAGAATATGGGATGAATAATTACTGTCTTATAGACAGGAGAAAAAGAAAGGACTAGCAACTTATTCTGGTTAAACAGCAATAGCCTTCCAAAGCCACATAGCCTTTGCTCAGCAACACGGCTCAAAAAAGCTTTTTGAAATAAAACTTTTATTCCACCAGTCGCTATTCAAGACTACCGCGGCGTTGGTCTAGTCTGGTTAGGACACCAGCCTTCCAAGCTGGGAATCCCGGGTTCAAATCCCGGACGCCGCATAAACCCTAATAACTCACTGTTATTTGCTTCTTAAAGCGTTTAATGGTAAAGAAGAAGGCGGTGAGCATTGCGAGGGAGAGAATAGACATCCTGTTAAAATTGGCTTTAGACACGGCCAGCGTTAATATGGATGACGCAGAGTCGTATGTAAGGCTTGCTTGGAGGATTGCTGAAAGATTCAACCTCAGGAGTAAAACCGTGTTAAGGAGATATTTCAGGTGTAGTAAATGCAAGGATTTTCTGATACCTGGTCGCAGCTGTATTATCAGGATCCTAAGTGGCAGGGGAATAGGGTTAATCTGCACTAAATGTGGCAGCCTTAAGCTTATCCCGGTTTTCAATGAAAATAAATAAGAAAGGGCATACATGTCTATGATGGTTAAGTTTGGGTCCAGACCTGATGGTTGAGGCGGAAAGCTTCGTGAAAGCCTTCATCCTATTGTTTGCAATACTTGACTCTATTGGAAATGTTCCTGTTTTCCATATTTTTCTAGAATCGGTTCCGAGTGAGAGGAGGAGGAAAATAATCGGCGAATCAGTAATGGCGGCGACAGCAGTATTAATCTTTTTTGCCCTATTGGGGTCGATAATATTTGATTTTCTCGGAATAAGGCTGTCAGATTTCTACATAGCTTCAGGGATTATTCTTGTAGCAATATCCTTAAAATACATACTTGTCGGGGAGGAGAGTGAGATAAAGGGAGAGAGGCTTGAGGAGATATCTGTCTTCCCCTTGGCGACGCCTCTTCTCGCAGGACCAGGAAGCATATCCACTGTCATCATAATATCAAATCCGCCTTACAACCTGTTAATGTGCATACTCATAATTATTCTAAACTCGGTCTTAGCATACGTGATCCTTGCAAATGGTGAGAAAATCATGGAGAGCATTGGGAGAACTCCTTCTAAACTTATTGCGAAAATATTTAACTTGATAATAGTAGCGTTTGGGATAGTTATGATTAGAAACGGTTTAGAAGAGTTCCTGGTAGCCTTTAGCGGTTAAAAACTGTAAAAGTTAATATAGTACCTGTCTGAGGGGTCAACCTAGGAGGTGTGTCGCGTGTACACAAGTCATAATGCTAAAAGGGGGCGAGACTACCTGCGTTTCAGAGACAGTAGCACCTCTAGCAGAAATTGTTGAAAAACAATATTCTTTTAAACATGTTTTAGGAGGGAAATCCGATGGTTTGGAGAGGATACCTTACTGAATTTAGAATACCTGACAAAGTAGTGCTTTTCGACACTACCCTCAGAGACGGTGAACAGACTCCAGGAGTAGCACTCACATCTTTGGACAAGCTTAAGATTGCTCATCAGCTTGACATGCTTGGAGTACCTGTTATAGAGGCAGGTTTCCCAATAACCTCGCCAGGAGAGGAGGAGGCTGTTAAAATGATAGTTAAAGAAGGCTTGAATGCTGAAATAGCTGCTTTAGCACGGTCATCAAAGCAGGATATTGAAAAGGCTGCTTCAACAGGTGTCCAGAGGATACATCTCTTCATAGCCACCTCAGACATTCATCTTAAGAAGAAGCTTCAAATCAGTAGAGAAGAAGCAGTTAAGAGGGCTATTGATGCTATTGAGCTTGCGAAATCATACGGTGTCAAAATAGAGTTTTCAGCTGAGGATGCTACTAGAACAAGCCTAGACTTCCTAGTAGAGTTTTACAAGGCGGTTGAAGAAGCAGGGGCAAGCATAATAGATATTCCTGATACTGTCGGCGTGGCAACGCCCTTCGCGATGAGAAGTATAGTTGGTAGAGTGCATGAGGCAGTTAGGATTCCTATCGCAGTGCATTGCCATAACGATATGGGTTTAGCGGTTGCAAACACTCTTGCAGGAATTGAGGGGGGCGCTGTTGAAGCACACGTGACTGTCAACGGGTTGGGTGAGAGAACTGGAAACGCTAGTTTAGAGGAGGTAGCGGTTTCTTTAAAAGTCTTGTACGGTGTTGAAACAGGTATAAACTTCAAAGAAATATACAATACGTCTAGGCTAATATCTTCTATAACTGGCATAACGATACCTGTGAATAAGCCCATAGTGGGAGAGAATGCTTTTTCACATGAAAGCGGGATTCATACTCACGGTATAATCTCCTCCCCAGAGACATATGAACCGATAGACCCCGAGTTTGTTGGAGCCAAGAGAAGACTAGTGGCGGGAAAACATGCGGGCATACATGGTATTTCCGCACAGTTAATGGAGATGGGGTATAGGCTTAACGAGGAGGAGCTTAGGAAGATACTGAAGATAGTTAAGGATCTTGGGGATAAGGGTAAAAAGGTTACTGATGCTGAATTAGCTTCCATAGCTGAAAGCGTAGTGGGTTACGGAGTCAGTGAAAAGGATCGTGTTGAATTAGATGAGTTGATGGTTGTAACAGGCTTAAACATAACGCCAACAGCAACGATTAAAATAAGGCAGGGAGAACAGGCTTGGAGAGGAGCTGAATTCGGAGTCGGCCCGATAGATGCTTCGATGAAAGCTGTAAGCAGGCTTCTAGGTGACCTAATAAAGTTGAAGCTTGAAAGCTTCAGGCTGGAGGCAATCACTGGAGGTACGGATGCACTTGCAGAGGTCACCGTAAGAGTGTCAGATGAGGAAGGAAGAAGCGTTACTGCGAAAGGCTTCAGTGACGATATTGTTTTGGCAGGAGTATACGCAATACTAAACGGGGCAAACAGGCTTATTCAAATCAGGAGAGTAAGTGGTAAATGAGCGGCTTAACAGCGATCCAAAAAGTTTTTTCCAAGAAGACAGATAAAAAAAGTGTTGAAGTAGGAGAGATAATCGAGGCTAAAGTAGATTTCCTAATGCTTCATGAAGTAACTGGACCATTAGCGGTAGAAGAGTTTGAAAAAATATCTGGCAAAGTCTGGGATCCAAATAGGGTTGTCGTAATCTTCGATCACGATGTCCCTCCGAGCACTATTGAGCTTGCAAGCCAGATGAAGACAATGAGAAACTTCGTTAGAAAGTACGGTATAAGTAACTTTTTTGAAGTAGGGAGAGGCGGTATTGCTCACCAGGTTCTTTTCGAGGAAGGCTTTGACATACCGGGGTCTCTAATAATTGGTGTGGACAGCCATACTTGCACAGCAGGAGCCACTGGTGCTGTTGGGATAGGTGTTGGTTCAACGGATGCTGCGATTGTTCTGGCAACTGGCGAAATATGGCTTAGAGTCCCGGAAACCATGCTTATAGAAGTTAAAGGAGAGTTTAGGAAAGGAGTGTTCGCTAAGGACCTTGCTTTGAAGACTGTTGGAACCGTTGGAGCTAATGGTGCAACATATAAGACTGTTGAATACGCTGGCGAGACAATAAGAAGGCTTTCCTTATCGGAGCGCCTTACTTTAACGAATCTTTCAGTTGAAATGGGTGCTAAAACAGGGATTGTCCAAACGGATTCTAAAAGCAGGGATTATGCTGAAAGCTTTAACAAGCAGACGGAGTTTATGGATGTTGTAAGCGACCCAGATTCGGATCTCGAGAAAATCGAGATAGATGTTTCAGAGCTAGAACCAGTAGTAAGCGTTCCCCATAGTGTGGACAATGTTAAGCCTGTTAGAGAGGTTGAAGGTTTAGAAATAGATCAGGCTTTCCTAGGCTCTTGCACAAATGGGAGGCTTGACGACCTTACGGTGGCCTTTAAAATGCTTAAGGGTAGAAGAATTGCTTCAAATGTGAGGCTAGTGGTTAGCCCTGCTTCAGTAAGAGTATACGTAGAAGCTTTGAAGATGGGAATCATCGAAGAGATTATGAGGGCAGGCGGCGTAGTGACTTCTCCAACCTGCGGCGCGTGCTTAGGCATGTCCAGAGGAGTTCTCGCGAAGGGGGAGGTAGCGGTTTCAAGCAGCAACAGGAACTTCATTGGAAGGATGGGCGATAAGGAAAGTAAGGTTTTCCTAGCGTCTCCAGCGACAGTTGTAGCGTCAGCACTTGAAGGAAAGATAAGTGACCCTAGGAGGTATCTATAATGAGGGTTCAGGGAAAAATTATCAAGCTTGGCGACAACATAGATACGGATATAATAATACCTGCAAGATACTTGACGACGCATGACGCGTCGACCCTTGCGAAACACGTGTTTGAAGACTATTATCCTGAATTTAAGGTAAAGGCGATGGAGGGAGCGATAATTGTTGGAGGAGAAAACTTCGGTCTAGGAAGCTCAAGAGAACATGCAGTAATAGCTTTGAAGAATTCAAACGTTAAGGCGATAGTTGCGAAATCCTTTGCGAGAATATTCTACAGGAATTCCATAAACTTGGGATTGCCAGTGTTAGTCCTAAAAGAGAAGAATAGGTTTGGCAGAATCAGGGATGAGGATGAGGCTGAACTTGATTTAGCAAAGGGGGTTTTAAAGAGCCTTACCACAAATGAAGAGTTTTCTTGCGATAAAATGCCGGAATTCATGATGAAGATAATAGAATCAGGCGGATTGATAAACTATTTCATGGTTAGAAACAAGTAAAGCCATTAAAAAACATGCCCGATAACTATTTATAAACCCACAGGTAATGAAGTTCTTACAGTTGCAGCGGAGAGAAGCGGTTAGCAAGTACTCATGCCCAGTGTGTGGACGCCCCTTAAGCCAAGAATACAAGTTCTGCCCTTCTTGCGGGACCCCCCGCAGAGGGATTTCCTATGTTAGAAAAGTTTCCACCGGAAACCCTGCTATAGACGAGGTTCTCGAAGGAGGTTTTGAAACAGGAAAGACATACCTGCTGGCGGGGGAGGCGGGGACCGGGAAAACAATTTTCAGCCTACAATATCTAATACATGGCGCGAAAAACAATGAGCCGGGTGTTTACGTGACGATAGATGAAAGACCAGAGATACTGATAAGGGACGTTAGAAACTTCGGCTGGGATCTTCAGCCTCTCCTAGAATCTAGGAAATTAGCAATACTTCCTGTTAGAAGATACTTCACTTCTAAAATGTGGGGGAGAGAGATGGATACAATAGTTAACAGCATAATAGATGAACTGGATAAGAAGAAGAAGGAGATAGGCGCTAAGAGGCTTGTCATAGATCCGATAGCACCACTTGTAACAACTTATTCAAGCGAAGTCGCCTGGGTGAGGGAATATATTAGAAGCCTCATCTTCTCGATTGAAGAACGCTTAGGGGTAACAACGCTGATAACATCTGAGGTTCCTACGGGGGAGAACGCTATGAGCAGGTATGGTGTTGAAGAATTCCTAGCGTCAGGAGTAATAATACTTTCACTATCGAGAGCAGGGAACTCGATTATAAGGACAATGTTCATCAGGAAGATGCGTTGGACCGCTGTTAACCCCACTATATACAGGTTTGAGATAGAAAGAGGTCGGGGAATAGTTCTTAAAGAACCCTTAACTTAAGCAGGCAGTCTAGTTCCACATCTGAAGCAGAACTTGTAGCGAGCATTGTTTATAGCTCCGCATTTAGGACATGTTTTAGTGGTTGAAACAGTCTCCTCCTCTGTTTTCTCAGGTTCCTCTAATCCCGGTTGGAATTCTGGGCTTGCAGCCTCAGCCTGATCTAATGAAACACTACCGTAATCAGCCGGCTCCTTGAAAGAAGGCTGCAGTTCTGAAACCCCGCCGATCCCGCTTTTAGAAGCTACTTGAACCTCTGTCTCCCTAGCCATTGCAAGTGGTTGAGGCTTCTCCACTGGGGCTGGAGGACTCGTTGCTAACTGTTCCTTGGCAGGAGCCTTTGCTTCCTCATGTGTCTCGACAGCAGTCTTCTTAGGCACGGGGGCGGTGACTGGAATAGTGACTTCCTTCTTTAAAATAACTATGTCTTCAGCAGCCTCAACCTCGCTCCAAATAAACTCCATTTCACGGTTGTCTCTTCCCACGACAACTATCCCAACTAGGTTTTCACCTAGGACGAAGCCTATATCCTTCACAGTGCCGACGAACCGGCCCTTCCTATCGTAAACCTGGAGGCCGATTATCTTCTCCTTTCTAATTAGCAACCTACGGAGGAAAGTCTCAGGGTGGCTTTTATTCTTTTATCTCGACATTAGTATATAACGCTAACGACGATTGTCAACCATTATTATCCGGATATTAAACAACCTCTTTAACACCTGAAAAACAGTTTTTGATGCTAAAACACTGTTTTAATCAGCCCTTACTTAAGGCAAAGCAAAAGAAAAGCCTCGCATAAACCTGCTGACAGAATCTTCAAGAAGCCTTCTAGCATCACTATCTTTCCGAACCATCGCATCCAGCTTAGAACGACACTCCTTTAGAAGCATCTCCCTACTTGAAAGCATCTCCTTATCCTTCTCCGATGAGCCTGCACCAGTTGAGGCTCTTAGTGAAACCAAAGCCTTCTCATCTTTTTTCAAGATTTCAATTAGGAGGAGACTCATATCCCTGCCAAGTATACTTAGAGAAATATCTTTCAACTCCTCCTTCTCCAAGCTCCTCAACTCCCTATTCTTCTTAACGCTGTGTTTCACCATTTCCCCAACCAGTTTATGAGCAAGCCTAAACGGGACTTTTGCTTCTTCAACAATTCTCTCAGCAATATCCAGCGCTATGATGCTCGGTTCAATAGAAGACTTAATCTTCTCACGGTTCTCCCTTAGGTTCTCCACCAGCATCTTAACAATCTTAATCGTTTCTTCAGCTGTTTTAATAGCCTCAATAAGAGGAGGCTTGGTCTCCTGAAGGTCCCTGACGTAGCCGCTGGGCACTGCCTTACAAACCATTGTGAGCCAAGCAAGGCTTGAGAAAACCCTCCCAGACCTTGCACGAGCCAGCTCAAGCATACAGGGATTCTTCTTATTTGGCATAGCGCTTGAAGGAAATGCCAGCTCATCGGGCAATGTGAAGAACCCGAATTCTGAGGAAAGCCATATTACGAAGTCCTCCATGATTCTGCTTAGGTTAAGCATGAGAATGTTAAGGTTTGAAACCACTTCAAGCGCGAAGTCTCTAGAGGATACTGCGTCAAAAGAGTTTTCTACAAGACCGTCGAACCCCAGTAGTTCCGTCGTGATTCCTCGATCTATTTTTAGGGAGGTGCCAACTATTGCAACGCTTCCAAGAGGATTAAGATTAACTCTTTTTAATGATTCAGATAGCCTGTTGAAATCCCTTAGCAAAGCGTCAAAGTACCCTAGGAAATAGTGAGAGAGAGGAGCGGCCTGCGCCTGCTGCAGGTGAGTGTAGAACGGGAAGAGGAGGTTAATGCTTTCACCAGCCTTTTTAAGAAGCACTTCCTCTAGCTCAACTATCCCCCTCAAGATTTTTAGAAGCTCCCTTCTCGTTTTCAACCTTACTGCAGTCACAACTTGGTCATTCCTAGAACGCGCTGTGTGAATCAAGCCGCCGACCTCTATACCTGTTTCTTTCACTATGAACGACTCTATGAGCTCATGCACATCCTCGTATTTCTCAACACTAAGCTGGTTTAACTTTTCTTCATCTCTTAGTTTTTTAATCGCGGCAAGTATCTTCCTAAACTGCTCTTCAGACATGTACCCCTGCTTCATAAGCATGAAGTCATGTGCAACCGTACATTCTATGTCCTCATTAAATATCCATATGTCCTCTCTAATACTTGATGTATACTTCGTAGCCTCTGAGAAAGCCGGCCCTAAGCGACTGCGATATATACCTTCATCAACACCGTTCTCAGACATCCTATCCAGATAACCTTTGAAACTGGCTAATAAGGGTTATACAGACTTGCTTCAGAGGCATTCTCCGAAAATTTAAAAACCATGAGGCTGGCTAACATTCTGAGGCTGAAAAAGGAATACTCATCATGATGATTGAAGAGAGGCTTGAATTAGGGAGGCTTGTCACCTTCACGCCCAACAAGCATACACCTATACATAACTGGTTCTACTATAAGGAGGGTTTTTCACGCGACTTAGTGCTGCTCGTAACCAGATACTTAGGGCTTAAGAAGGATTCATGGGTCTTAGACCCGTTTTGCGGGGTTGGGACAACTCAGCTTACTGGGAAGGAGCTTGGAATAAACACGGTGGGCGTAGATGTGGCTGAGCTTCCAGTATTCGTGTCCAAGGTTAAGACAGCAGATTACGACGTTAACGTTCTTAAGAATGTTTCAAACAGGGTTTTCTCAGAGAGGTTTAAGCGGCAGAGCCTGAGCGAGACAGGCAGGTTTGTGCGGAGGGCTTTTCCGAGGCATGTGTTAGAGGACATCCTGTTTTTCAGAGGGGTTGTTGAAAACATAGAGGATGAGACCTCAAGAGGCTTTTTCAAGCTCGGCCTCATGAGTGCCGCCATCAAAGCATCCTACATAGTTAAGGACGGAGGACTCCTGAGGATAGTTAAGGATAGAAATACTCCACCCTTCAGAAAATTCTATAAAAACAGGATTAGGCGAATGCTTAAGGATTTAGAAAGCCTGAAAACACTTAAGTCGTCTACAACCACTATTAAGGCAGATTCTAGAAACCTAAGATTCTTAGGGGAAGAGATGTTTGACGCGGTGATAACTTCACCACCTTATTTGAATAAGATTGAGTACACCAAGGTTTACAGCGTTGAAAACGATCTTTTCTTCAAAGGGTCTGAGCCGATGCTGAGATCGTACATAGGGGATTCGGTTAAAAACAATGAGGTTTTTGAAGAAGATGAAAACCTGCCTGCGATAGCTAAAGCCTACTTCCAAGATATTCGCAAGGTGCTTTCAGAACTGTATCGCGTGCTCAAGAGGGGAGGAGTCGGAGTATTCGTCATAGCACAAGGAGTTTTCCCCACGGGGGTCGTGAAGTCCGAGAAAATTTTTTCACAGATAGCAGGGGAAACAGGTTTCGAAACAGAACGGTTATGGCTGGTTAACAGGAGGGTTGCTACAAGAGACCGCGTTGTTAAAATCGGGTATGCAGACGAGTTCGTGATATTCACACGCAAACATTAGAGGATTAAAGAAGAATGCTGCAGGCGTCTTTCTTAAGGTTAAGAGCATGCGCATCGTAACCTAGTTTTCTAAGCTCCTCCGAGAATTCTCTGGAGAATCCGTGAACTGTGAAAACCTTCTCAGGAACTGTTTCCCTAACCACTTCCAACAGACCGTTGAAATCAGCATGGTCGCTGAGTGGAAAAGCCTTGTCGACTCCAAGCATCCTGTAATCGCTGAGAAGCGACCTGCCGGAGAAGCTGATTAACACCGCACCGTATTTTCTCTTAAGCATTTGAAGGAAAGCGTTTCTGCCAGAAATATTAGGATAGTAAAGCGCCCAGCAACAGTCCTTAGGCAACTCGGAGGATTGGGAGGAGAAAACTTTCTTCTCGCCTATTTTAATTGAGAAAAGGCTGTATATCTCATTGTAGCCGGCTATCGATGGTGAAACATATGTTTCTACAATATCCTGAAGAACAGGATCCAATAACATTTGGAGATGCTGAGACTTACCGAGTGGATAACCCATTAGAACCAGGGGCCTGTTTCTCCTTACTGCTTCATACACATAGTCCACAATTTCCCTCAGCAATTCACGTTTAGGTGGGAAAACCAGGTTTGGACGCCCATAGTTAGACTCTATTATCAGCGAGTGAACCTTAGGAAATTTTTGCCGTGGCAGGTCTTCCATCGGAGAAGTATTAACATCTCCCGTGTACAGTATTCCCCCGTTAGCAGTATCGACAAATATTGCTTTAGAGCCGAGTATATGGCCCGAATCCAAGAGATTGAAGGGGTTTGAATCAGCCCGCTTGATTTTAAGCCCTCTGAGCGTGGACAGGAGAAACGTTTCCTCAGAGCATACTGCCTCCATGCTCCGCGTATTCGCCTTTTCAATATGGTCGAAGTGAGCATGCGAGATGAAAAGGTAGTTTGAAGCTGTTTCCGAGCAGGTTTTAAGGGATGCTTCTCCCTTCTCAAGATGCAGTGTTGCAAACCGGTCTAGTTTAACCGACACTTGCTCAACATGCGGTTGGGCCATGGGTTAAAGGAGAAACCTGTTTTCCCTCAGCTTGTTTAGAAACTTGCTTTCAAGCCTCTGAGCCTGAGGAACCCATCTTCTCCTTCTTTCTTCAAGCTCAGCACTGTCAACCAGCAGGTCCAGTCTTCTCTTAGGCACATCTATAAGGATCTCGTCTCCATCCTTCACAAGGGCTATTGGCCCTCCCATGAAAGCCTCTGGTGAAACATGTCCTATGGCAATCCCCTTCGTCCCGCCTGAGAACCTGCCGTCAGTAACCAGAGCAGTCTTCTCAACAAGGTTTCTGCCAACTATGAGTGAGGTTGGCATGAGCATTTCACGCATACCGGGGCCTCCTAGCAGACCCTCGTACCGTATGACCACAACAGTATTATCAGCAAGAGCCTCTTTCTCAAGAGCCTTCACCGCCTCTTCCTCGGAGTTGAAGACCCTAGCCCTGCCCTTGAACACTCTGAGCTGCATCGGTGTCCCAGCAAGCTTTATCACAGCACCCTCGGGAGCCAGGGAGCCCCATAGGATAGCAATGCCACCCTCAACCCTATACGGGTTTTCCAGTGAACGTATGAACGAGCCCTTTGGATCAGGAAACTCTTCGACCAGCTCTCTGAGACGCTTCCCAGTCACAGTCATCACATCTAGGTGGAGATGCTTTCTAAGTATTTTCATGAGCGACGGCACTCCGCCAGCATTGTAAAAGTCGATCATCAAGCCTTCACCCGAGGGTCTTATAAGGGTGAGTGTCGGTATCCTCCTGCTCACCTCGTCGAACATTCTTAAGGGAAGGTCGTAGCCAGCCTCCTTTGCTAGGGCACTTATGTGGAGCACAGTGTTGGTGGATCCGCCCATCGCGTTGTCGACGATTATAGCATTAATCAGGCTTTCAGGCTTAACTATATCCTTAAACTTGACTCCCTCTTTCCAAAGCCCCAGTATTCTTCTACCGGACTCGTGTGCAAGCCTTTCCTTATTAGCGTCAAGAGAATGGGTTGCAGCCATCCCTGGGAGAGACAGGCCCATAGCCTCCACTAGGCATGCCATGGTGTTGGCTGTGAACAGGCCTGCGCAGCTTCCTGCACCCGGGCAAGCAGCCTCCTCAAACTCTCTCAGATCCTCCAGCCCCATTCTCCCCTCATGGTATTCCCCAAGTGCTTCGAAAACTGATACTAAGTCAACCCTCCTCCCCCTGAAAACCCCAGGGTACATTGGCCCCCCAGTGACAAATATTGAAGGAATGTTCAGCCTCGCAGCCGCTAGAAGATGCCCAGGCACTATCTTGTCACACGACGCTATGAAGACTGCAGCGTCAAACATGTGGGATGAAAGCATTATTTCAATAGAGTCAGCTATCACCTCCCTGCTCGGGAGAGAATACTTCATGCCATCATGATTCATAGCAATCCCATCGCAAACAGCTATCGTGTTGAAGACAAAAGGTACGCCCCCTTCATCCTTAACCCCTTTAGACACGGCTTCCGCAAGAAAATTCAAGCGAATATGGCCGGGAACAATATTTGTGTATGAATTTACTATTGCTATAAAAGGCTTGTCAAGGTCTTCTCTCTTTAAACCCACGGCGTGGAGAAGAGACCGATGTGGAGCCCTGTCGACACCCTTTTTAACCGTGTCGCTCCTCATTTCTAAAGCCTCTTCCTCATGCTGTAAGTCTTTAAACTTGTTGTCATTTATATACCATCGATCTTATTTTGCTCCCGGTCTTCTCTATGAGATGATTCTTCTCCTTCTCAACCAGTGTTTTCAACACCACTTGATTAGAACTGTTCTCTAAAACCCATTCCCTAGCGAAGACGCCTGACTGAATATCTTCAAGCAGCTTCCTCATCTTCTTCTTAACGTCCTCATCTATAAGGTATGGACCGCGTGTAAGCCCACCGTACTTAGCAGTGTCGCTGACAGCCTGCCACATGCCTGATAATCCTTTAGCCCATATAAGGTCAACGATTAGCTTCAACTCGTTTAAAACCTCGAAGTAAGCAACCTCAGGCTGATACCCTGCCTCAACAAGAACCTCGAAACCGCTTTTTATGAGTGATGCTACTCCTCCACATAGAACAGACTGTTCTCCAAAGAGGTCTGTTTCAACCTCCTCTTTGAAAGAGGTCTCGATCAAACCTATTCTGCTTAATCCGATGGCCTTCGCCAATTCCCTGACCATCTTAGAAGCGTTCCCGGTGTAATCTTGGTGGACAGCAATCAGGCCAGGCACCCCCGTACCATGGACATACGCATCTCTCAGAGCAGGGCCTGGAGCCTTAGGAGCTGCTAGAACAACATCAATCCATGGTGCAGGCACTATCTGCCTATAGTGTATGTTGAACGCATGCGCGAAAACAAGTGTTGAACCCTTAGAAAGATTTGGCTCAACATGCTCCTTGTAAATCTTAGGCTGAGCAGGGTCGGGAATAAGCATTAATACTATTTCAGCTTTTTTAACAGCATCACCTATCTCGTAGACTTCAAACCCATCTTCAGAAGCCCTCTTCCATGATCCTCCTTCTCTCCTTAAGCCGATTATCGTTTTAACGCCGCTGTCCCTGATGTTCTTAGCCTGCGCTTCCCCCTGTGAACCATAGCCCACTACAGCAATAGTCTTACCCTTAATCAGCTCAATGCTTATTTCCTCATCCTTTATTATTCGAGCCATTCACCATCACCTTTTCCTCGTCGCCTCTAATTCTTTTAAGCTTTTAACCTTCTGAATGACCCAGTGCATGAATCATCACTCCGCTTCTCGAAAAGCTTACAATACGGTCTGCGAACTCCTCCTTGAAATCGTTCACCATCCGGGGGTCTGCGAGAAGCTCGACGAGAAGCCTTGATTCGCTTAGCAAAGTTGTCTTAGCACGATATTTTATCCTGATGTGGTCACTGTCCTTGGAGTCGCATCCTCTAAGAACGGCTACAAACGCCTCCCTTATGACGTCCGACTCCAATGAACCTATTTTAACCTCCAGTACGCACGGATTCTTCTCCAGTATTTTCACAATATTCACGAATTTCTCCTGCGGCAGGCTGAACGTGAGAGAGATCTCTGAGGAGTTTCCGTTTAGAACCCCGACGGTAATGGTGTCTATGTTAATACCCCTTCTAGCAAATATTGAGCATATTCTTTCCATTACTCCAGGCATGTTTAAAACCCTGAGCACGAGAAACCTCTGATTCTCATCTATAGCCAAGCTTTTCACCTCCCAACCATGACTTCGTCGAGCGTCGCTGCCGGAGGAATCATTGGGAAAACATTGTCCTCTCTCTCCACGATGACATCCAACACAGTAGTCTCACCCTGTTTTACAGCAGTCTGCAAAGCCTCCTTAAGCTCGCCTATCCTCATTGTTTTGAAGGCTTTTGCACCGAACCCCTCTGAAACCCTAGCGATATCCGCCTTACCCTTAAGGTCAACAGCCATATACCTCCTATCGTAGAAAAGCTCCTGCCACTGCCTAACCATACCGAGGAAATAATTGTTCAGAACCACCACTATAATCGGAAGATTGTAGTCAACCGCTACTGGAAGCTGATTGCAAGTCATAAAGAAGCTCCCGTCACCAGCAATATCGAATACGTTGCGATCCCGGAAAGCTGCCTTAACCCCGATTGCAGCCGGAAGCCCGAAGCCCATTGTCCCTAGGCCTCCAGAGGATATGAATTGCCTTGGACGCTTAGCAGTGAAATGCAGCGAAGCATACATTTGGCATTGACCCACCTCAGTCGTCACAAAGTCTTCAGGCCTCACGTAATCGTTGAGAATCTTAACAACAGTGCTCGGCTTAGCTGGAACAGCATCATAGTCGTACAGGAACTCGGACTCCCCCCTTATCTGCTGAAGCCGCTCACCCCATTTCCCCGCCTTACCCTTTTGAAGCAGCTTAAGTATGGTTGTGTGAATCCTGCTCAAGACTTCCTTCGCGTCCCCCGTAATACCTAGATCAGGCTGCAAAAGTTTCCCTATTTCAGACCGGTCTATGTCAATATGTATCTTCTTAGCCTTAGGGGCGAAACCGCTCAGCTTACCAGTAGTCCTGTCGCTGAACCGCATTCCTACAGCAAGCAGGACATCGCTCTCCTGGACAACCCTGATAGCACCGACTCTACCATGCATCCCAACACACCCCAGGGCCAACGGATGGTCCTCAGGCATGCTTCCCTTACCCATGAGAGTGGTTACGACTGGAGCGTTAAGAAGCTCCGCTAACGCAACCAGCTCCCTCGAGGCCCCGGATATTATTACGCCTCCCCCGGAGACGATGACGGGCCTCTCAGCGTTCACAAGCATCTTCGACGCCAACGTTATTTTCTCGTCTGAAGGTGAAGGAAGCCTGTAAGAGTAGGTGAAGGTGTTGTTCTTCGGCTCACCCTCCATGAGCTGAACATCCCTTGGAATATCTATGTGCACAGGCCCAGGCCTCCCGGAGAGAGCTATCTTGAAAGCGTTTTCAATAGCCGAGTTCAACTCGTTCAGATTCCTAGGTAGAAAATTCATCTTAGTCAACCCTATCATCATTGAGAATATGTTCGCCTCCTGGAACCCATCGTAGCCTATCAACGGTGTTGCAACCTGACCCGCAATACTTATGACAGGTGAGGAATCAAGGTAAGCGTTGGCAACCCCAGTAGCAAGATTAGTAGCGCCTGGGCCGGATGTCACTATGACTACACCCGCTCTCCCAGTTGCCCTAGCGTAGCCGTCAGCCATGTGGGTTGCACCCTGCTCATGCCTCGTCAAGATGAACTCCATGTCGCTCGCCTTATGCAGGTCGTCGAAAAGCGGCAGTACTGCTCCACCAGGTATACCGAATATTGTTTTAACCCCGTTCTCCCTCAGCTTATCCACTACTAGCTTTGAACCTGAAACCATTTTTCAAACACCTCTGAAAACCGTGAAGCTGTGCTTCCTAGTGTTTTCACCGGAGGCGGGGCTGCGAGTAGAGCGTAGGCAGTTGGTGGACGGTATCTCGCCCCCTTGGAGCGTTATACTTAGAGTACACTTAGCGCACCTCCTAAGCAGGAGCCCCCCTGCGGGGGCTATATTAATCTTTCCCCCTATCAGCCCACCCGCTCAGGAACCATCCATGCGCAGACCCTTAACAACCATAGAGTTCACATATACAGCTACGATAAAGAGCATTAAGATGATGAGTGAAACAGTTAGAAAAGGCAGTCTAAGAAAGCTTTCTGCTCCTCCATTTTCTAAAGAAGGCGTGGGCCACAATCCATTAAGGGAGTAAGAAGATTGATATTTCGAATTAGCTATCAGAACTACAATCGCGTTGAAAATAAGAATACATAGAAAAACATCAACCGAATCCTTCATATTATTGAAAACCTCTTTGGAAAAAATGCTTCCTACCGATATAGAGAAAAGCCAATTGATATGTGTCGCAATGAGGAATACTATTATTTCCAAAAAACCTATGTCTGTGGAACTCAAAAATGACGGTATAATTATGAGTGTTTTAAGCTCAAGCAGGACTAGAGAAACTGCGGAATGCTCCAGGAATAGAGTATACGGAGAACCACTGGCATAAGCCTTCAGTTTAACACCCTTATTTAGGAAGCCTTTACGCCAAAGCTCAAGCTCAAAATACGTTGAGTAGAAAACTATCATCATCCATACGATTGGCAATAGATCATTAGGAATTATTAAGGTAAGGTTACCAGTAAGGCCCATTATTGTAATTAACACAACTGGAACAAGCTCTAGGCTGATGAAGATGGGTGAGGTGAAGAGAAATTTTAGTTCTCGACCAGCTAGGCTTGCCAACAGGCATCAAGCCTCCATAAACCTGTTCGCCGACTCGAGCAGGTGCTGCCTAGTGCTTAGGATCCTGGTGACTACAGCACCCTTTTTAACGAGGAACTCGAGCAGCTTTGGGATCTTCTCTGGAGTATTGTCAATCTCTATTATCGCCTCTTTCTCGCCTGTTGCATACCAGCTTACACCCATTTTCTCAAGCGCGTCGATGTTGGCCTCTATATTAAAGTTTGAAACATGGATGGAGAGCATTCCTGGGCCACCCACGCCGGTGACGAAGCTTTCAGCATGGTCTAGAGCAGTCTGCTGCCCATTGTGAAGAACAATAACCCTATCACACACCTCGTCGATCAGGAGGGGGACTGTTGAGAAAACAACCACAGATTTTCCGAGGTCTATGGAGGTCCTTATGAAGTTGCGCATGAATAAAGCCACGTCGAAGGGGACGCCTCTAAAAGGGTCGTAGAGCAGGAGCACGCTTGGATCATGTATGAAGGTTGATGCAAAGCAGAGTTTCCTCCTAGTGGAGAGCGGAAGCCTAAACCATTTGACTCTTGAAAGGTTAGATGCTTCAAACAAGGATAACAGCTCGTTAATCCTGTTCAAAGCCTTTCTCCTAGGCATTCCGTGCATCGAAGCGGCGAGGAGAAGATTCTCCAAGACTGTGGAATCGTTAAGCAGATCCATGGAGAATGAGTAGAACCCAACCCTCTTCACCAGGGCTTTCCTGCTTATCCTAGGGTTGTTGAAATATATTATGTCTCCGGAAGAAGGCTTATCTAAGTAGAGCAGGAGCCTGAACAAGTGTTCAACAGGTTCAATCCTGTTGGAGACTACTCCAAGTATTTCAGATTGGTCTAGAACGAACCTGACGTTTGAAAGCAAAACACGCTCTCCCTTCTTTAAACTCAGGTCTGAAACCTTCAGCGGAGCACCGGCGGATTCAGCTACACTCAATCCTCATATCCTCCTTACGGTAAACGGTGGAAGCTCATAACTCAAGATCACGAGCACGAGGCTCAAAGGCCAGAGAATTCATCGTCTTCCACCGCGTTAAAAGTATGTAAGATTGGGAGCTTTTAAGCTTTCCTCCGGAGAGAATAATCATTTCTCTGGTAAACCAGCAGATTCTAAAATAAAACTTTTATTCCACCAGTTGCTCTTCAAAAGTATCGCGGCGTTGGTCCAGCCTGGTAGGACAGGCTTAATGTTAACACCCTGAAACCAGCCCCCCATTGGGGCAGGTGAAAGCTGGGAATCCCGGGTTCAAATCCCGGACGCCGCATCTCCTAATAATGCTTGCCGACTGCTTAAAGCCTCCTGCAACTAATGCTCTAACAAGAATAGATACTATCGTCTAAAACCTTAAGATGAAAAAAAAAGATAGAGTTGAGAGATTAATCTAGTTCTCCGGCGCCTGCTCCCTCAGACGGCGGGCTTGGAGGACCCTTCTCCTTAAGCTTGCCTGCAGCGATCACGTCATCTATCCTGAGTATCATGCTGGCAGCTTCGCTGGCTGATTTTATTATCTGCTCCTTGACTAGAAGAGGCTCGATGATTTTTCTCGCCCAGCTGTCAGAAGCCTTCTTGGCGTTTACGTCAATGCCGTACCATTTGTTGCCGCCTTCATGCTGCTTCCTAAGGTCAGCGATTATATCTATCGGATCCAGCCCAGCGTTTTCAGCGAGAGCTGAAGGTATCGACTCCAACGCGTCTGCAAACCTTATTACTGCAAGCTGCTCTTTCCCAGGTATTGTCTCAGCCTTCTTCTTTATCCTCATGGCAACCTCTATCTCTGGCGCACCCGCCCCAGCCACGATATACGGGTAGGTCACCACGTCTTTCACAACGCAGAGCGCGTCGTGCAGAGCTCTGTCAGCCTCGTCAACCATCTTCTCAGTACCGCCTCTTATTAGTATCGTGACTGACCTAGGATCCTTGCACTGCTCTATGAAGACCCATTTGTCTTCGCCAACCTTCCTCTCCTCAACTAGGCCAGCGTACCCAAGGTCATCCTTAGAAAGCTCGTTCACGCTTGTGACAATCCTGGCGCCAGTCGCCTTAGAAGCCTTCTCCACATCAGACTCCTTGACTCTTCTAACCGCGATTACTCCAGCCTTAGCAAGATAGTGCTGAGCAATATCGTCAATACCCTTCTGGCATAGCACAACGTTCGCACCTGCCGCAACTATCTTGTCAACCATCTCCTTCAGGATCTTCTGCTCCTCATCCAAGAAAGCCTTAATCTGATCAGGGCTCTCAATGCTTATCTTAGCGTCGAACTCAGTCTTCTCTATCTCGAGTGGACTGTTCAAGATAGCTATCTTAGCGTTAACGATTTTCCTAGGCATCCCTGAGTGAACAATCTCCTTATCCAGAACAATGCCGTTCACCAGCTTAGTCTCCATCACGGAGCCACCAGCCTTCTTCTCAACCTTAACATCGTCCAGCCTAACGTTATACTTACCGTTCTCCTCCCTAGCAACCTTCAGTATGGAGTCAACAGCAATTTCCGCAAGCTGCTCACTGTATTCTCTCACAACCTTGCTCGTCAAAGCAGTCATAGCTATCAGCTTAAGAGTCTCCCTGTCCGTAGGCTTAACTTCTTGAGCAATCTCCTTCAGGAATGAGAGCGCCATGGAGGTTGCTCTCTTATAGCCGTCAACCACAATCGTAGGGTGAACATCCAGGTCTAGGAGCTCCTCAGCCTTCTTCAAAAGCTCTCCAGCTAGAACAACCGCGGAAGTTGTTCCGTCGCCAGCCTCCACATCAGTGCTCTTAGCCACCTCAACCATCATCTTGGCAGCAGGATGCTCAATCTCCATCTCCTTCAGAATGGTTGCACCATCGTTAGTTATAGTAATGTCACCCAGGGAGTCGACAAGCATCTTGTCCATTCCCCTTGGGCCGAGCGACGAGCGGACTATCTCTGAGAGAGCGATGGCAGCGTTAAGATTATTCCTCTGAGCTTCTCTTCCCCTTGTCCTAGTACTCCCCTCCTTAAGGATTAAGACGGGAGTGCCTCCAACTGTTGCAGGTATAGCAGCCATTTCAATATCACCTCAAATCCCCCCTTAAAGAAGAGGGGTATAAAAACTTTATTTTTACTCCTAATCATTAAAAATTTAAGTTCTCCCCTAATCCCATTTAAAGCCAAATGAGTCCTACGCTGATCTGCCCCTGCGGCAGGAAGATTGAAGACGCCTCTGAGTTTAAGCTTCTCTACCTTAAGAAAGAGCTTAACGAGATAGATATTCTCTGCCCTAACGATAACTGTTACCTGCGGGAAGTCGGATTCATAAAGTTCGAGATAACCGATGGAAAACCCAAGTTTAAGGAGGCAAGCTTTTACCCTCCCTTCGTAACCTGGAACGCAAGCCAACTCGGGAAAGATGTGGCGATACAGGAGCTGAGGAAAGCGCTTAAGCAGCTTGTAGACAGGATAGATTGGAACCTTATTAAGGCGCCTGCCGAAAGCAGAGTGTAAAAAAGAACTCTTCTACTCTATCAGGTCGTCGACCTTCGGAACCTCTGCAGGGAGCCCCTTCCTCTTTCTTATTGCAGCTATGACGGTGCTCATAAGCTGGCTTGGGACCGGTTCCCACCGGGCGAAGCTCGTGTCCCAGAACACTCTGCCACCAGTTGCACTCCTCAAAACCTCAGAAAGCTCGAAGCTTTCGGCAGCAGGAAGCTCGCCCACAATATAGGTCATCAAACCCTTCTGGTCAATGCTTAAAACCCTTCCCCTCGCACGGCTTATCACCCTGGTAACATTCCCAACCTGATCCATACCTGTCCTAGCATCAAGCCTCAGAATAGGCTCGAGAATCACAGGGTCACCGAGAAGAATAGAAGCGTGAGTAGCCCTCCTCACCGCAGGAATAATCTGGGCAGGACCATGGTGAGCAGGATCCTCGTGGATAGTTGCGTCGAGAAGCTTAACCTTAACACCCCTAACAGGCTCCCTGGCGAGAATACCCTCGTTCATCGCCTCGATGAAGCCCATCCTAATGCTTCCGGAAACCTGTTCAAGCCTCTGAACACCCTTCGTCGCATCAACCAGAAGGCTGAAGCTCTCGCTAACAGCCTCAACACCCCGAGCCTCGTCAGCAGGCCAGCCGCACTCCCTAAGCATCTTAGCAACCTCCCTCCTGTCAGTGAACTCGCCAATCCTTCCTGTCGCAACAAGCTCAACAACCTTCGGCTCAAGAGGCTCAACCTCGATCAAAATCTTATTATGACCGTTCGGAGACCTCACCATCACTGGGCCACCCTTCCTCCTAACGCTCTCACGGTAAATAACAACCGGCGGAGAAGTAGTAATCTGCACCTTAGCCTCCTGAATAAACGTTGTGGCAACCTCAAGGTGAAGCTGACCCATACCTGAAAGCAAGTATTCGCCAGTCTGCTCGTTAATAGTCACCTTAAGATTAGGGTCCTCAATACTAAGCCTGTGCATCACGTTAATCAGCTCCGGAAGCTGAGCAGGATTCTTAGGCTCAACAGCAATAGTCATAACAGGCTCAGAAACGTACTTAATACTCTCAAAAGGAACAAGCTCCTGAACAACCGTAATAGTCTCCCCAGCCCTAGCAGCCTCCAACCCGAGGAGAGCAGGAATATTACCCGCAGACATAGAGCCCACAACCTCCCTGTAAGGACCCATATACAACCCAACCTGCTGAACCCTACCCTTAGCCCTAGAGTTAACAAGAAAAACCTCCTGACCCTCGAAAACAGTACCCGAGAAAAGCCTCCCAGTAGCAACAACACCGGCCTGAGGATCAACACGAATATGAGAAGCAACCATCACAACAGGACCATTAGGATCACACTTCAACATAGCCCTACCCACATCACTATCAACATCACCCTTCCAAATCTTCGGAATCCTATACGCCTGAGCAACCTGAGGAGGCGGGAAAAACTCGACAACCATCCCGAGAACAGCCTCATGCAACGGCAAAGCCTTAGAAAGCTCAGCCTGCCTACCAGACTCATAAGCAGAAACAATATCGCTAAACTTCAAACCAGCCTTCTGCATCCGGGGAATAGTGAAACCCCACCGGTCCTTAGCACTACCGAAAGCAACCATACCCTTAAAAGCGTCAACACGCCACTGCGACCTAAACTCCTCAGGAGCATAAAGCTCAATCAACCTGTTAAAATCAGCAATAATCTTCAGCAACGTCTTCTCAACATCCTGCGGAGAAAGCTTAAGCTCACGAATCAAACGGTCAACCTTATTAACAAACAACACAGGCCTAACATACTCCTCCAAAGCCTGACGAGTAACAGTCTCAGTCTGAACCAAAACACCCTCAACACTATCAACCACAATAACAGCACCATCAATAGCACGCAAACTACGCGTTACATTGCCAGTGAAGTCTATGTGCCCCGGCGTATCGATAAGATTAATTATATAAGAATTTCCATTTACCTCATGGAAGAGGGATACGTTTGCAGCCTTGTATGTGAACTGTCTCTCCTGCTCAATCTTCAAGTAGTCCAGTGCCAATGCTTCACCCGCCACCGT
>JAWCNV010000008.1:39343-77810 GCA_038848185.1 Thermoproteota archaeon | reverse complement strand
CCAGTTTGCTTCCATGTGGATACTGGCGCCTCTGCAACAATCTTACTAGATAAGGACATTCATTATTTGGGAATAGCTGTGGAAAGATTAAGAAAACCGGAGAGAAAGGTTGGTGGAATAGGCGGATTAATTCAAACCTACGTTATTGAGAATACCGCCCTACTTTTTAGAGCGGAAAGCGGAGAAATAGTTAAAGAAACACTAAACCTACTTGTAGGTGTGCATGATCTATCAAAACTTTCATCGGAAGAGAAGTCATTAGTCATACGTATGCCTTCATTGCTGGGCAGGGACATTATTTACAAATACAGGTTCATATGCGATAAGAATCGGAACGAGGTTTATCTTGAACGATAAGTTTTATCGACTTGCTTAATGCTATTGGCAGAAAGGACTATGTTTACTATTCAATTTAAAGGTCTAATATACAGAATGCATGATCCCGATGTAGTTATCTTATTGTTCGCAAGCGGGAAACTGGTGTGTACTGGCGCGGTTAACGAGAAGATGGTTTACGACGCAGTGGAGAAACTAATGGCCGAGCTAATACAGAAAGGTCTTCTAATAAGATAATAAAAGCGATACAAACGTTTTAAGTTAGATGTCGATGCAGTTTCAGAAATTACATGTAGCATATTATGATCGATCTCTTCGTTAACGTCTATGTTTTTCCAAAATATTTTCTACTAGGAGGACTCTTTCTTCCTGCATCCTATAATCTTTAAATATGAGGTTATGAATTATTGAATTAGATAAATTGCCGGAAAAAGAGCTCCATAAATTATGGAAAGAAGTCGCCTGTAATTGTAAAGGTGAAGCTGAGTATCCTCTTCCAAGTGGCAGAAGGATTGATTGCTTAGACGATGAAACGCAAATATGTGCAGAAGTGGAGTTTAACGGAAGTAGAATTCCCATTGCAGTGCAAAGGTTAATGGAAGCTAAACGGACTGGAAAATGTCTTCATCCTAAGCTAATAGTCAAAGACATTGATCTTGCATATGCTAAGGATCTAGTCTCTGATGATGTGCAAATAATACCCGACTCGAAATTGACTGAAAAATTATTGAGTTGTAAAATTAAGTCGATCAAGAATATGTAACTTGATAATATCATGAAATAGAATGGATATACAGAATTAGTAGAAAATATTAAGCTGGATGTCGTTGCTTTGACAGGTGTTTGACTTCTATGGTTTTACCTATTTCTGGTGGTATGACGAGTTCGAGAAAACAGCAGGTTTCCAGAAATTACCAGAATGGCGTTAAAAAATGATTATTAGTAAGGAAATGATGGGGAAAAGAAATTCGTATCTTCTTCTAGGGATAAGTATTCGGAGAGTAGCACGCGCTTACGCTTAAATCTAAGATTTACTCATTTAAAAGCTCACCAAAGCGGATAACCGTTTGAGTAACAACTTTGTCCGCTGCCTGCTCGAATAGAGTTAAACCCAAGAACTGAGACGCCGTAGGGGGGACACATTCCAATGTAACCATAGTAAGCATAACCATGTGCTGTGCCGTAGTATATATTATAATAGCTACTGGGCTTATACTGGATAGCAGGAGAAAATGATACAGGACCTAATGCATCCTGACCTTGTGGTGGTGCAGGTGTGACGAGTTCTGCTACGACAACTGGACTGTTATAACCACTTGTAGATGCTCCTGTAAGTACATGACCTAGATAAGTTGAACCCGGAAAAATCCCCAGTAGCTTGGGCTCCCCTCCATTACTGCAACATAGTAAAAATAGCTACCACTACCACCTGCTGAACCATCTGCACCAAAACGGTAGGCAACAGTATTTCCTGCATCGTCAAAAGCCCACCAGAACCAGGCACCATTAGGACGTGAGGGGCAAACAACATACCCTACTTGGATAAAATAGTCATTACATAGGTTAGACCCTATCCAGAAGTAATGCCATCCTCCCTCAGGCATGGCCTGTGGAATAATTGTCTGGATGTTACTTCTGAAGCCTGCATTATTATAACTATCTGTATATCCATACGCCCCGACCTGAATGTAATACCAGTCAGACTGTGCGTACATGATATTAACCAGCCATGATGTAACTAAGATCAATGTTATTAAAGAGAGAGAAGTAACATATTTTAATAGACTCATCGCGATCACCTTAACTAACTACTATTCTAAGATCAGTTAAGCCAAAGCCCGTTCCATCTCTATATAGAATACAAAGCCAGTATACGCCTGGAATGGCAGTCTCTTCTATTTTAATATAAAGAAGCATTTGAGCCTTTTCAACAGAGGGGGTGAAGGAGACACTCAGAGGGCTGAGCTCAATTTTGATTCCAGAAGCATAGATGTTCACCTGTTCTTTGAGTTTTCCCTCATCAACACTAGGTGTAAACATATTACCCGCTACATAAACTATTGGTTTAAACACTTCAGCGTCTGCTCTTACTTTCCACACTCTCATAAGTACTTCAACACTAGATCCTCGTGAAATTTCTATAGTGGGAAAGACCTCTACTAGAGGTACATCCACAAAATCCACCATAAACATCGGAATCCGAGTTGACGGGGGAAGCTTTAAACTCCCTGAACTCTCTGGAGAGTAAGTATTATCATGTGAAGAGCCGCCTCCTAAAGTTACTAACGCAACAGTAAGAACAATCACCCCCCATATGAAAAATACAAATGTAACACCTATCTTATTTATCATTTTATAATGATATGAAATGAACTTATATATAAACTCTATGACCAGTTTTACGTATGGAAAAGTCAGCCCACTATCTTGTACCAAGAGGTATATTACAAACCTTTTATGTTACATTTTTTATACTCCTATAAAAAGGAGGATTTATAAAAAGGATTGACAAAGATAGGAGTTGAGGATACATATGGTAGTTAAGGATGTGATCGAGGCTGTGAAAATGGCTTTAGAAAATATGGATGAAAGATATTGTATACCCTCAAAAAGAGACTATTCCGAACCGGAAAAGGAAATTGTTGAAAAATATTTAGAGAGGCCTTTCGCATATGAATTTTACCACCAGCTTCGAAAATTAATTGATAAGGGCAATGTGAATCTTGGTGAGCCGATAATTCAAGCAGAAGTAGATAAAAGGTATCAACATTTGTTTAAAAACGGGAAAATTCCTGATTTCATTATGCATGTGCCAAATACGAGTCAAAATCTTGCAGTCATAGAATTTAAACTCGCTCCTAATCTGAGTGAAATCGAAGATGACTTGGAAAAACTTGCAGAATTTAAAAGAAATGATTTGAGATATACCTATCTCATAGAGGTTGTTATTGGCAATAGGTGCTCTTTAGAGAGGGCTAGAGAAAATATAAGGAAGCTGAGCAAAACACAGGGGGAGAAAATAACAATTATCGAGTTTGATACACGTTCATGGAAGGCAAATGAGAGTGAAATAACATTCAAATCGGTTTAATATATCGTATGCACGATCCGGATGTTGTGATTCTTTTATTTGCTAGTGGTAAGCTTGTTTGCACCGGAGCGGTTAACGAGAAGATGGTTTACGACGCAGTTGAGAAGCTGATGGTTGAATTGATACAGAAGGGTACCCGCATATCTAAATGCATAAAGGGAAAACCCATAAACGCTACGTCGCTGCCAGATAAGACGCTGCTTCCGTTCAAGCAGGATGGGGAATACGTGAGCGCTAGGCATTTCATCGATAGAGATGTTTCGCATGCTGGCAATCGATTATCAATAGATTTTACGTGACGAAGAAGCCTAGGTTTAAGGAAAGTGAAGCCAAACTTGACACGTACTATAAGTAAATCTTTAATAAGCTTCTTAATTCTGATACGGGTTCAAGATGGAAATTCAATCAGGGCCCTTTGAGCCAACCTGGGAATCGCTAAGAACTTTTAAATGCCCCGAATGGTTTAGGGATGCTAAGTTCGGCATTTGGGCACACTGGGGGCCGCAGTCTGCTCCTATGGCAGGTGATTGGTACGCCAGGAACATGTATATTGAAGGGCATGAGCAATATCTTCATCACTGGCGCCACTATGGGCATCCATCCAAATTTGGTTACAAGGACATCATAAAACTATGGAAAGCTGAGAGGTTTGACCCCGATGCCCTAATGGATTTATACGTGAAAGCTGGTGCCCGATATTTCGTCGTCCTAGCGGTTCATCACGACAATTTCGACAATTGGAACTCGAAACACCATAGGTGGAATGCAGTGAATTTCGGCCCTCACAAGGACATCGTCGGTCTATTTGAAAGGGCAGCCCGAAAGAGAGGACTTAAATTCGGTGTGTCAGAACATCTTGGGGCTGCATTTCAATGGTTTTCCGCCAACAAAGGTAGCGACAAGACCGGTCCATATGCGGGCATACCTTACGATGGCAACGACCCTGAATACAAGGACCTGTATCTTCCAAACAGAGAAGAGTTCGGCAGAATGGGATATACCAGTAATGCATGGTGGCATCAGCGTTGGTTCGAAAGAATCAAGGACCTGATAGATCAGTATAATCCAGATCTCCTCTATACCGATGGAGGAGTTCCCTTCTACTGGTCTGAGGAGGCTTTTCGCCTATATTGGCCCAAAGAGGTTGAGGGTAGAAGGGCGAATAACCCGGAGCCAGGATTACATATTATCGCTCACCTTTATAATACAAGCGTTAAAATCCATGGAACAAATCAAGCAGTTTACACGCAGAAGGATCCGAGTCCCGAGGTATATAGAGTTGGAGTTTTAGATATTGAGCGGGGCATGCAGGCCGGCATCGCCGAACATCCTTGGCAAATCGACACCTGCATTGGTAATTGGCATTACCATGCCCGCCAACCCTATAAGACTCCAAAGCACATCATCGATATACTGATCAACACTGTTAGTAAGAACGGCAACCTATTGCTGAACTTCCCACTACGTCCCGATGGTACGCTTGATGATGAAGAATTGTATATCTTGGCTCGTTTAGCAGAATGGATGGAAATTCATGGTGAAGCCATTTATGGAACACGGCCATGGAAGGTTGCAGGGGAAGGGCCATTACTAGCCCCGGAAAGCGGCCCATTTAAAGAGGCCGAAATACCGTGGACCGAACAGGACTACCGTTTCACCTCTAAGGGAGGCGTCCTCTATGCTTTTCAGATGAGATGGTCAAGCAATGGAAAAGCATTGATACATTCATTAGCATCTGATGTTTCACCGAAGGTTCAATCAGTCCAGCTTTTAGGCTTCGAGGGCGAAATCCAATTCCATCAGACCTGGTTCGGTTTAGGCATTAGGCTTCCAGATAAGCCAGTTACAGAATTTGCTCACTGCTTCCGAATCGAATTGGAGGAGAAAGTTTAAAATAAGATATTGCACGTTCCTCAAATTTGGGATTTTTGTTCTAATTAAATTATGAAGCTATCATTGAGACCCTGAAGGAGTAGTGCTCCGAGATAAACGCTAACTGTGTATTATTGCCTTTTATCTAATCGCCTAAAACATTAGGTTCGCTTATGATACCGTGAAGATCAGTTTTCGAATACTTTTAGTTTGTGCTAATGAAGGTCAATTCAATTTCCTCCCTGATTTCTCTGACGGTGCCTTTCGTCCTCCCATAGTCTATCGCCATGCTCGTTTCGTAACCTTTGAAGGCTGTTCTGAAGCGTTCTCCACGCTTTTTAATCGCGGAAGGAAAAATTTAATTCTAACGGTGTCATTAAGTATATACAAATGGGCGTACGATTCATAAGTCTTTCTCAGCGTGATGCTTACTACCTTATATTAAGCTACTTGGTTAGAAAAAATATGCGTGTAACAGGCTTTTCTCCGCCAAACCGTATTGAGGTGGTCTTTGGTTCCTTGGTCAGCTTTAATCCTAGAAAGGGAAGGGGTACTGCAGTAATCAACATAACGCAGGAGGATAAGGATTCGCGTATAACAATTGATTTTAATTTTTATCTAGCGTTTCTCTTCCAAAGCTCTATGGTTATGTTTCTCGTCCTCCTTTCTCCAGCTGTTCTCTCCCTGCTACCTATACCGAAAGATTTCTTCCCACTAACTATTTGCATGGTTTTTCTTGCTGTCCTATTGTTTCTATATTTGTGGGACGTTGGGAAAGCTAAAGAGCGCTTTATGGAAGATTTTGACGCGTTCCTAGCATCTATCCAGACAAAAAACACTCCCTCCTCTACAATGTCGCCGCAACCACTTTCGCCGCTTCTCTAAAACAGTCCTAGAATACTCGTCAAATTTATTTGCATTGTAAGATCTATTGAAGATCAGTTGAGGTGCTGGTCTTCAGGTATCATGAATAACCAGAAGAAATAGTTACACTGCTTTTAGCAAGTTGTTGGCTGAGCTTAGAAAGGATTATTGAGTCGGTACTAGGTGGCTCTCCTTTAAAAATGAACGAAGAATTCCATATTATTTGAAGCAATGTTTAAAACATAAATACTAAATCGCCAGAACAATGCTGATGAAGGCAAGTTCGCGTTCACTTAAAAAGGATAAGTTTAAGCATGAAGAGGTAGTAAGTAAAAATGTTGCTACTGCTCTTGAAATAATGTGCATTATCTTAATAGCTGGTTTATTTTTAGTAGCCGACAGCTATGTGGCAATAATCAATGATAAAGACAAAGCTATATACTCATTAACCGATCAAATCACTCATCTCCAAAACCAAGTGGATTTGCTAAATAAAATATACCAGGAATTTAATTTAACTGATTACTGGCGGGTCATCGCGTCTGACCTAGAATCTAAGGGGAAATACGCTGAAGCACTGGACGCATACCACAGGATTATAGACACGGCTATTGGTACAACTAACCAAAGCCGTTTCTGGGCAATTGAAAACATAAGGCGTCTCAACAAGATCGTTCCTGCAAACGCTAACCCTGATCTCGCCAATGAGTTCCACGCGATCTTGTATATATTCAAGTATGTTGATGTTCGGCTGTCCGGCGGAGAAAGGGTTTCTTACAGTCTTTCTTATGAAGAGATAGATCACATCATCCATCAATTTAACTTAGTCTCAACTCAAATATTCCAATTAAGCCGGGGACAGGTTAACATTAAGTTAGACGTCAGAATTGTAAATGTAACTTTAACCAAGATAACTGAAGGAGGACCGAGTAAGATGAATTGGCTAAAGGAGGATGATCCCGCGGTTACTTGGGCGCTTGACGATTTTTTTAATTCGTATAAGAAGTACTTCCTATGCTTCATGGTATGGTATCCTAAGGCTCCGCTTGCTCCTGTTATCTATGGAGATGCATACGAGAACTATATCTATATAGCTTATTATCCGGATGGCTGGTCAGATGACTTTTTCAGAGAAATAATTGTACATGAATGGTTGCACAGCGTTGAAATGATGCTGGCTCGCATAGGCTATCCTGATGGGCTCGTTCCAAGCCCTGATGGTGGAAGAGACGAAGGTTATTCAGGAAATGAGCCGGGGGTGGACCCTGATTACAGAAGGCCGCTAGGGGAGACGACATGGTTCGGCTATTATCAGCATATAATGCAGGAACATATCACACCAAGGATGTGGAAAGCATTAGCTACGGAATACGTTCGGCCACGGAAGGAACTTTAAATCTGCCCCAAGGACTTCTAACGTAAATGTCAAAAACGGAAAGCACTCCTTTTCTCTTAGTGCTAAATTACCCTTCAGAAGATAATTCCCTAGGATTAAAATAACCATGAATTTTAAGCCTTAAAGCCAAGAGCTTAAAAAAGGGGAAATGTTATAGCAACATTAGGATTCTAATAATACTGGGCTTTATTTACTGAGTGCAAGATGTAGTAATCCTCCTCTTTGTTAACAATTCTGATTTTCACAATCAGGTTTTCCATCTCCACCCTTGTAAAAAGCTTTAACTTTCATCAAGTATTTTGAAAACATGAATCCACCTGAGAAGATACGTATAGGAGTAGTGGGCGGGGGATTCGGGTCTGTCTTCGAATGGCATAAGCATCCACACTGCACCGTGGAGGCGGTGTGCGACCCTGTTCCTGAAAAACGTGGACATTTAATTCAGGTTTACGGGTGTGGGAAATCCTATGAGAATCTTGAGGAGCTTCTGCAGGATCGGAGAGTTGAGGCAGTCGCCCTTTTCACACCCGCACCCCTTCATGCTAAACAAGCGGTCGAGTGTCTGAAAGCTGGGAAACACGTCGTTTGCGCGGTTCCTGCCTGCATGACGCTGGAGGAGGCAAGTATGCTTCTCGAGGCTGTGAGAGAAACCGGGTTAAATTACATGATGGCAGAGACCAGCTGGTATCATCAGGCGGTGATCTCAGCTAGGAAATGGTTTAATGAGGGCAGGTTCGGCAGGATATTCTACACGGAGGCTGAATACTATCATCCAGGATTGGCGTCATTATTCTTCAGCAATAAGGGTAATAAGACTTGGCGCTACGGGTTTCCCCCTATGCATTACCCTACGCATTGCACTGCATACTTAGTCGGAGTTACTGGAGAAAGGATGGTTAGGGTTTCATGCGTAGGCTGGGGAGACGAGTCTCCAATTCTTAAGAATAATGCTTACAATAATCCTTTCTGGAATGAGACCGCGTTTTTCGTAACGGAAAAAGGTAATGCTTTCAAGGTAGCGGTCTACTGGAACGCGCCCGTTGGCTCATGCGAGAGGGGACAGTGGCTCGGGGATAAAATGAGTTTTTTCGAGCCGCATCCTAATGGTGCTAAACACATTGTCTGGAGGGCTGGGAACAGTGTTTTAGACTTGCCGCAGGTGGAGAGCTACCAGCAGACAGAGTGGTGGAGGACACCTATGCTTCCTGAGCCGCTGCGTCATCAAAGCGGGCATGATGGTTCTCATGTTTTCATAGTTCACGAGTTCGTTGAATCAATAGTTGAGAAACGTTCTCCAGCCATCGGAGTGTATGAGGCTCTAGCCATGACTATCCCAGGGATAATCGCTCACCAATCAGCCTTAAGAGGAGGAAAACAGATGGAGATTCCAAGATTCGACCCACGGGGCTAATGGAACCGTGCTCTCTCCGTCGAAAAGTGGGTTAAGCAACCGCAATATAGGTTAATAGATCTACGTGAGTATAAGCCTATTTCTCTGTTTCAGATAGAGTAATTGTAGAGTCAAGTTTATAAGAGGAAGCAATTCATCTTTTTTATGAGAAACTCTCTGTTTAAGGGTTTGGGCTGCTTTCTAATAACAATCCTTCTACTAATGCCTGTTTACATTGTTCTTCTAAATCCTCAGGATGAATACGTTTACTACGGTGTTGTTCCTGGAAGAATCTGGTATTATGAGACTGTGTCTGGAAGCGCTGACTTGTCGCTGGGCTGGAGGCTAGTTCAAGCGACAGTAGCTGATCACGGCTACCTCTCCATCCTTGCTTCTCAGGACGGTACTCAGGTGAGGGTCTACACTCTGCCTGATAAGAGGCTTGTGTCAGAGGAAACTCTGAACGCTATGGGGAAGGTTTATGTCCGCCTGCCCAACGGCACGATGTTCAAGATTGTTTCAAGCAAGCTGGTTTCAGTCCTCATAATATCCCCGCCGCCCGGGGGAGGGATCCCCGGGGTTAACGCTACGGCGGGACCTATTGTAGCTGGTTTCTATAGTTCTATAGATGGAGCATACGTGGGTAAAGAATTCGTGATAGAGACTTCGCAGGGGCTCAAAGGGCTTCTCCACACCATATTTGCCGTGGAGGATGCTGAGGTGACGTTAACTGATGAAGACGGGTCTACACAATCCTTCAAGCTTAAAGCAAACACGTACAGAGAGCTGCAGCCGAAGCCTTTGAAAGCCTACAGGATAACCTCAACTGGAAACATAATGATTCAAGGCGGTTACATGACTATTAATGGGAAGGATATGCAGAGAAGCTTCTTCGTACCTTCTGCTGAAGGAGGCTTCATAGGAAGAAGATTCTACTCCGGTGTTGCCGACTTGGCTGATGAAGGGTCTTTAACGGAGGAAAACTGGTTCATCATATCCGCCTTGGAGGATACTAAGGTCACTGTGTGGGATCTCTATAACCAGAAGGCTGCTACAGAGATCACTGTTAAGGCTGGGGAGCAGGCTTACGTTAGGCCAACCGAGATTAAAGTTTTTCAGGCGATAGCTTTCGACAGTGATAAACCGGTAATAGTTCAGTTCCTCCACAGTGGAAGCATTAAAACGGGATATGGCTTGGCATATGGTGCAGGTCTAACATACCTCGGAATAAGGCCTAACGAGGATACCCCGTTCGTCCTACCGACAAACTCCACCATCTACGCATACCTCTTCACCGGCGAGGAGGCTAATGTTGTGGTCGACGACGTACCTATGACGATTAAGCCTGACGAGCCCTGGGTAATCTCCACCCCGGGACCTCACAGAGTCAGGTCGAACAAGAACCTGGTCCTCCTCCTGCTGCACTACCCTCTAATACCCCCGAATCAGGGTATCGTATTAGTTAGTTTGGAAAACGGCTTCGGCGTCACAGTGCCGTGTGTTCAAACAGTTAGCGTAACGCCGAGCGTCACCCTCCACCCGATATCTGGGGAAGGCTTCACGTTACCATTGAACTACATAATCATACTCGTGATTCTAATCGTTGTGATATCTGTCATAGTAATCTTCAAAAGAAGAAGATGAAGAGGGATTCCTCAGATCTATAATCCTTTATGGAATCATGCTTTTTCGAGAGTTGGAAGGAAGACGGAAGTATTGTTTCAACTCTGCTTCTATTTCTTCACTGTAATACGGTCAACTTAATCGCAAATTGGAGGTCAGGAGCAGTGCATTAGGACGAGAAGCCTATCCAAGGATTTAGTCGCTTTTTAATAACAGCTTTTGGCAAGGTGTAGTGCTAATAGTTGCTATAATTCTCGCTGCATTGCGGAGATTAAAGGCTGAGGTGATAAAGGCTGGCAATTCGTCAAGTCAAATAATTAATCAGTTTGTGCTGGTGCGGTTAACGAAAAGATTGTTTGCAATGTTGTTTTTTTAAACTGTTTCTTCCTAATAGTAAACTTTATACTATGCGATTTTTCCATAGCTGATGAAACTTGAATAATAAGACAACAATCGTGGTCTATTGCTTCACCTGTCATACTCCAATACTGGTGCTTGGCAAAAATCCATGGTTATTATACATAAGCGGTGTTTCAAATGGCAAGATGTGAGGTCTGCGGTTCAGAATTAAGTTTACCGTTCGTCTGCTCTTACTGTAAGGGTACGTTCTGCTCCTACCACCGGCTTCCTGAGGCACATAACTGTCAAATGCTGCACTTAGCCAAGGTACAAAAACCGATACATAGCGATTTCCCCCTGCCTCAGCTCAAGAGCAAGCCTCGAGGCAGAAGAATTACTAGTAAGATTGAGATCACGCATCTACTGGTTGCATGGGTTGTTCTAAGCCTATGTTTTTCCATCGAATACGTTTTTAGGCTCAGTTCAATACTGCCCCTAATGTTTGTTATTTACTTGTGCGTAGTTGGGACAGGGTTCATGTTTCACGAGTTGGCACACAAATTCACTGCCCAGAAATATGGCTACTGGTCTGAATTTAGACTCTGGCCCTGGGGACTGGCGATGGCTTTACTGTCCTCTCTGCTTACATTCGGCTCATTTATCTTCGCTGCTCCAGGTGCAACATATGTAATGCCACGTTATCACACCTATGAATGGTCTGGAATATCTGAAAGGAAGCGGATGGGGCTAATATCTTTAACTGGTCCCTTATCTAACGTTGTTTGGGCTGTTGCATTCTTTTTCTTAAGTGGATTAGATGGCTTGCTAGGTCTTATTGGCGTTATAGGTTTTCAAGTAAACTTATGGCTTGCCGCCTTTAACATGATTCCCTTGGGAAGTTTGGACGGTAGAAAAGTTTTGACATGGAGTACTGCTGCATGGGCAATAGTGGCAATTCCACTATGGGTCATAGAAGCATTCTTAATGCTTGTTTAAGCAAACATGCTCTTTACACATGGTTGAAAACCAGTGTTAATTAGTTTATACGGATGGTTTTAACGAGAAAATGCTTTACAATGCCTATGGCTGACGGCTATATCTCTCCATCCCATTCCTTTAGGAACCTCTCCAAGAACTGTTCGACGAATCTATGCCTTTCCTCAGCAATTTGCTTCGCTGTACTCGTGTTAATAGTGTCCTTGAGCTTCAGGATTTTTTCATAAATATGGTTTATCGCTGTAAAGGATTTGCCATCGTAGTTTTCCTTAGGAGGAATCGACGGGTCGTATATCGGCGTGTTGCCCCAGCCTCCTCGGCTGAACACTCTTGCAATCCCAATCGCCCCCATCATATCTAACCTATCAGCATCTTGAAGCACCTTTGCCTCTAAGCTCCTTGCTGTAACCCCCTTCCTGAACCTATGTGCCTCTATACAGTAGACGACCTGCTCTATCTTTTCCCTTGGGAAACCAACCTCCTTAAGTATCTGCCTAGCCATCCTCGCTCCTTCCTTCGCATGGTCCTCCACCCTGCCCTCGTCCTCCATCGCCCTCGCTATATCATGGAGTAACGCTGCGGCCTTAACCACATCTAAGTCAGCACCCTCCTCCCTCGCTATCCGCACCGCTAAGTTGTAGACTCTGTTCACGTGAAATTTGCTGTGATGCACGTGAATCATGAATTCCTCACTTCTCTGCCTTATTCTTTCGAAGAAGGAGTTGTCCAATTTCCCTTCCATGTTTCTGAGCAGGAGGTTTAGGAGCACTAAAGCTTTATGGTTATGTTTATCGCTCTCCTCCCTCTGTTCATTCTTTCCATATTATCCCTACCGGGTGATTTGCCTCGCTTTTCTCGGGTTCTGCGTAGCCATCCTTGTAGTCCTCCCAAAATGGTGTACTATGGGGGCCAATGTCTGCAGCATGAGTAGTCATAGCTCTGCCAGTTATAGTATTCGCAGTCTTAGTTCACAAATACCTTATAAAAGGATTGACTCTCGGCTACGTAGGCTGAAAAAACTGGAGAAAAGATTGAAAATCTCAGCTGTAAACTTTTGCATTTTACTTAAAATTGGAAAGATGTTTCTCATGAACCTTCTTTAAGGGGAAAAGCTGCTGCAATACAGGTTGATGCCAGTTAACAAGGGATTATCTGCCTATTTCTCATGCTTTGGACGGAGTGACTCTAAAGTTTATAAGAGGAAATTGCTAATTCTTTTCTATGAGAAACTCTCTGTTTAAGGGTTTGGGCTGCTTTCTCATCATAATCCTCCTACTAATGCCTGTTTACATTGTTCTTCTAACTCCTCAGGCTGAATACGTTTACTACGGTGTTATCCCGGAAAGAACCTATCAGTATACTCCGGTTTCTGAGACTGATTTGTCGAAAGGCTGGGTGCTACTAGAGACATCTGTAGTTGATCATGGCTATCTATCCATACTTGCTTTAGAGGATGGCACCATAGTACGAGTCTACACTCTGCCTGATAAGAGGCTTGTGTCAGAGGAAACTCTGAACGCTATGGGGAAGGTTTATGTCCGCCTGCCAAACGGCACGATGTTCAAGATTGTTTCAAGCAAGCTGGTTTCAGTCCTCATAATATCTCCACCGCCCAGAGGAGGGATCCCCGGGGTTAACGCTACGGAATCGCCTGGCCCGATGGGTTTCTACACTTCTGTAGAAGGAACATATGTGAGTAAAGAATTCGTCATAGAGGCTTCACAGGGTTTCACAGGTTTTGGATACATGGTTTTTGCCATTGAAGATTCTACGGTGACTCTGACTGATGAGAATGGTGGATCACAATCCTTCAATCTTAAGGCTAACTCATTTAAAGAGTTGCAACTAAAATCATTAACCGCCTATAGGATCGTTTCTACTGGAAACATAATGGTTCAAGCCGGTACCCCGACTCTTTGGGACTCAAGGAGCTTCTTCATACCTTCTGCTGAAGGAGGCTTCATAGGCAGAAGATTCTACACGAGAACCTCTCAGACGTTTGACGTGAAGGAGGAAAACGAGTTTATCATATTCGCATTGGAGGATGCTAAGGTCACAGTCTGGGATCTTAAGACTCAGAAGATTGTTTCAGAGTTCAACGTTAAGGTAGGGGAGCCTGTTAGAACCAAGTTGACGGCAGTAGAAGCAACTCCGGGTATAGCTGCAATAGCTTTAGACAGCGATAAGCCAATAACAGTCCAGTATCTTCACAGCGGAAGCATTAAAAGAAGCTACAGCTTAGCCGACCAGGGTGTGGGCTTCACCTACATGGGTATTAGGCCTAACGAGGATACCCCGTTCTTCCTACCGACGAACTCCACCATCTACGCATACCTCTTTACCAGTGAGGCGGCTAACATCGTGGTTGACGATGTACCCATGACCCTCAGTCCTGATGTGCCCTGGTTAATCTCAACTCCCGGGCCACACACGGTCAGGTCTAACAAGAACCTGGTCCTCCTCCTGCTACATTATCCGCTAATACCTGAGGGACAGGGCATAAACGGCTTCGGTGTTCCAGTGCCGTGTGTTCAAACAGTTAGCGTAACGCCGAGCGTCACCCTGCACCCGATATCTGGGGAAGGCTTCACGTTACCATTGAACTACATAATCATACTCGTGGTTCTACTCGTCGTGGTGATGGTCGCAGTATTACTCAGCAGAAGGAAAAAATAGATGTGGACACTATTTTTCCGATCCTGCATAGCTAGGAAAACAACACTTTTTTCTTAATGCTTCTTTAAGCATTATCGCTTAGCTAATTAGACTAGTGTTATGTGTAATTACGACTAGTACTCTGGAAAAGTTAATACCAGCCTAGTCTCCGCATCGCTTCAAGCAGGTTGTCTTCTTTGACAATAATTGTTCGAGGGTCAAGACGTTCTACACCGGGTGTTCTGCATTGAATGTCCGCGTAGTTCGGATGCGAATATTCGACTTTCAAGACTACAGGTGGATCAACCTTGAAAGGCTTAAAGTTTCCCGCGTTTTGAACAGCCTTCTTAGCTGATTCTCGAATAAGCTTCCTGCTTCTGGTTGGCGGCAGGCATACGGCGAAGTTTCTACTGAAGCCTTCCTTAACAGTAACGGTTTCAACCCTGCCGAGCAGAGCCTTCGCCTCTTCAACCGCCATCCTGCAACCGCTTACTAAACCCACAGGCACTTCAAAATACCCGAGTATCGCAGCGTCTATTCCTATTTCCCCAACCTGCTTATCGTTTATGTAAGCGTTGACTATGACTCTAGTGGACATTGTGTGGTCCAGAACTGCCCCCTTTGTTCCCGCCATAGCGTGGTAGCCTATCATGAAAGCTAGATTAAAGCTCCTGTCGACACCCGCCATCCTGCAGGGCCTCGGCCCCCCAGCGACATATTTCGCTTCTTCATGAAGCTCCTCCGGCACTAGGTTGAAGCCGTCTCGCGCCCCATGCAGGTCGTTCACAAGAACCTCTGAGGCACCTCCTTCCAGGGCTCCCTCTACAGCAGCGTTAACATCTCTGGTTAGAAGCAGGCATGCTTCCTCGTATTCCTTGTTCCCTGGCTCTGTCTGTTGTTCACGGACAATGTAACTGGCTCCCTCCATGTCAGTCAGAATGTAAACCTTCATATCAACCACCTTTATAGACTGTTTTTTAAAGCCTTTAAGGATTTATGTAAAACGGCACAGTTGAAAGTAGTTTTAAAAAGTTTTTAAACCCTTTTAACCCAATCATTTTCAATCATCCAAAATCGGTATTAATTCCCCATATTCTGTACCGTTTCTTTTTTCTTCAGTAAAAATATGTATTAAAGCATCTGGCTAATTGAAAGAATGAGGTTAAGCCGTCGCAACATGGGTCAATATCTGTTTCTACAGAGATGCTTATTCTTCATCCTTTAGACATGTAACAAGTTTATAAGAGAAATTTAATTATTTTTTACGAAAGTTTATAAGGAGAAACCGTCAATTCTTTTTTATGGAAAGCCCCCTGTTTAAGGGTTTGGGATGCTTTCTAATCATGATCCTCCTGCTAATGCGTGTTTACATTGTTCTTCTAACTCCTCAGGCTGAATACGTTTACTACGGTGTTATCCCGGAAAGGATATACCAGTATACTCTGGGCGAGTGGTATACGTCGGGTATCTGGTTACTAGAACCCGCCTCCCTTTATGATTATGGCTATATTTCCATTCTTGCTTCTCAGGACGGTACTCAGGTGAGGGTTTACACTCTGCCTGATAGGCAGCTGGTTTCCGAGGCTACTCTAGACTCGATGCAGAAGCACTATGTCCGCTTGCCCAACGGCACGATGTTCAAGATTGTTTCAAGCAAGCTGGTTTCAGTGCTGTTATTCTCGCCTCCCGCTAGGGGAGGGATCCCAGGGGTTAACGTTACAGAATCGCCCGGCATCAATGGCTTCTATCCTACTGTTGAGGGTGCGTACGTTGGCAGGGAGTTCATAATCGAGGCCTCTCAAGGACTATTAGGATTTAACTACTATATTTTCGCCTTGGAGGAGGCTGAGGTTACTTTGACTGCTGATGATGGTTCTACGCGATCATACAAGCTTGAAGCAAACGGTTATGAAAACATTCAACTGAAACCGTTGACAACCTACAGGGTCACATCCACCGGTAACATCATGATTAAGGGCGGGGGAATGGGCGGCTGGTCGGATAGAAGTTTCTTCATACCTTCTGCTGAAGGAGGCTTCATAGGTAGAAGGTTCTACACAGTAACATGGCGTACATTCGATGAGAAAGAGGAAGAGTTCTTCTATATATCTGCTTTGGAGGACACTAAGGTCACCATATGGGACTTGCCAAACCGAAAGATTCTTTTAGAGCTTGACGTTAAAGCAGGAGAGCCTGCTAAAATTAAGCCTACGGTGTACGCAGGGACTAAAGCTCCTGCGATAGCTGTGGATAGTGAAAAGCCTATAGTGCTCCAGTTTCTACACAGTGGAAATACTATAAGATCCTATGGGTATTCATACGGCCCGGGCTTCACCTACATGGGTATTAGGCCTAACGAGGATACTCCGTTCTTCCTGCCGACGAACTCCACCATCTACGCATACCTCTTCACCAGTGAGGACGCTAACATCGTGGTCGACGACGTACCAATGACCCTCAGGACTGATGTACCCTGGGTAATCTCCACCCCTGGGCCACATACGGTCAGGTCTAACAAGAACCTGGTCCTCCTCCTGCTACATTATCCGCTAATACCCCCGAACCAAGGCATAAACGGCTTCGGTGTTCCAGTGCCGTGTGTTCAAACAGTTAGCGTAACGCCAAGCGTCACCCTGCACCCGATATCTGGGGAAGGCTTCACGTTACCATTTAACTATATT
Organism: Thermoproteota archaeon; assembly: GCA_038848185.1. Taxonomy (GTDB): domain Archaea; phylum Thermoproteota; class EX4484-205; order EX4484-205; family JAAOZP01; genus JAAOZP01. Next base: position 60,567 of record JAWCNV010000008.1, on the reverse strand, counting down.
ATCATACTCGTGGTTCTACTCGTCATAGTAATAGTCATAGTGTTTCTTAGAAGGAGAAAAAATAGACGCAAATAATACTATTCGCTCAAGAAAACTGAAATCCGTATGCTTTGAAACATGATACTGCCTATAAGTCTCGTCTACGGCTTCTATTCTTAAAGGCTGCTTGATGCGGCAGATTTCCCCAGCCTCATAGCTTCATCGAAACATTTTTCTGCTTCCTCGCGTCTCCCAAGCCTCGCCAGTGCTGCACCCTTGTTAATCCATGCTGCAGTGTATTTCGGGTCTATTCTCAGGGCTTCCTCATAGCATTCTAATGCATCCTCAAACTTTCCAAGCCAAACTAGTGCAAAACCCTTGTTAACCCATGCTTCAGTTGAATCCGGCTTTAATTCAATGACTCTACTGAAACACTCTATTGATTCCTCAAGCCTCCCAAGCTCCCGCAGCGCGAAACCCTTGTTGCTCCATGCTTCAGCCAAGCTCGGGCTTAATTCAATAACTTTATCGTAGCATTCCACTGCCTTCCTAAGATTCCTAAGCCCTACTAATGCTGAACCCTTGTTAAACCATGCTTCCACCGAATCCGGCTTTAATTCTATAGCATGGTTAAAACACCCCACTGATTCCTCAAGCATTTCCAACCCTAATAGCGCTGAACCTTTGCCCACCCATGCTTCCACCGAGCCCGGCTCTACCATTATCGCCTCATTGAAACACTCTAACGCTACCTTAAGCCTTCCAAGCTCTAGAAATGCAAAACCCTTGTTAACCCATGCTTCCACCGAGTTCGGTTTTAATTCTATAGTGTGGTCAAATATTTTTTCAGCAACATCGTAATTCCCCTTCGATGTGAAAAAATTGCCGAGCTCAATTAAGGTTCCAATATCATTAGCGTCAGCAAGTTTTAATGCCTCCTCAACCTTGCCATCGTTAATAAGCTTAATCATCTCCTCCCCTTTAGACATATCTTATTACTTATTCTCTACTGGCTTAATTAAACTTACTGGGTTTAATAGCATGATTCGACTCTATGCTTGGAGAAAACGATTTTTCCCACAGGATTTACATCTGGAAAGTAGCCTTACATTTAAATACCTTTTAATCCTACGACTCGCAACATTCATGTTTGATAAGGAATTAATAAGGAAAATGAGTAAAGACATAATTGATAGCTTTCATCTTAGAGGGTTTGAAGTTGAACTAACAAATGTATGCAACTTCAAATGCGTATACTGTGGGTCAGACGTAGGTAATGCTGCGGACGCAAAAGATCTGAAAATACTGCCGTTTGAAACAGTTAAACGCGTGGTGGATGAAATGAAGCATCCTGTATGGGTGGGATTTAGTGGTGGAGAGCCCACACTGCCTTTCTGTCTTCCTAATCTGCTTAAGAGCATAGAATACGCTAAAGAGAAGGGGGGTTGCACGGAGCTATTTACTAATGGCAGTGCTGGGTTAAAAACTGTGGAAAAATTAGCTGACGCTGGCTTAGACGTGTATCATGTTAGCCTGCCGACATTAAATCCTGAGAAATTTACTTCACTAAGACTTAGCGATGAAAAAATGTTAAAGCATATTTTAGAAGGCGTTACGTTTGCTTTAGAATCTACTCGGATGTCTGTGACCGTAGAGACATTAGCCGTAAAGGATTTATTAAATGAAATACCTGACTTGTATGATTACTGGTCTGGCTTAGGTGTAAAAACGTTTGAGGTGCAGACTCCTGTTCCACTAGGCAGAATGGATGAAAAACTTTTGCCAGATACGCGTCAATTCATAGATGTTTTGAAAAACCTTTATGAGAGAAGAACTCCGCGCACTACTATAAAGGTCAACTGCCTGTGGTTTACCTGCCTCCACCCAGAAATAATGCATATACTATCTGAAATATTGTTCGAGGAATGTGAATGTGGTACACATACTTTAAACATCAAGGCAGATGGGAAAGTTACAATCTGCCCATTCGCGGGTTTTTCAGTCGGCGATATTAGGAAACAAACGTTGAAAGAGATATATGACTCAGATTTCTTGAGAAAATACCGTGCAACCTTTAATGATGATTGCTATTCGTGTCTCTTATTCAAAAACTGTCATGGGAGATGTAGACTCATGTCCTATATGCAAGACAAGGATTTTTCTAAAAAACCCTATGGGTTGCTTAAGGAAACATATTGTTCCATGAAACCCAATCAGACTCAACGCAGAGATGCTGAATGAAGAAGCGGGAAAAGCCTAGGAGTAGAAGCTTCTTTTAATAGGGAGCCGTGCCTTTAGTTAAGAAATAAAATAGATGAAGCAAGCTGGTAAATCGAAAATAATAGTTGGAGACACTATAGGAGCATGCAGTTTTTAAAGACTATTTGAAATCTAAAGATTATGGAAACTCAAGTTAAATTTATAAGAATGATTTTCTTCACATTTCTCATGAAACCCTTGTTTAATTGCGCGAATGGTTTTCTTATTTCAATCCTACTCATAATGCCTCTGAACATTTTGCTCCTGAATCCACAGAGCGAGTACATTTACTACGGTGTTGTTCCGGGAAGAATCTGGTATTATGAGACGGTGTCCGGAACCAATGACTTGTCGCTAGGCTGGAGGATAGTTCCGGCGACTGTAACGGACCACGGCTATATTTCCATTCTTGCTTCCCAGGATGGTACTTGGGTCAGGGTCTATACTCTGCCTGATAGGCAGCTGGTTTCCGAGGCTACTCTAGACTCGATGCAGAAACACTATGTCCGCCTGCCCAACGGCACGATGTTCAAGATTGTTTCAAGCAAGCTGGTTTCAGTCCTCCTAATATCTCCCCCGCCTGGAGGAGGCATCCCGGGTGTTAACGTTACGACAGGGCCTATTGTAGCCGGTTTCTATAGTTCTGTCGATGGAGCATACGTGGGTAAAGAGTTCGTGATAGAAACTTCACAGGGGCTCTTAGGATTTCTACATACAATATTTGCTGTTGAGGATGCTGAGGTGACGTTAACTGATGAAGACGGGTCTACACAATCCTTCAAGCTTAATGCAAACACATATAGGAAGCTGCAGCCTAAGCCTCTGAAAGCCTACAGGATAACCTCAACCGGAAACATAATGATTCAGGGAGGTTACATGACTATTAATCGAAAGGATATGCAGAGAAGCTTCTTCGTACCTTCAGCTGAAGGAGGCTTCATAGGAAGAAGATTCTACTCCGGTGTTGCCGACTTGGCTGATGAAGGGTCTTTAACGGAGGAAAACTGGTTCATCATATCCGCCTTGGAGGACGCTAAGGTAACAGTCTGGGATCTCTATAACCAGAAGGCTGTGGAGGAGCTCAACGTCAAGGCTGGGGAGCAGGCTTACGTTAGGCCAACCGAGATTAAAGTTTTTCAGGCGATAGCTTTCGACAGTGATAAACCGGTAATAGTTCAGTTCCTCCACAGTGGAAGCATTAAATGGGCGGGGATGGGCATATCGTATGGTGCAGGTCTAACATACCTCGGAATAAGACCTAACGAGGATACCCCGTTCGTCCTACCGACAAACTCCACCATCTACGCATACCTCTTCACCAGTGAGGACGCTAACATCGTGGTCGACGACGTACCAATGACCCTCAGGACTGACGAGCCCTGGGTAATCTCCACCCCGGGACCCCACAGAGTCAGGTCGAACAAGAACCTGGTCCTCCTCCTACTGCACTACCCTCTAATACCCCCGAATCAGGGCATCGTATTCCAGAGTTTGGAAAACGGCTTCGGCGTCACAGTGCCATGCGTTCAAACCGTCAATGTGGTTCCAAGCGTTACCTTAAGCCCGATGGCTCCATCAGGATTCATGCTCCCCACAAACTATACAAGTATTATTATAATCCTAATAATTGTAATAGCTGCCATAGTCGTCCTGAGAAGGAGAAAGAAATAGATAAATAGAAAATCTTTTTCCTCCACTAATCAAGCATTCTTAGAACAAGAAAAAGTAATTATGCGTGTGAAGATTCTATCCAATACATTCTGCTAAACGAATCTAGGCTCTATGGCAGTCTGTGATGCATTTTTCTTCTGTACAAGTCTGAGTTGCAGAGAGTCGAGTAATCCTGTGCAACTTACTATCATGGGAATTGAAAATATGTATCGTCTGAGGCCTTCAAAAGCTTAATTTTTAACTCGCTTCCACAGGTTTACTTAAACCTCTTAGTATAGAAGTGACAGTAGGGTTTTCCGCCGGTTTTTTCATAATAGTTTTGATGATGCTCTTCCGCCACCCAGAAGATTCCGGCTTTTTTCAGTTGAGTAGTCACCCTATAGCCTTTCTCCTCTAGGATTGAGATTAACTCTTGAGCGATCCTTTTCTGTTCTTCATTCACGTAGAAAATTGCAGATTGATACTGTTCTCCGATGTCCGGTCCCTGACGGTTAACTTGGGTTGGATCATGGATTTCAAAAAACAGCTTGGCAAGCTCCTTGAAGCTTGTTTTTTCAGAGTCATATACTACTTCAACCGTCTCTAAATACCCAGTGGTCCCGCTGCAAACCTCCTCGTAAGTCGGTTTCTCCTTATGCCCACCCATGTATCCAACCTTGGTTGAAACTACTCCTTTAGCTCTCTTGAAGAAATACTCGACACCCCAGAAGCATCCGCCGGCGAAATAAGCCACTTCCATAACATTCTTTAATGAAGGTGGGGCTCCTTAAATTTTTTTTAACGTGGGCTTAATCTTCTTAGTCGGGGAGAAAACCTGTTAAGCTTGATTGAGGATAAAGTATAAGTATTCAAAATGTTTCTGAGAAATCATGATCTCCAAGGAAGGAAAATATGGGAACTTCAAAGTCGCAGTTTACTGCACAGTTCACGACATAAATAGGATGGCTGATTCAACATGGCTAGAAAACAGTTTCAAGGTTTTAAGCAAGAGTATTCCTATTGCCAAAGTCTACCTTGAGACCTTAGGCGGAGGCACCGTGGTGGATAAAGGCTTAATGCTTAAGGTTAAATCTTTTTTCAAAGACAAGGGTGTCGAAACATCTGGAGCAATGGCTACCAGTGGAGGCGGTTCTCGTAGCCTTTGCTACTCGAAGCCTAGTGACAGGAAAATGCTTGAAGACGTTGTTAAGTATACTGCTGAAGTATTTGACGAGATAATCTTTGACGACTGGCTCTTCACAAGCTGCAAGTGTGAAGCATGTGTCGAAGCCAAAGGTGACAGAAGCTGGACTGAACACCGTTTGAAGACTATGGAGGATGTAGCGGAGAATGTCATTGTTAAAACAGCTAAGGCGGTTAACCCTAAGGTCAATCTGATAATAAAGTATCCAAACTGGTACGAGCATTACCAGTTCCTAGGCTACAGCCTTGACTTCGAATCCCGGCTTTTCGACATGATTTACACGGGAACGGAAACTAGGGATGCTGAGTATACACATCAACACTTGCAGGAGTATCAGAGCTATGCTATAATGAGGTTCTTGGAGAATGTTAAGCCCGGTAGGAACGGTGGCGGTTGGGTTGATCCTTTGGCAAGAAGATATCTAGATAGGTTTTCAGAGCAGATAAGGCTTACACTTTTTGCCAAGGCAAAGGAGGTAACGCTATTTTGCTACAGCCTCCTGCTGGAGCCTCTTAAGCAAAACGGGACAAGCATACCTGCTAGCACGATTGCACCAGTGGTTGGAAGAGTCTTCGAGGACATGGATTCTCTTATTGGAAAACTCGGTCAGCCTTACGGTGTTAAAAGCTATAAGCCTTTCAACTCTTCCGGCGAGGATTTTCTCCATAACTATATCGGGATGCTCGGTATTCCGATTGAAATAACTCCAAGGTTTCCTGAGAGTAATGAAACCGTATTTCTAACTGAATGTGCCAAGTTTGATAACGCGATAATCGATAAGACCAAGAAGCATCTTGTTAATGGAGGGAACGTTATAATAACATCAGGATTTGTAAAAGCGATGCAGAACGAAGTAATCAGAGAATTTGCGGAAGTTACGTATACTGGTGGTAAAATAATTACGAAAGACTTCTCTTTAGGGATGTTCGTATTCGGAGACGTCTACCATTCGGATGTAGAAATAGTTATTCCTCATCTCAAATACCCGACTAATGATGTTTGGGAGCTTATTACGTGTCTAAGCAGGGGGAACGGATACCCGCTGCTGATGAGTATGAATTATGGCAGGGGGGTTCTCTACATACTTACAATACCTGATAACTTCAATGACTTATATCATCTTCCGCCAGAAGTTTTAAACGGTGTTAGAAAAGCATTCTCTAAGAATCTTAAGGCTTACCTGGAGGGTCCAAGCAGGGTCTGTATCTTCCTATATGATAACGACACTTTAATCCTGCATTCTTTTCTCCAGCATGCCTGTGAAGCCAGGGTGGCTGTTAAGGGTAAGGGCTTGAAAATGCGTGAGCTCACTTCAACCTATGGATTCGGCAGCTTTAGGATGAAGGAGGTAATTGATGGCTTTGAAAGAGAGGGTGAAACAGTGTTCCACGTGTATTTGCAACCATACTCCTACAGGGCTTTCAAAGTTGAATGAATCTACTAAATTAAATAAGCCTAGCTGACGGATGATTTTTTCCTCACTATAAACGCTATGTCTCCGGTAAACTCGGGTCCGTTAACAGTCAAGGAACCGTTGCTAGAGTAAGCGTTTTGAGTAAAAACAACGCTTCCCGAATACGTGTCGAACCAGCTTACTTGATACTCTGCCGAGGCAAGTTCACGCACCGTTAACCGGAGGTTTTTGACAGTCGGAGCCTGATACCCGTTTTTCACGTTTAGCCAAGTATTGTTAGAGTCCTTTATCCAGCCGACTACCATAGTTTGGTTTCCAAGCGCTATGATTTTCAACTCGACCTCAGAGTCTGCTTCAACACTCCAGTCTCTGGAACCTGTCAGCGGAAACCCACATATCTCAGTGAATTCTGAAAGCGGCTTGAAGACAGTGAACAAGTTTCTTGGTTCAATGTAATTATCCCACCACCAAGACATTCCTGTAGCAGCTGACCCAGCCAGCGCCGTGGACCAGATGCCGTCCCGTATGTTCAATCCACCTGGGTCTACCTCATATGGCGGGCCTCCCGCATCGAGTGAGAACTCTCCTATTATAACTGGCTTGCTGTGTCTATTATACCATTCCTTAACGTATCTTGGAAACAGGGTGGTGAAGTCGGAAGAGGTATAGGTATGGATCTGTGAGAAGTCGATTACCTGCAGGTCCCACATCCTGAGGTCTGCAGTAGGGTTTGAAAAACTGGTGGATACAAGGTGTTTATAGGGATCGTTCTGCTTAAGCCACCTGCCCATCTTATCGTGCCACTCCCTTACTAAAGTTGGATTATAACTGTCTGTTAGATCAACCTCGTTCCAGAGCTCCCACACCATTAGATGAGTGCTGTAGCCCCATCTTGCTACAATATATCTCAGCCTATTCAGGAATAGTTCTTCAGCCTCTTTATTAGTGAAGAATTGCGAAGGATGGTCTAGCGGTCCTCCCCGCTTAGAATTGTAAGGATTATAAGACCATTCAGGATTCACCCTTGCGCTGAACTGCCCGTGGTTTATTAGACACAGCATGATGTATATGTCGTTCTTCTCCGCTTCGTTCAGAACCCAGTCCAGCATCCAAGCATTCTTAAGATTATAGTATCCAAGCCTCTCCCACTCTATAGCAAAGCTCCAGGAAGCCATCCATATTCTAGCTAGGTTAATACCGTTCTCACTCATTTTCCTGAACCATCTTTCATAATCATATGTCCCGTTGGCCCCTGTATGCCATCCGAGGTTGATTCCAGTGAAGAAAATCGGTTGGCCATTATCCAGTCTGAAGAACCTCTCGTCTTCTTCACAAACCCTGACGAAGCCTCCGTTGCTCGAGGGGACGACATTAAACTCGCCACTCACACTACTGATGTTCCCCGGGTTTCTGCTATTTACTTTAAACGTGTATCTGCCGGTTTCAAAGGGTGTGAACCTGATTTTCCACACGGGTTCTCCCACAACTCTTAACAGTTCCCTGTTTCCCCTTCTAGTCCTGTTATACTCCTGGTAGTAGAAAGCTGGTACAGAGTATGTTAAACCAGATTCGGATTGGAAAATGGCGAAAATATCGATTTCCTTTGGGTCAAACGGGTTGGTGAAGTTGGCGTCAATCTGGAGAGTGATTTCAAACTTTGAATACAGAGGGACTTCTTCAGCGCTCTGTGAAAAAGACACTATGCTGACAGGGTTCAGCCTAACTTCCTCAACAGTTTCTTCCGGTTCCTCCCCAACTTTCTCTTCTGGTCGCCGGCTTGTGGCGTGGAAGATCAAGATTATTGTGATTAAGAAAAGAAATAGTACTATTAAGATTTTCACCCTCATTTCTTCCTGATAATGCACTATACTGTGATTTTAACCTTTCTCAACATGTGGCAAGATGCGAAAGAACTGTAAAAAAACTGATCGAAGAATACCGGTATGGTCGCGATGCTTATTCTTCTGCTTAGAGAATATTTTTCCTACTTGGGTTCACCTCGTTTTCTGTAAAAGATTATTGCTATACATGCAACGATGCAGACCGCGATAATTAGAACCACTATCAGTAGAGTATAATCTTTTCTCCAGACTGCTTTTATGTTTCTTTCTCCATTAACATAGACTTCAACGGTTTTTTCATTCACAATCCTGTCTTCCGATCTAAGTCCTTCAAAATGGTCTAAGACATACGTGATGGGGAAACTGATTCCTGACTCCTCGAGCCTTATGGTTGCATAGGACCCGGTGTCATACCAGCCTTCTCCAGTGAAGTTCCCGTATTCCGTTTCCACCGAAACGTAAAACTTTCCTCCTGCCCCAGGTATCAAAGCATTAAGAAGCTCGTTCCTCCACTCCTTTTCAACAGGATCATAGGCTCCGAACCCGGAGCAGAACTCCCAGTAGCACCATGCTATTCCTCTTTTCTCCGCTTCCCTAGCCACGAAATACGTCCACCTGACTCTAGACTCCATGTCAGCCTTAGAGTATGCTCCGAATTCACCCATGAGAATAGTAATGTTGTTATGCCTCCTAGACCATTCAGCTGCAATATCTAATTTCAACGTGATCTGGGTCTTCTCTGCTTCTGTACCTGCCCATATCCTGCCTACGGGAGGGCTTGGAGTAACCCATTCAGCTCCTTGATGAGTGAAATCGAAGGGATCGTAAAAGTGGAACGTCGCTATAATATTCGGGTCATCAGGCAGCTCCAGCATCCCAAGATTATTAACACTATTCCAGTTGGCGGGACCCACTACTATTTTTCTCGTCGGGTTAGTCTCCCTTATGATAGCAACCGCTTCCGCAACAATCTCGTTCCAAACACTGTCAGTCAACTCTCCATGAGGCTCGTTGAGCAGTTCAAAGTAGAGGTTTTCAGGATAATCTTTGTAGTGCTCAGCTATCTGCCTCCACATGGCTAGGAAGCGCTCCTTATGACTTGCGGGGGTCTGCATAATCTCATCATAATTATGCATGTTTATTATAGTGATAAGACCCTGTTCAAGAGACTTGCTCACCACATGATCGATCCTCTTGAAGAAGACTTCGGCGATTGTATAGGGGGGTGTTCGCTTCGCATAGGCTGACCATCTTATGGGGATCCTAACAGTATCGAAACCTGCCTCCCTTATTATACTGAAATACTCGTCCCTGATGTAAACTCCCCAAGCGCCTTCACTAGGTGCCTCCAAAGCATTTCCAATATTAATGCCCCTAAGCATTTTTACGGAGCTCGACTCTGTCTGCAACCTAGACGCCTGTTCAACTTGATTTTTAGAAAGGCTCAATTGTCCACTGAAATCGTTTTTTTCAAGAGCATGAGGTGAAGCACTTAAATTGATAAGCCCATAGAGAACCACGATGACGATAATTATGCTGAAGACACGTTGCATCCTCATGGGGTTTCGGTTTTTTCTTCGAAGGAGTGAATATAAAGTTTTCAAGCAGGATCGGGTAGTTTACTTTAATCTAAGTACGGAAACAACATGATGCTGTTTAATATTTTACACGCTATTTCAAAGATTTAAACATGTAAAATAGTTCCCAATATAATCCCACAGGTCAGGCTCAGATTATTAGAGTTTTCATGGTGCGATTGATTTGTAAAGAGTTATCGAGAATAAATTTAAGTTCAGCGGAATCAAAAGCATTCTTTAGAATGGACGCGTTCACACAGAACAAGAAGCTGGGCAGAGGTGTCAACATTCTCGGGTACGATCCTATTTGGAGAAACCGGTCTATGGCGAGGATGAGGGCTGAGCATTTCAAGCTGATAAAGAGCGCCGGATTCAATAGTGTGCGCATTGCGCTCCATCCTTTCCGGGACAAGGCTATGGATGGGGAGAACACGCTTTCAAAGGAATGGTTTGAAACCTTAGATTGGGCTGTTGAAAACGCTCTACTCAACAACCTGACTGTTATACTGGATTTCCATGAGTTTGTAGCCATGGGGAAGAACCCGCTTGAAAACAGGGAGAGGTTCTTCGCTGCGTGGGAGCAGATCGGAGAACACTATAAGAATCATCCTGGCACTTTGTTCTTCGAGCTTTTGAACGAGCCTAATGGAGAGCTTACGGCCGAACTGTGGAACAGTTTTCACACTGAGGCTATAAAGATCATCCGTAGAAAAAATCCTGAGAGAACAATCGTAATAGGTCCAGCATGCTGGAACAGCATCAGGTGTCTAGATAAGCTGGAGCTTCCTGAGAATGACAGGAATATAATTGTAACCGTCCACTACTATGACCCTATGGATTTCACGCATCAGGGTGCCAAATGGGCGGGTCGAGAGGATAAGGTTGGAGTCGAGTGGAGAGGAACTGCAGAGGAAAAGCAGGCTATTGAAAAAGATTTCGAGAAGGCTCAAGCATGGTCAAAGAAACATGAGAGACCAATTTTCCTGGGCGAGTTCGGAGTATATGATAGGGCTGACATGGATTCACGCGTAAGATACCTCAGCTTCGTAACTAGGCTGGCTGAGGAAATGGGTTGGAGCTGGGCCTACTGGCAGTTCGACAGCGACTTCATACTTTACGACATACCTAATAACAGGTGGGTTGAACCTGTTTTAAACGCACTCATTCCTCGTGATGAGAAAACCAAATAAGCCTATGATGCATTGTTATTCGGGAATAGCTTATTAACCACCTCACTGTTTTTTCTAAGCGTTATGAATTCCAGAATTACCATTTTTATTCTACAGGTTGGCAACGTGTTTGCGGTAATCGCCACGATAGTGTTTAACGCTCTTGTGAACATACTTCCTTTGAACGGTGTAAACACAGGCACAGTTTCAGACTCGTACCCTAGCCTGTTCACTCCACCCGGATACGTGTTCTCAATATGGGGTGTAATATATGTTCTTATGGTTTTGTTCATGGTTTATCAGGCGCGGGTTAGCCAGAGGAGGGAAAGCTATCTCCATGAGATAGGATTCCTATATTTACTTGGTGCTGTAGCAAACATCACTTGGTTAATCGTCTTCCACTACTCCTATGGTAATCCAACGCTATTCCTCTTGTCCCCGATTCCCATAATTATTCTCCTAGTAATCCTTCTCTTAACATATGTCAGACTAGGAGTCGGCGTGAAAAAAGTGCCCCTGAAGCATAAGCTGGCTGTTCATGTGCCTGTAAGCGTCTATCTTGCATGGATATCGCTTGCCACAATAGCTAACATTGCTTCTGCCCTCAATATCATTTTCCCAGACATACCATTAAGCATCCAAACAGTATTGACTGCTATGGTGATATTAATCGCATTAATGATAACGCTACTCATGTTAATAAGAAGAAGAGATATTGCCTACGGTCTGGTCGTAGTCTGGGCTTCTATAGGAATTGCTACGAAACAAGCTGCATTTCCTATGATATATGTTACTGCATTACTTGCAGTGGGGATTATAGCTGCTGTCATTATACTCTTGCTTTTTCGTAGATCAGCATGAAATGCTTACTACTTGTCGCTGCATCTGGGTCAATAAAGATTTCATGAATGACGCTGATAGATTATTTGTGGACCGATAACTTATTGCATCGAAAATGGGAAAGAAGTGTCTCAAAATTTCTTAAGAGCAGGTCGTTGAGGAGAAAATAAGGATGAAAAATTTAAATCATCCATCCTAAAATGGCGCCCTCATAATCTCTCATGAGCCTGCTTAGAGGGATGCTCAATCGGTCTTCGGATTACCTGGTTTTAGATAGAAAGCTTCGCGTTCTTATATGGATTAGTGTGGTGATGAGTTTTGCAGGGAGCCTCTATGGTTCTTTACTTGGTCTTTATATAACAAGCATCTTGGGTGTTTCCATCATTGTATTCGGCTTGATGAATACCCTCAGAGATTTAATATCGAGTTTAGCTAGCTTCCCGTCTGGCGTAATTTCTGACAACTTTGGTAGAAAGAATATGTTGCTAGTGTCTATTTTCTTCTCAATCTCGTCTTTGGTTTTACTTTTTTTATTTAAAGATCTCCTCTGGCTAATCATAGCATTCGTCTTCCAAGGCTTAAGCTCGAGCTTCATGGGTCCTTCTAGCAGCGCGTATGTAATAGACGTGGTTCCTGAAGAAAGAAGGGGTAAAGCCTATGCAACCATTGCCTTTTTACAGAGCTTCAGTAGTATGATCGCAATGTCTGTTGCGGGCATGATAGCAGTAATCTTCGGTTTTCAATGGCTGTTCGCCATAGCCTTGATACTTGAATCAGTTACTCTATGCGGCACGATTCTTTACTTAACTGAATCTTTGAACTATACGTTGGAAAAAGTTACGAAAAAGCAATCAGATGAATTATCGCATGCGAATTTTAAGAATGGTTTAGCCATATTAAAAAATCCTTTACTATTGGCTGTGTTGCTTGGCATAATGTTTCACACTCTGGGAATAGGCATTCAGGGTCCTTACTTGGCAATCTATGCAAGCGATGTTTTAGCGTTCTCATTGCCCAGCATAAGCTTAATGCTTAGCGCAGATCAGCTGGGAATCTTAATCGGCCATTTGCCGAGCGGAAGGATAGTTGACAAGTATGGAGGAGAGATCTCTTTCGCCTTCCACATCGCTGTGACCTCGCCCTGTATGATTCTCTTCACAATTTCGGGGAATCCAATCCTAGCAGGCATGATCCTTTTCTTCTGGGGCTTAACATTCGGATTGGATAACGTGAGCAGGCAGAAACTTATAGCTAAATATCGGTCAGGGGCCGGAGTTGCCACAGCGTATGGCATAATAAACTTGATATCTGGCGTTGTTGCCCTGATCTCACCTACAATCGGTGGATTAATCTGGACTGAATTCTCTTCGCAGACGGTTTTTTATGCTTCCGCAGCAATAAACCTACTAGGTTCTTTACCTCTGTTCATGCTTTGGTTGCATAATAGAAAGCTTCATAACCATTATGCTTAGTGGGTTTCTCAACTCATGGGTTTGCATAATCTTGGCATACGATTAAATACTGTTTCCTTATAGTTTGTAGCATAACATTTATCATGGATTAAGGAAAACCCTTAAATTACACCCGGCCGCGATCTCCCAGTTTTTACGCAGAATAGGAAGCCTTAATCATGATGTGGAATTAGGAAGCCCCCTAAGTCAAAATGATAAACGATTATAAAAATCAAGCTAGTTTCCTACGTCAATCCTCTGGCGTCTTGGTTTTTCTTTCGACAGCTGCTTTAGCCAAAGTTTCTCCAAGCTTCTTCAACTCAGACAGGTCTTTTTCGAGTGGCGACCCTTTTTCCCTAAGACCCCAGACCACGCCTTCGGCAGCCTTCTCCATTTTGAAAGCTGGGAAAATCCTCTCTATGCTTAGCAGTGCTGAGTCGCTTGAACTGCCGCCACACGTGAAGGCTGCTGCCGGTTTACCGGAAACCTTTTCCCGTATGCTCCAAGCTCTGTCGAAGAAATCCTTCAACAACCCCGCCATGTAGCCGAAGTAGTTAGGGGAGCCGAATGCTACAGCGTCGCATGAAAGAAGATCGTCGACAGTCGCGTAGTCCACGCGCTTCAACTCGGCAGTGGCACCCTCAACCTTTTTCACACCTTCGGAAATAGCCTTAGCTAAAGCCTCAACATTACCGCCCCTAGAATAATACAGTATCAGGATTTTAACCATATTCTCCTCCTCCTGTTGCTACTATTTCACGCTTAAGCTTGATAAAAGTTTTTTCTCAATCTGCAGGTTGTTCAATACGGTTTAACACTCCGGTAAGGCTTGGGAACAGATTGACGATATGACAGGGTAAGCGGGAAAAGTTAAAAAATGACTAATAAATGTTGTTTTTTATGGAGAACTTTGTGTTTCAATGTCCGACTAAAATAATCTTCGGCAAGGGTGTTGAGAACCAGACGGGGGAAGAGGTGAAGAAACACAGCAGTAGGGTTCTGTTTCACTATGGTGGTGGAAGCATAAAGAGAATAGGGCTCTACGATAGGATAGTTGCATCACTGGAGCATGCTGGAGTGGAGTTTATTGAGCTCCCGGGTGTTAAGCCTAATCCTCGTTTAAGCCTTGTTAAGAAAGGGATTGAGCTCTGCAGGAATGAGAAAATCAACTTCATCTTGGCTGTTGGAGGAGGAAGCGTAATCGACTCTGCTAAGGCTATTAGTGTCGGCGTACCTTACGAGGGTGATGTGTGGGATTTCTACACAGGTAGGGCTGAGCCTAAGGAAGCCTTGCCAGTCGGGGTTGTTTTAACAATACCTGCTGCTGGAAGCGAGGCGAGCAATAGTTCAGTGATCACTAATGAGGCTGATTGGCGTAAGCTTTCAGTAACCACCGAGCTCATGCGCCCTAGGTTTGCAGTTATGAACCCTGAGGTGACTTTCTCATTACCTCCATACCAGACTGCATGCGGTGCCGCTGACATAATGGCCCACGTCATGGAGCGGTACTTCACGAATGTGCGTCAAGCAGACTTAACCGATAGGCTATGTGAAGCAACTTTGAAAACAGTGATTAAGAATGTTCCAATAGCGTTAAGGGAGCCGGAGAACTATGATGCTCGTGCTGAAATAATGTGGGCCAGCACCGTTGCGCACAATGATCTGCTTGGAACAGGAAGAATAGGGGATTGGGCTACTCACATCATAGAGCATGAGCTCAGCGGCCTCTACGATGTTGCACACGGCGCAGGATTAGCAGTAGTTTTCCCAAACTGGATGAAATACGTGTATAAGCATCGCTTAGATATATTCCTTCAGTTCGCAACGAGGGTTTGGAATGTTGAGCCTGATTTCAAGGATCCTGAGAGAGTGGTGCTTGAAGGCATAGAGCGGCTGAAAAACTTCTTCAGACAGATAGGTCTCCCGACAACCCTTAGGGAGCTTGGGGTTCCTGACGATAGGCTTGAGGAAATGGCGCTAAGATGCACTAATCAAGGAGGGTCGAAAATAGGGGGCTTCGTGAAGCTGGATAAAGAGGATGTTCTTAAAATCTTGAAAAACGCTAGGGAATAAGGCTTAATTGAGATTAGCCTCGTTATGGAAAGATCTTCGGATAAGAAGCTGTTTCAGAGGTTTTTTAAACCAACGTAATCTTAATATTCCCCTGTTTAACGAGTCAGGACAATTCAGATAAGGGGTAAGTGGGGTAAGAATGAGCACGATAACGTGTAGAGATGTTGACGCGCTTAGCAAGAAGTATGAGGAGGCTCTTAAGACTGTTGAAACTGGTAAAAACATTAAGATTGGAGGTGCACTCGTCACTTTTCCAGATAAGGAGCGAAACCTTTGCGAGCTTTCAGCAACATACATGTTGAAATCAGGAAGGTTCTCTAAGGATCAGAGGGTTGTAGTTACGCTTCCCTTCAAGAGGGATAGCGATGGTGTTTACGTTGCGAACGTAGATGACTCGATGTTTCAACTGGTTCAGGATGAGAAAGGAGGTTTAAAAGAGGTGTGGAATGGAAGACTTAAGGAAGCTATGGATAAGCTTGGGGACGTTGCTAGGCTTCACCTCGATGCTGTGTCGAAGATTTCAAGCAATTAATCTGATAAGGGAATATTCGATAGGCTTCGGCAAGTAGTAAGAGCCTGATATTGGTTTTTCTTTTAAGATTTAAATTTCTCCTCCCCGGGTTTTAGCTCATGCCTAAGTATAACCTGATTATAGTTGTTCTAGATAGTTTCAGACAGGATCATGTAAGCTATTATAATAGGGGTGAAAAAGCATTCGGAAAAATAGCGGCATGCAGAACACCGAATCTCGATAGGTTTGCTAGTGAAAGCATAGTTTTCGAAAACGCGTATCCGGCTGGGCTTCCGACAATACCTGTTAGGACAGAGCTTATGACCGGACAGTTTACACTCCCATACAGGCCTTGGTCACCCATGCATCCGACCGACATAAGTATAGCGGAGATCCTTAAGCAGCATGGCTATGTCAATAGCATTGTGACTGACACTTACCATCTTTTCAAGCCCGGGATGAATTTCCATAAGGGTTTCGACTCATTCATCTGGATAAGGGGGCAGGAGTATGACGCTTACAACTCTGCTCCTCCAGTTAATAGAAAAGTTGAAAACTATGTTAACAAAAACTACACGGAGCAATGGGTCAGGCTGATTGAAAGATATCTCGCGAACACTGAGGAGATGGAGGGTGAGGAAGACTGTTTTCCGGCGAGAGTATTCAAGGAAGCGTCTAAGTGGCTTAGGAGGAACAGGTCGCATGAAAAAGTATTCCTCTGGGTTGATAGTTTTGACCCTCATGAGCCATGGGATCCTCCAAACAGCTTCGATAATTATACGGATCCAAACTATTCTGGAGCTAGGCTTATCCTCCCGATGGGCGGGGAGGCAAGCCGCTGGGCGAGCGAGGAGGAAGTAGACTTCATACGGGGGCTTTACGCCGGTGAAGCTAGTCTCGTCGACCACTGGTTCGGTTTCTTCTACAACACTCTTGAGGAGCTAGGCCACTTGGAAAACTCTATTATTGTAGTTCTGGCTGATCACGGGCATCCACTTGCCGACCATGGGAAATTTCTGAAAGGTGGAGATAGGCTTTACAACGAGCTTTTGAAGGCCCCGTTCCTAATAAGACCTCCAGGCGGCAGTGATGGGCGGAAAACTAGAGCATTAATACAGTTTATAGACTTACTGCCAACCCTGCTAGATTTCTTAGGGTTTGGAAGTGAGACTCATTCAATGCATGGGAAAAGTTTTCTACCTGTGGTCGAGGGGGATTTGGATGAGCATAGAAAATACGCTGTCTCAGGATACAATGAGGCCGTGGACAGATGTATACGCGATTCCGAATGGAGCTATGTTTTAAGACCAGAAGGGCAACCGGACGAGCTTTACAATCTGCTGAAGGATCCTAAGGAGACTACAAACCTTATTGACGAGAAGCCGGAGGAGGCTAAAAGACTTGCTTCTGCCTTCGGAGCATATTTCAAGAAACGTGAAAACCTGTTTGTCAAAGGTCTACAGGGAAAGTATGAGCTTTCTTAACGCTTCTAGAAGAGTTTAGAAAACTGATTTTTAAATGATTTTATTTTCTCATAGCATTCTTTTTCGTCAATGCAGCTGGAAACAAGTTTTTCAAAGGGGCAAGTATCGTTTCTTCTCCTGTTTAAGATTTCAGGAACCAATTCTCTATATTCAACCCGTATTTCCTTCTCCCTTAACGTGTTCAACCCTTTCTCACTAATCACATCAGCATATACTTCAGCAATCTTGGCATATCTGCAGAGCATAGCTGCCGCCTTACCCACAACCTTGTCAGCTACCGCTGAGCCAGCTAAATCTGCACCATGGTTTTCAATGGCCTGCATAAGACCGATTACGCCGTATTCTCTTGCAACATGAATAATTGTCTTGGATTTTACTATTACCAGACTGAAGCCCTCTTCTATCAGCATCCTCTTAGCGATTTCCAAATCACTCATTTTACTAATCATCTTGTTGCTTTGAATTATTCTGCTTTCTCGAGGCTGATCAATATAAGGGTGTTGAGGCTCTTACCCATGAGTTTTTCCCACATACGTCCCAAAAACACTGTCTTCAATACTTCATGATGCTGAAAGTTTTTTAAACAACAACCGTCATCCGGTTAGAGTCGATGAAGTTTAGAAGATTCGGAAAACTGGATTGGCGGGTTTCTGCACTAGGCTTTGGAGCGATGAGGCTTCCCGTAGTTGGCGATGACCACTCTAAGGTTGACGAGCCTGAGGCTATTAGAATGATAAGGTATGCTATAGACAATGGTGTCAACTATGTTGATACTGCCTACCCGTATCACGGTGGTAATGGTGAGATTGTTGTTGGTAATGCTTTGAAAGATGGCTACAGGGAGAGGATTAGGCTCGCCACCAAGATGCCAACCTGGCTCATCAACTCTAAGGAGGATATGGATAGAATTTTCAACGAGCAGCTCAAGAAGCTTCAGACAGACTACGTGGACATGTATCTTCTCCACTCTCTAGATAAAGGCAGATGGAAGAAAATGAAGAGCCTGAACGTTTTCGACTGGGCTGAGAGAGTTGTTTCCGAGGACAGGATAAAATACTTGGGCTTCAGCTTCCACGATAGCTTCGAGGTCTTCAAAGAGATCGTGGATGGTTACGACAAGTGGGTTTTCTGCCAAATACAGTATAACTATGAGAATGAGAATATTCAAGCTGGGACAAAGGGTTTGAAATACGCTGCAGGCAAGGGGCTTGGCGTGGTTATTATGGAGCCTCTCTTGGGAGGGGCTTTAGCAAACCCGCCTCCCGCTGTGAAACAGATCTGGGATGAGGCTGGTAAGCATCCTGTGGAAACGGCGCTTCAATGGCTTTGGAGTAAGCCTGAGGTGTCTGTAGTTCTAAGCGGGATGAGCACAATGGAGCAGGTTAAGCAGAACATAGAGTTCGCCTCAAGATCCGGTGTAGGAATACTAACGGAGGAGGATCTGAAGCTGATAGCTAGGGTGCATGCAAAGTACAGGGAGCTCCGCCCCATTCCCTGCACTAAATGCGGCTACTGCATGCCGTGTCCAAACGGTGTGGACATACCTACGAACATCGAACTCTATAATAATGGTGTCGCCTACAACTCGATGGGGGCAAGCAAATGGGCATACAACAATAATATTCCGGCTGAGAAGCGTGCGAATGCATGTGTAGGCTGCCGAACCTGCGAGGAGAAGTGTCCGCAGAAGATAAGGATAAGCGAGTGGATGCAGAAGATAGATAAGGAGCTAAAATACTAGCTTTCCTAAGCCTTCCGACAAAGACTTAGTTTATATATTGCTTGTAGCATTAACTTTTTAAAATGTCTGAGGGTTCGACAGCTGTTTGGAGTCCGGAGGATTCTAGAAAAATCACAGGGTTCCTGCAACATGTATCTCCCAGTTTTGCCGACAATGTTGAGGCTAAGGCTGAGGCTGAGCAGGATGATAAGATTCGGCTCAAAATAAGATTCGTTAAGGAAGGTAAGCCTGTTAAGATGCTTGAAGTCATCGTGGTTAAGGATGACGGTGGAAACATCATTGGGGTCAGTACTCCTGAGGCAACCGGTGAACTTGGCGATGAGGATTATCCCAAGAGGGCTTTCCAGCCTTGCTTAACAAGCCTTCAGGATCGTCTCAGAATCTTAAGCTGGCATCACAGTAATTCTCTGGCGGCTGTGGCCAAAAGGCTGGTTGGACTGGAGGTTTTCTCCACCCTTCCGTCTTCAAAGGTTGCTGAGGCAAACAGGTTTTTCAACCAGGTTTTTCACGAGTCTCCTTTAACACTCGTGTCCTACGGCTATTTTGATAAGGATACAGGTGAATATGTTGTAACTCGCCCCGACACGCCCACGCCATGGATAAACTATATTGGCCAGGGAAACTACGGTGGAATCATCTCTAACACTGCTGGCGGATACTCTTTCGACCGCGACCCCCGTAACCGCAGGGTCACAAGATACCGTTACAACTCGATCCCGGTTGATCAGCCTGGACACTATGTTTACCTCAGGGATGAGGAGACCGGAGAGTTCTGGAGTCCCACTTGGCAGCCTGTTAAGAATAGGCTTGAATGGTATGAGTGTAGGCATGGTGCTGGCTACACGCGCATAAGCAGCAGGCATAATGATGTTGAGGCCTCAATCCTCTTCTTTGTTCCCCCTAATCCTCCGTACGAGGAGTGTCCTGTCGAACTTCATGTTCTACGCTTAAGAAACACGGGTAACAGTTTTAAAAGGCTGCGTATCTGGACCTATGAGGAACTCTCCTACTGGGATGCTCCGCTCGACACGACTAACCTAGACTGGGGGCAGCAGATAGTTTCAAGCTCCTATAGGAACGGTACCATTTACACAGGGGTTCAGTTCCGTCCGACGAGAACATTCTTCTCAAGCAGTCTTCCCCCCGACGGCTACGACACCAGCCGGGAGGTTTTCGTAGGAAGCTACAACGATCTCTCCCGTCCTCAAGTAGTGGTTAATGGTAAGCCGGGTTACAGTACAGCTTTACGAGGCAACAACATTGCTTCACTAAGCCATCTTCTGGATTTGAAGCCAGGCGAGGAGAAGACAATAGTCTACATACTTGGAATAACAGACAACCCGGTTTTAATACCTAAGACGGTTGAACACTACAGCAATATTGAAAACATTGAGAAAGCTCTACAGGGTCTTCGCAGAAACTGGGGTGAATACTTGAGTAAGCTTACTGTTGAAACACCTGACGAAGAAATGAACGCGATGATCAACTTCTGGAACGCTATTCAGTGCCGTGCTAACCTCTACTGGTCTAGATTCGTCTCCCTTTACGATACTGGTTTGGGAAGAGGCATGGGTACACGCGACTCTGCTCAAGATACTTTCGGTACTGTGCATAATGATCCTCAGCATGCCCGCAGAGTTCTGAAAATGCTTTGGAAACTACAGTTTAAGGACGGGCATACTTGGCACCAGGTTTTCCCGCTAACAGGAGAGGGTGGTCCAGGACATGCTGCAGAATCTCCTGAGAAACCCCAGTGGTTCAGTGATGACCATCTTTGGCTGATCATGGCGACCTGCAGCTATCTCCGTGAGACAGGCGACTTTACCCTCCTGAACGAGAAGATCCCGTACCAGGATAGCGATGCTGAGGAGACTGTTTGGGAGCATGTGATGAGGGCTGTGGGCTTCACCCTGAGGAAACGCGGTCCCCGAGGTCTCCCGCTGATTGGCTTTGCAGACTGGGATGACACTATGAACTTGGACCATGGTTCTGAAAAGGCTGAAAGCGTCTGGACCGGGATGCTTTTCTGCA
>JAWCNV010000008.1:29418-39247 GCA_038848185.1 Thermoproteota archaeon | reverse complement strand
GGGCTTCACCCTGAGGAAACGCGGTCCCCGAGGTCTCCCGCTGATTGGCTTTGCAGACTGGGATGACACTATGAACTTGGACCATGGTTCTGAAAAGGCTGAAAGCGTCTGGACCGGGATGCTTTTCTGCAGAGTTATGCTGGATCTCGCTGAACTCTGTAAGTATCGCGGCGACGTGGAGAAGATGAGGGAGTTTAAAAGCCTCCACAGGGAGATGGCTGAAAAAATAAACAGTGTTTCATGGGACGGGGAATGGTATGCTAGAGCATATGATGATGAGGGCAGACCTGTAGGCGTGAAGGGTGAGAAATACCATTGGATAAATCTTATTCCGCAGGCCTGGTCAGCTATAGCTGAGCTCGGCGACGACGCGAAGGCGAGGAGAGCCTTGGAGAGTGCTCGCAGATTCTTGAACACTCCTTTAGGACTAAGGCTTATGAGAGACCCGTTCAACAGTAAGAAGGCTGACGCCGACTCTCCTGACTTTGATAATCTGAAGCGTTTCGGCGGCACTGCCACCTATCCTCCCGGGCTTAAGGAGAACGGTGGCATATTCAACCATGCTAACACCTGGGTCATAGTTGCTGCTGCCAAGCTGGGGCTGGGGGATCTTGCATACCAGTTTTACCGACAAATACTGCCCCTTAGACGTAGAGACATGGATACGTTGAGGACTGAGCCATACGTATACTCTCAGAATATTGCTGCCCCTGAGCATCCTGAGTATGGGCGTGCACGCAACTCCTGGCTTACGGGCACAGCCTCATGGGTCTATGTTGCTGCAACCCACTGGATACTAGGTATCCGACCTACCTTCGAAGGATTGAAGATCGCTCCATGCATACCTGAATCATGGAACGGTTTCAAAGCTCGAAGAGTATTTCGAGGAGTTACATACAATGTTACTGTGAAACGCGTCGGTAGAGGCAACAGGGTTTCGCTTAAAGTGAACGGTAAACCTGTTCAAGGTGACACTGTGCCATTTCCAGCTGAAGGCGTAGCCAGTATGGAAGTGGAAGCCCTTCTCGGAGAATAGTCAATCATCATTTGGAGACCAGTTAACTTTTTTCTAAGGATATGCAGAGTTTTTCAGTAAAGTTTAAATTAAAACTGGCAATGAGAAATATGATGAGGAAGATTCTTAAACTCCCCACGGATCCTGTTAAAGTTCAACCTGATAAAAGTATCAGCCAGTTGACTGACGAGATGCTTTTCACAGGCTTTCAAGGTAGGAGACTCGGTGAAGTTGTTCAAGTATGGTCAAGGATGCTTAGGAAAAGGAATATCGTGATATGGTTCGGCTTGGCTGGCGCCATGGTTCCGGCGGGGATGAGAAGAATCATCTCATACCTTATTCAGAGAAGGATGGTTGACGTCATAGTATCTACTGGTGCAAACCTCTACCATGATCTTTTCGAAGCACTTGGCGGCAAGCACTATGTGGGAACCCATATGATAGATGATGTTAAGCTCAGAAGGGAGAAAGTCGACAGGATCTACGACGTTTTCGCGAACGAGAATAAATTCTATGAGACAGACCTTTGGATAGAGAAGGTTTTTGCACGAACCCTTAGAGACAACTATCCTTACTCTTCCCGTGAAATACTCTATCTCTTAGGGAAGCTTCTAAGCAAGTATGCGAAGGATAAGGACTCCATCTTGGTGAATGCCTATAAGAACGGTGTCCCGGTTTTCTGCCCCGCATTCGGAGACAGCTCCCTGGGCTTCTCAATAATGTTCTCCAACAGAAGGGATCGGGTTACGAGCATCAATGGAAAGAAGATTCTTCTAAGGAGGAAAAGGATCATCGTCGACTATTTGAAGGATGTTGACGAGAGCTCTAGGATAACTGAAAAGGCTAAGCATACAGGGGTGATCTACATAGGTGGAGGAGTGCCCAAGAACTTCATTCAGCAGACTGCTGTTATAGCAAGCTATCAGACGAGGCATGATAAAAGCCATGGTTATGCGATACAGGTCTCGACAGACATGCCACAGTGGGGTGGTCTCTCAGGATGCACTTTCGAAGAAGGCCAGAGCTGGGGTAAAATCGGGTTCCGGGCGCAGAAGGTACAGTGCTACGCTGATGCCACGATAGTGCTGCCCCTGATAGTTCATTCTTTAAGCGAGAAATTCAGAAGGCTCCGTAGAGATGTTCCACAATTCGAGTGGAAGAATAACGATTTGAGAATAAACTATGAGAGGATAAGGCTTTAGACAAGGGCCTCTCCCTTCTCAGTAAGCGAGTAATACTCTCTCCTCTTACCTAAGACTGTTTTAGACCCTTCCTTCTTAACATATCCCTTCTCCACTAGCTCAGCCAGATGCTGGTAGACCGTTGGAATACTTACCTCGATACGGTACCTCTCCCTCAGGCTGGTCCAAAGCTGGTAGCCATACATCCCCTTTTCAGAGAGAAGCCTAAGGATTGCTGTCTTGGTGGAACCCAGCTTAAGGCCCCCGCTCAACTCTTCTATTAGTGTTCCGAGGCTGGATTTCCTATAGGCTATCTCCTTCATCACTTTAGGGTCTTTAAGCCCGCTCCCCGTCACTACACACACAACCCTAGACCTATTGCTAATTGCACCGCTTCCAACCAGCTTCACTAGGCCTGCTAAGGAAAGGCTTCCAGCAGGCTCCGCCAGTATCCCCTCTTCCTCAGCTAAAACGCTTAAGGCTTCAAAGATTTCTTTCTCACTGACAGACACTGCCGTGCCGCCTGTCTCCCTTATCGCTTTCAAAGCAGCATCCCCGAACCGGGGGTTCGCCACGTTCAGGTCGAATATCCTGCTTCTTGACTCAGGCTCAGCCTCAACAGTGGCAAAACCTTTTTCGAAAGCCTCCACTATCGGCCTACACTCATCCGGCTGGACTCCGATGATCTTTACATGTTTTCCCGCTACCCCGAGTTTTTCAAGCTCCTTCAGCATCTTGAATGTGGCGTAAACCAACCCCCCCTCTCCCATTGGAAGAATGATGTAGTCAGGTAGACTCCGGTTCAGCTGGAGGAATACTTCAAGCATCACTGTCTTCTTAGCCTCGTTTATCAGAGGATCATACTCCACTGCTACAGCCGCATCCCTCGCCCTCTTTCTTTCTCTGAAAGACTCTACAACACTTACCTCTGCACCATATATTATCATCTGGTAAAGCTTTCCAAGGTCTATCGCCGGCTTGACTTTAACATGCATCTTCAACCCTGCTTTAGAAGAGTATGCTGCCAGCGAAGCACCCAGGTTTCCGGTTGAATAAGTCAGTATTCTCTCGTAACCTAGGCTTAAGGCGGCTGATACGAACAGTGCGGAACTCCTATCAAGGTATGAACCCGTGGGCTCCACTGTTTCATCCTTTATCCAAAGCCCGTCTAACCCAAGTCTTTTCTTGATTCTCCTGCTCATCTGGAGGGAGGTGTTGCCCTCTCCAAGGGAGATGTGGAAACTGCTTTCTAAGCTTGGAAGCACCCCCTTATACCGCCATATTCCCAGTTCCCCAGTTTCCTCTAAAGAGGGTTTTTCAACCTCAATCGATAAGCCGCTTCCACATTTTTCGCATAGTTTTCTCTCAAGACTGAAGCCATATGTTGCTCCGCAGCCTGTGCATGTGAGAATATTGTTCAACCTTATAGTACCGCCCTATATATAGGGTGATGCTTATATACGTTGCTCTTTCCCGAGCCTTTTCCCCAGGGTTTCCTATCTTAGTTTCGATATGGTGCAGTTTTCAGGAATGATTTGCAAGAATATGCTCAAATACTGTTTTTAAAGGTCGCGATTCAATCGGTTTTTAAAACTAAACATCTATTCGAATACTTAATAGGAATCGTGGTCTATCGACTGAAGATCAAAACTGTATTATACTTAATCTCGAAATATTTGCTCATACGGTGGCACAACATCCTCTCTGAACTTTCTGATTCCTTCAAGCGTCTTAGGGTGATGAATCATCTCCTTTATCACGTAGAAGGGTAGGGTAGCTATGTGGACACCAATTTCAGCAACCTCCCTAACCTGTCTCGCGTTCCTAATGCTGGCGGCTATCACTTGCGTCTTATAATCATAGTTCCTGTAAATCGTCATTATGCTTCCAACAAGGTCTACTCCGCTTAGAACCCCGTTGTCTTGACCTGTTGCAGATAGTTTCCTCAAAGAGTTGTTGCTGTAGAGTTCTGAGATCGAGTTCTCACTCTTTTTCAACTCCTCCCTAAGCTTCTCATCAACCATCTTTCTTAGTAGGCAGTGGTCAAAATAGTCCTCCTTCTTGAAACCTACCCCCAGCATGGTGCGAATATAATCGTCAATTCTCCCCGCGAAGGGGCTTACGTATGTTGCTCCTGCTTTAGCAGCGAGAAGAGCCTGCTCAGGGGTCATCACGAGTGTAGCGTTAGTGGGGATTTTCTCTTGACTAAGCCTTCTGATTGCTTTCAAGCCGTCGAAATCAAGATTGTCTCCTCCAATGCTGGGGTTGACTGGGATTTTTACAACAACCTGTCCATAGGAGCTGAACTTCCTGTGTAGGAGCCTCGCTTGCTCAACCATCTCGTCAGCCTTCAGCGCTATAACCTCGAGGCTAACAGGTCCTGGAACAGTATTAACAACCTCCTTAATATAATCCTCCATCGATATTTTTCCCTTCCTCCTCTCAACCGCCTGCTTTATTAGTGTCGGATTAGTTGTCGCACCATCTAAAATCCCCCAGGAGCATGCTTCCCTGATCTCGTCAATATCGGCAGTATCAATAAATATCTTCATCCTACTGTAAGGTTAAGCGCGTTGCTTTAAAAAGTTTATTTTAGACAAGTTGCCAGCAGGAACCTGCAGTTGAGGGTTTGTGTCTTCATCCTGTCTGCTTCCCTTAATTATTTTGATTAGTTCTGCAGCAAGCAGGATTATGAGGGCAGAGACCAGTATGATTCTGCCGATGCTTGTGCCAGCCAGAAGCAGGATAAAGCCGACAAGATGTATTTTGATCCCTACCCATTTTCCAAGAATATCGTTCTCACTAGGATTATAGCCATCGGGACCAGCATTATAATCTCCTTTCATAACGTATCTTTTAATACCGTAGGAATCTGTTCTGACACCTACTATACGGTGAATTATGTTTCTACCTGAGTAAGGATTTCTGTAAACAATCACGTCACCAACTTGAAGATTCTCCTTCCCGCTTAACAGAAGCAGGTCTCCTGGGAAAAGAGTTGGATACATGCTGCTAACATACCATGGTGTCATATCTATCTCCACCACGGCTAGGGGGCTACTCGTCCCCATTACGCTGTTTAAAAGAGATATGAATATAACTATGATTACCGCCGGCAATATTATTGTGGTGATAAGCATGTTCAGAGACTTTTTGAACTTACTGTTCATTTCTACAGGAGACTAGAGCTATTCCTCTTCTTCCTCTTCGACTTCCACGTAACTCGGCTTCTTTCCTGTCCTCCGTGTTATCTCTGGACGTGCCTCCCTCGCCGCCTTCCTGAGTTTAACCAAGGCACTAATCAGTATTGTTATGCCTGCTATGAACCCTATGATTGACCCGGCTGTCTTCAGAAGATCAAGTTGCTCTTTCAACTCCTTCTTATTATAGTACCAAGATTCCGTTATTTTGAAGTTTGAGCTAATCGTTTTGTTAGCAGTGTTGGTCACATTCAAAACATATCGTCCTCTGTTGGTTATCTGGAGTTCCCTCGTATGGTTTCCCGCGTTAAAAGTATCTACGATAGTGTAGGTACTGTTTCTGCTGGATATTGAAATATGAGTTGTATCATTGGTCTGTACATTCAGAGTAACCTTATATTGCTGTTTCTCTACTCCAGGGTTCAAATCAAACTCCATTATGGTATAAGGGAGTATCGTGTTATTGGTTATGATTCTAAAGGCTGGTCCATATACATTTGGTGAAAAAGGTTCCAAAACTTCAGTTTCAAAGAAATTGGTAATCGGTTTTCCTGTGAAGATCATTTTGATTACAAATGGGGATGATATTGCTGCGAGCAATGCTCCTGCAATGGCCATGATTAAACATTTTTTCCCGACATCCATTTTCTCTTCACCTAACCTGCTCCAGCCTCCCATTCCGCTCAACTAGAAGGAAGACTTGCTTACTATCAACCTCGCTATACTTAGTTGAAACAGCTTGCCTAACCTGCTCCATGAGCCTCCTCGCCTCATCCTCCTTCTTAAATGTTATTTTCACAGAGTAAGGGTCGCCCTCCTTTATCTTCTTCTTCAGCTTCTGTTTGAATATCTTGGCCTCCTGCTCATCCGCTAAGTATACTTTTCCTTCCGCAATCTCTTCGTTATCATGAATAATTCTAATGGTTTTGGTATATTTGTCGAGTTGACCTGTCTCAACTATTTTCAACAAACTGAGTTTCTCCGAAAATCGATGGGCTGGAAATTTAAGGTTTTCGGTTAAAAAATTAAAACTGTTTTACAGAATTAAAAACTCTTTCTAAGTATTCTCTCCTAAGAATGCAGGACCCGTTACTAAAGCTGTTAGGATTCGACAATCGGTAAAACATAGTGGCAACCCAGGCATTAGGTTTATATATTGTACCTTAGGATTATGAGCTGACACTTGAATTCTTCAGAAATATTTGAAACCGCGTCTAAAAGTAGGCTTTTAAAGGATCCCTATGTGGAGAGGATCTGGTGTCTGATGAATGATAGGAGTCTTTTTTCAAAGTCTCCAGACTATCTTAGCAAACTCAGAAGAAGCCTTCTCAGGGAAGCGCTCAGCTTTTTCTCAAGACACAGCGATTACTATCTTGAGCTTTTTGAAAGGCTCAGCATAAGCCCTAGTGATGCTGAGCTAGAGGATGTTGCGAAGCTCGCAATCCCATCTGACATTCTTAGGGGAGAAGGACATAAACAGTTTCTGATCAAGGACGTTGAGGAGAATGGGGAATATTTTATGTCGAGTGGCACAACCAATCCTAATCCTGTAAAGATCTACAGGAGTCCTCTCGACCTTGCGATCATGATAAAGGGCAACACTTATCTTTTCGAATATGTTTACGGGGGGGAGCTTGAAAATGGGAAAGGGCTCGCATTGTTTATGGCTGCCCCTGAGCTCAGGTACAGGCTGAACTTCGTAGCCTTCGTACACCTCGCTTTAGAATCTAAGAAAATTCCGCTTCTCTACGGGATGAGCCTGGTCGAAGGCACTATGGAGGGGAAGCCTTGGCAGAAACTTGTTCCAAACCAAGATAATATTCTTCGTTTCCTAAGGAGCAGAGAAGAGCCGAAACTGCTTTTCACTGCACCTGCTGGTGTCTATTTGCTGGCGAGAAAATTCGAGGAAGCAAATATTGTTCAGAAGCTTGCATACAGGCTTTTGAAAGTTCTTCCGGTAAATCTTGGAAAAGGAGGAGTTATTGTGACTGGGGGAGGAACCAAGGGTTTCACAGACCTGCCGCCTTACGATAAGATCGTGGAACTCTCCCGGAAACATTTTGTTTCAAGCGAGAAGGATGGCGCGAGGCATGTTGTTCCGTTTATGGATGTTTTAGGAATGACTGAAACATTAACTGCTATGCTGGACAAATTTGGAGAAATGGATAAGGTTCCGCATCCTCTCTGCGAAGTTTTTATTTTAAACCCTAAGACCTTCGAGTTAGTCAAGGAGGAGTATGCCGAGGGTATTGTCGGAATATTCGATCCCTTCACAACATCTTGGCTAGAAATATTCTATCCAGGTGACATAATGCGCAGCCATCCCTCTAACAGATATTATGGGAAGGAGTATGTGTACGTGAGGCGGCTTAGCGTCGACGAGGGATGGAGTCTTCAGAGGGCGTGCGGCGGAACCCTAGAGGAACTGATGGGTAGAAGCTAGTTGGACAATATACTAGAGCTTAAGCCGCTCTGCAGCCATAAGCATACTACTGTGGAAAAAACACAAGGCAATTATAAAATTCTAGAGATCAGCAGAGAGAGTATGCGGGAAATTCTAAGTAGGGGCTCAGTGATACAGGATAGGCTTTCAAGCATCAGTATTCGAGAAAGGCTTGGAATAATAGGGGAAATGGGTGAAATATGGAGAGAAAAGCTTAACGATGGTGGGCTTGAGGGGTTGAAAAAAATTCTTGTTGAAGCAACAGGTTATTGTGAGAAACTGATAGAAATGGAGTTCTCATTGATCCCTATGGTTTTAAGCAAGGAAAACATCGGGAAAAACTTAGAGTATTCGCCCGCTAGGAATGTTGAGGTGTTTGAAAGATTCGTTAAAGTGGAGAACGGTGAAAGCTTCAGAATCCTGCCAGCGGGACCAGTTTTCATCATAAGCTCAGGCAACTCACTCATCCCACCCCTTATACCCTCAACAATATCTCTCGCAACCGGGAACCTCACTGTAATAAAACCTTCGCTCTCAAACTATTTGGGAGTAGTAGAAGTATACAGGGCCCTGTCTGAAGTAGCTGCACGCCTTGAGGAGGCGAAACTCATGATGGATGCGCTCATCATAAGTTATTTCACACATGACAGTAACTCCCTAAAGTATCTCTTGGGTGAAGCAGAAATCGGGGTTGTAAACTTCTGGGGCGGGGAGCCTGCAAGAAGTAGCGTTACAGGGCTTGTTTCAGGAAACTCTCATCATCCTAAGATCATCATAAACGGTCCTCTAACAGGGTGTGCCCTTATAGATGAAAAGTCGGCTGACGATGAAACAGCTGAAGGCTTAGCGAAGAACATTATACTCTATGATCAACAGTTATGCAGCTCCCCTACTTCAGCGGTTTTCATCGGATCTTGGCAGAACGCGATATCATTCGTCCAGAGGGTTGAAAAATTTCTAGAAGAGATTGGTTCGGAGTTTGAGTCTACTGTTGACGATACAAGTGTTTTCCTCACGCAGTCGGTTAGAAGAGTCTTCCAGTTAAAAGGGTCTCAAGTCTTCTCTTCGAAAAACCTTGAGAATTTTTGGACCATTGTAGTATCAAAGAGGAAAAGCTTACTGGACGAGGTGGCTCGTTCTTTTCCAGCCTTCAACATCTACACTCGAAGAAGATTTCTAGAAATAGTGGTTGTAGACTCTGTTGAAGAAGCATTAGAACATGTTAAAAAAATTCCTGACTCCTATGCCTTTAAAGGAGTCGATGGTGTTCAAACAGTCGGGTACGCGGTGAGCGGCGATAAGAAGGAGAGGCTTTTTGAAAAATTAGCATCCCTCGGAATCTATAGGATTGTGCCGTTAAGCGACATGTTCATGAGGAGTGCTGTCGAACCCTATGACGGGGTCATCTTGCTCTCTGCATTCACTAAGATAGTTTACCTCAGAGATAGGGAGCTGGCTTTGAAACAATGAAGATACTCGTCACTGGAGCCTCAGGGTTTCTAGGGGGGCATCTCGTCGAAGAAATGTCTTCCCGGAATTACAATGTCATAGGCATGGTGAGGGAAACCAGCGATACGAGTTTTCTCAGAAGCCTAGGCGTGGAGCTTAGAGTCGGAGACCTTACTGTTCCGGGAAGCCTCAGCAAAGTCACTGAGAAGATTGACATCGTCATACATCTTGCAGCATACTACACCTTCTTCGGGAAAAAGGAACTATATAAGAAGGTTACTGTAGAGGGCACAAGACGCCTCTTAGAAGCATCATTAAAGAATGGGGTTGAAAGATTCGTCTACTGCAGTTCTACTGAAGCAATAGGCCCGGTTGAAAAACCGCCGGCGAAGGAAGATTCGCCACCAAACCCGTCCTATGAGTATGGGAGGTCTAAGCTTGAGGCTGAAAAAATAGTTAGGGAATACGGTGAAAAGGGGATGGAGTACACGATCCTCCGGCCCTCAGGAATATATGGTCCCAGAAACGTTGAAGACATCTC
>JAWCNV010000008.1:0-29321 GCA_038848185.1 Thermoproteota archaeon | reverse complement strand
CGTCCTATGAGTATGGGAGGTCTAAGCTTGAGGCTGAAAAAATAGTTAGGGAATACGGTGAAAAGGGGATGGAGTACACGATCCTCCGGCCCTCAGGAATATATGGTCCCAGAAACGTTGAAGACATCTCATACTGGTTTATAACGGCTTTCGCAAAAAACTCTTTGCCTACAAGGATTATTGTTGGAAGTGGGAAAAACCTTATTCAATTCACCCATGTCAAAGATGTGGTGCAGGGTTTTCTTCTAGTGCTTGAAAAGCCTGAAATATCTAAAAATCAGACATATTTTATAAGTGAGGATAAGGCATATACTTATCTTGAAGTTTATAAAATCCTTTCAGAACTCTGTAACAGAGACCCACCTAAAATACATGTTCCGCCAATTCTTGCAAAAACCTTGGTGATGCCTGTGGAGTTGTTTAACAGGCTTAGGGGTAAGGTTGATTTCACCTGGAAAACCACCACAGTGAACGATCTAACTTCCGACAGGGCTTACAGCGTAAGCAAGGCGATGAAAGAGCTGGGTTTTAAGCCGAAATACGACCTTAAGACAGGGTTGAAGGAGACGATAGAGTGGTATAGGGAGAACGGTTATATACGTTAATGGCAAAATGCCAAGGCCTACATGGAGGCTTCTTAAAGCTTATTTTCTACACTGTCTAAGTATCGAGCTGAAAAACGTGTAATGAGGGTTAACGTGCTCCTGGGGACTGTCGACAACTCTCTTATCTACTCAGATGTTGTGGTGGCGATAGATGTTCTACGCTCATCCACAACCATACTGACCGCTTTAGCAAACGGTGCTGAGAACATTATTCCGGCTGCGACAATGGATGAGGCACTAGCAATCGGAGGAAGGCTTAAAGCAATATTGGGTGGGGAAGTAAACAGCGTCAAACCCACGCTGTTCCAAATGGGGAACTCCCCGTTGGAATATGTTAGAGAGCGGATAAGCGGGAAAACGATTGTACTATACACTTCCAGCGGTACAAGGCTTCTAAGGTTTCTAACGGCTGTTTCGAAAAAAGTCTTAGTTGGAGCAGTAGTAAACATCTCATCGCTACTGGAATACTTGAAAAAAGAAAATTTTAACAGCGTGTCTATCGTCACAGCTGGTAGAACTGGTTTTCCTGCACTGGAAGACACGTATTGCGCTGGCCTGATTGCCACAAGCCTTCCTTGGGAGGAGTGTAACAGGGATGCGGAGATAGCTATGAAAACTGCTGAGATGAGTGTGGATGTTGTTAAGGAGGCGCGTCACGCTTCGGAGCTGGTTAAACTAGGTTTGGGTAGGGATGTGGAATATTCTCTAACGCTTGACAAGATTAGGGTTGTAGCTGAGGCTAACTCTTCTAAGGGATGTATCCGGCTCCCTTCACAACCTTCTTCCTAAGGATTTTCCTCTGCTCCCTGTTCTGCTCGTAGAGCCTAACCGCTAACGAGTGTGAACATATTCTTCTCTTCAAATACCCTAGACAACTACAGTTATAGTTGCCGTAGGCGTCTTTTGAAACCACATATATGCCGTGGTCCCCCTTAACCTCGTAGCTGGCAGTGTCAAGCTGGCTGATCCTCTTCTCTTTTATGATGACTCCTGCCTTAGAAACCAGTTTCTCAACCCCAGAAGACTTCTTCTCCTCCTTAGGCTCCTCCATTCCCTTTAAGACCTCTACTTACTAGACATAGTCTGTATGTTGTCGTGTCTTTTTAAGATTACGGCTGTTTCCAAAATCCTAAACTGTCAGGCTTGTAAGCCCTTCCGGAAACTCTAAACCGAAGTCGATAATCCTCTTTCTAACCATGTTCAACATTCTTCTTCCAGTAAGCTTTCTAACAGCAGTCGGCTTGATCACGCCTATGTCAGTTATTATTGCTGTTATGAAGTTTGGAGGAGTAACGTCAAAAGCAGGGTTGAAAATTCTCACCTCTCCTCTTTCCGGCTCATTCGTAACTATGCTGTTTGAAGGAGGCCACTCCTCTAAGGCTTTTTCAGAAACCAGTCCCCTACGCTTCATGTCTTTCGCAATAAGGCTATACGGGTATGTGACTTCATCAATACTCCTCTCCTCAATCTCAATATCCCTACCCCTCTTAACCTCTAGCGAGATCGTGGAGTAGGAGGTTGCGTAGTAGAAAGGTGCCTTAAAATACTTGAAAAGCCTCGCGATGTCTGCTGAACCTATCTTATTGGCAACAGAGCCATCTCTAGCAACTCTGTCAGCGCCTAGAATAGCCTTATTGACGCCGAGCCTTTCAACCGATATTGAAACCATGTTATCCGTCACTATGGTTGTAGGCACTCCAACTCTCTTAAGCTCCCAGACTGTCAGCCTGTAGCCTTGGCTCCTCGGCCTAGTCTCCTTGGAGACAACCTTAACGTCAACACCGTTGGAGTAGGCTTCCTCTATCACGCCTAGGGCATGCCCCATGAGGGTTGAGGATAGGCTTCCCCCGTTGCAATGCGTCATTATCACGTCCCCGTTCCTAACAAGCTTCTGCCCGTATGTCCGCATGTAGTAGTTTAAAGCCATGTCCTGGGCAAGAATGAAGTCTGAGATTCTTCGGAGAGCACTAAGAAACTGTTCAACGCTACCCGTCTCATCATAAACCTTCTTTGAATAATTGTAGGATAGGAGAGTAGCCCAAGCCAGTGGCGCTGCAGTCGGCCTAGCGCGAGCTATTTCCTGAGCTATCTTGTGGCATTGTCCCACTGGATCCGAATTATTCTTGGCTTGCGAAGCGCCTACGAGCAGAGTATATGCTCCGGCAACCCCTATGGCTTGAGACCCCCTTACAACCATGGTTTTTATTGCTTCAACCCCTTCCCTCCAGTCGGCTATGGTTCGCGTCTTAACCTCGAAAGGAAGCTTATTCTGGTCTAGAAGTATGAGTTTCTCCTCCTCATGGTTATACCAGAGTGTTACTGGCAGTGTTGTCCTCTTATGCACAGGGATCCTGAGCTCAGGGTCCTCCTCCAGCCCAAGCCTGTTTGAAACATGCTTCAAATACTCCATTTTTCAAGGCTTCACGCATCCCGGAAGTTTTTATCTTTATCCCTCTAAACCTGTATTAGGTTGACGGGTGTTAACAGGATGCTTGGAGTCAGCTCTAGGCTTTCTGAAATACTTGTAGCGTCCGGGATGAAGCCGGAGGCTAAGCTGAGCGACATATACGAGGTTTGCAGCGAGGCTTTAAAGCACGGTGTCAGAAAGGTTTGCATACCTACAGCATACTTGAGGGAGGCAAGCGTGCTCACCAAGGATACTGGTTTAAAAATATCTACAGTAATATCCTTCCCCACGGGGCTGCTCCCGGTTGAGCTTAAGATAATGGAGATGCGGCTGGCATTTGAGCAGGGGGTTGAGGAAGCATTTTTCTACCCTAACGTCGGTAACTACCTTGACAGCAGGATTCTGGAATTCGAATGGGAACTGTCAAGAATCTTGGAGGAGTCTCAGCTAATCGGTTTAAAACATGTTACACCTGTTTTAGAGGCTGGTTTACTAACAGGAAAACAGGTTGGTGAGGTTGTCAGCATAATTGAAGCATCCGGCTTCGACACTTTAGCGATCTCAACTGGATTCGGCTTGAAGAATATGGATGATGACGGGCTGAGGCTTTTGAAAACTATCGGCGAATCTATTGATGTCGAGACCCATTGCAGAGTGGGTTCGCTTCAAGACGTGCAGAAGCTGGTTGATAGCAGGGTTTCTAGGGTGTGCACTGTGGATTACAGGCTTGTTTTGGAAGAAGGCTTCAAGCAGAAAGTTTGAGAAAACAGTGTTCAACTGGAAAAACATATATTTCAAGCTCAACCACATGTCAACACGGTTTGACATCTTACAGGATAGCGTTGATGCCGGGAGACGGAATAGGTCCAGAAGTATTGGGGGAGGCTGTGAAAATAGGCGGTAGCCTGCTAGAGTCACTAGGCGTATCAGCAAGTTTCGAACACTTTCCGCATGGTGCTGAACACTATCTTAAAACCGGGGAGACCCTGTCGGATGATGCTTTAAAGAGGCTGAGGGGCTTCGACGCCATACTTTTCGGGGCGGTTGGAGACCCTCGGGTTAAGCCAGGTATTCTGGAGAAAGGGGTCCTCCTCAGAATAAGGTCGTTCTTCGACCTTTACGTGAATCTTCGTCCGGTTAAGCTTCTGAGAGGCGTGGAAAGCCCTTTGAGAAGATTCGGTTATGGTGATATTGACTTTGTGGTTATACGTGAGAACACTGAGGATTTCTATGTTGACATGGGTGGCAGGTTAAATGAAGAGTCTTCAAGAGTCTTCGACTTCACTGTTAGCACTGGAGGAGCCAAGGGCAGTAGATACCGGGTTGAGGTTAAGAGTGAACATGGCGAGGCTTTTCAAATAGGGGTAGTGTCTGTAAAGGGTTCTGAAAGAGTAATAAGGTACGGCTTCGAATACGCTGTTAAAAAAGGGCTTGGTGAAATAGTTTTTGTAGATAAGGCTAATGTTCTTACTGAGGCATATGGTCTTTGGAGGGAGCTGGTTGACAAGATAGGTAGAGAGTACGAGGGGAAGGTTAGCAGGGAATTCATGTATGTTGATGCCGCTGCCCTCCATATGGTTTTAAACCCTAGGCGATTTAAGGTCATCGTTACTCCAAACATGTTCGGAGACATTTTAACGGATTTGGGTGCAGCTATTCAAGGCGGGTTAGGCTTTGCTCCCAGTGGAAATATTAATCCTGAAAACGTTTCAATGTTTGAACCCGTGCATGGAAGTGCTCCAGATAAGGCTGGGAAGAATATTGCCAACCCTGTTGCAGCAATCCTAACCTTCTCCCTGATGCTCGAATACTTGTGGAGCAGGAGTAACGATAAAAGGTTGCTGGAGGCATCTGAGATTATTGAGAAGGCTGTTGAAAACGTTTTGGCCAGCAGCAAGTTTAGAACCGTGGACATGGGCGGGGATTCGAAGACAAGTGAAATGGGCGACGCGATCCTTGAGGAATCTAGGCGTTTAGCGTCTGGTGGAAGATGAAGAGCCTGATCTTTAAGAAGGATGCTGTCTACAAGCTTAGTGCAAACTATATTCCTGAAAGGCTTCCGAAGAGGGATGCGCACCAGCTGGAAATATTCGACACGATAACAAGCTTCCTCGAGGGAAGAATGCCTTTGAAAGCCCTTGTTTTGAATGGTCCAAGCGGCTCAGGGAAGACTGTTACCGTTAAGAAGGCTTCTGAGCAGGTTTTGAAATACTGTAGCCAGAAGAACATTAGGCTTGAATACAGGCATTTGAACACCAGGTTCGCATCCTCAGACTTCACTCTCTCCCAGATGATTGCACTGAGCCTAATCCCTAACATACCTAGCAGAGGATATAGTAGTAGGGAGCTTCTCTACACTATTTTCGACTATCTTGAGAAATCCGGCAGGAATCTGCTGCTCGTCTTAGATGACTTCGACAATTTTCTGAGCGAGGTTAGAAGCAGATTCTTTACGGATCTTCTGAAGATCTCGGAGGAGTATGAGAGCAGGGTTAAGGTCATCCTGATTCTAATCGGCATAGAGGATGTTTCCAAGCATGTTAAGGATACTTGGCTGACCCATTTCTTCTGGAGAATAAGTAGAAGCTTCACTCCCTACAACGCTGACGAAATATCTATGATACTTAGGGATAGGGTTGAACTCTCTTTCAACGAGAACGCTGTTGATGATCCCCTAGTATACATGATGGGCAGGCTTACGGAAAGATTTGGATACGGTTCTGCAAGATACGGTATTGAACTCCTACTGGCAAGTGGGCTTAACGCGAGTTACGAGGGCTCAGCCAGGGTTACTCCTGAACATGTTAGGGAGGCGCAGTATAGGCTTGAAAGCGTAATCACCCCCGGGGACTTGAGAAACATTTTCTCCCAGGATTCTGAAATGACCCTGCTGGTGGAGAGACTTCTAAGAGTCTTCGAGTCATGCGACGAGCCGTTTGCAAGCTTCAAGATGCTTGAGGAGTACGGTGTGAAAACTAGGGATGCTGGTGTTGCTGAGAGGCTTAAGAGGCTTCACTTAGAAGGATTGTTAGACTTCAACCAGTCTAAGAGGGAGATTGCGTTGATAGGTATGCCCCTCCGGCTTCTCCAGAGTGTTTTTCATTAGCCTCCATTCTGCTTGATAAGATTACTATGAGCACTATTATTAGAAAGGTTGCGAGAAGCAAGTAGTTCAGGAGGGTGATGTCTCCCTCGCTGATGCTTGCCCCAACCTTATCACCAATGTAACTATAGAATATTGTTCTCGGAATAGTTCCCAAGAGGCTTGCGGTAGTGAATGAGGCTAGAGCTATCCCCGCCAGCCCTGCGAAATAGGATATTGCGTCGAACGAGACCCATGGTATGAATCTGGCTGCGAAAATTATTTTAGAGCCGTGCTTGTTGAAAAGCCTCTCAGCCTTCTCCAAGTCTTTTCTACCTATCAGCCTCTCAACCAGAGGTCTTCCGAGCCTCATGCCTATAGCGTAGTTTATCAACGCGCCGCTCATCAACCCTAGGGTTCCCACTGCTGAAGAAGCTTCGAAGCCGAAGGCTGCACCACTCATAATCAGTATTGCTTCAGAAGGTATAACAGCTATAATTGACTGGATGATCATGATCAGGTATAAGCCTAGTAATCCTCCTTCAAACATTGCTTGCTGAAGCTGGTTGAAATACTGGGAGAATAGGCTGGGAGCAATGTTAACAATAACAATCACTATTAAAACTATTATTGAAAGCAGTAGTTTAGCATCCGGCTTCATGCTTTCATGGATGCTTAACCTAGCCTTATTAACTCTTATTTAAGAAACCTTTAAAAAAGCAACGGTTGGGGGAAAACCATGCCTGCTTCACGCAGCAAGAGTAAAAGATACTCTTCGAAAAAGCTACAGGCCAGTTTAAAAAATGCTTCCAAGCTGGATAAAGTTGAGACAATTGAGAAGATCGACCGGGGAAACATGAGGATGATGATCTCCTCCTTCCCAGTACTCGTCAAGAAGGCGATGGAGCTATCTGAGAACATTGTTCTCCCAGGCGACTATAAGGATGTGAAGGAGATAGTTGTATGCGGAATGGGTGGCTCCGCTATAGGCGGAGACCTTTTCAGAGATCTTTCCCATAGGGCAATCCCAATGGGCGTATCTGTGGTTAGAGACTACGACCTGCCTAAGCATGTCGACGAGAGAAGCCTAGTAGTGGCGGTAAGCTACTCCGGGAACACTGAGGAAACACTCGAATCCTTTACACAGGCCTATGAGAGGGGTTCACGAATATTCGCCATCGCTTCAAACGGGTTAGTTGAAAAAGCCTGTTTAAGGCTCAAAATTCCTTTCCTAAAGGTTCCCTCCGGCTACCAGCCTAGGGCTGCGCTCCCCCTGCTCTTCATACCGTTACTTAAGATAGCTGAGGCTGTTGGCTTCCCAGTTGTCGATAGGAACACGTTAAACAGAGCATGTACCCTGCTTGAAGAATATTCCGTGAAGCTTAAACCTGAATCTCCTGTTGAAAAAAACCCGGCTAAACAGCTGGCTTTGAGAATACATGGTAAGCTTCCAGTAATATACTCTCTGGGGCACTTGAAATCAGTCGCCTTAAGGTATAAGGATCAGATTAACGAGAACGCTAAGATGAGAGCAATGTGCGACCAGCTTCCAGAGATGAACCATAATGAGATTCAAGCATGGGAGAAGACTGATTTCAAGAAGCTTCTCCACGTTATCCTTATCGACAGCAGGTTTAAGAATCCTTACATTGCTGAAAGCGTTAAGGCGCTTGTTTCAAGAGTCGAGAACGAGGGTGTTGCCATAAGCATAATCCAGCCCCTCGGCGAAACCTTGGTTGAGGAAATGCTTTCCGCAATAATCCTTGGAGACTGGGTTAGCTACTATCTGGCAATACTGAGGGGAGTTGACCCTGCTCCTGTTTCACTCATAAGCGAGCTTAAGAAGAAGCGGGAGGAGAAGGTAAACTATTTCAAAGGTTTTGAAGACTGGTTAAGCCGAGTCGGCAAGTAGCTAGTAATCAATATAAGTAGATATTCCTTTTCCCCCTCTATCTCTTTCGCGCAGCAGTATCCCGGTTAACTCCGTCATGCTGATTCTTCTAAACTCTGCACCGTTCTTCTTAAGCAGTCTCTCAGCCTCACCGGTGATCCCTGGGGCTAGGAGCATAATTCTAACGTCTTTACCGAGCCCTCTAGCATACTTCAAAACCTGTCTAGCCGCCTCCACTCCGGCCCTGCCCTTCTTTAGTTCAACGATTGTCCTACAGCCTTTCGCGTCAACCCCTAAAACATCTATCACTCCCGTTTCCTCCTTAACCTCTGTCGAAGTTATTCTGAACCCGTTCTCAACAAGCTCAGGATGCTTTAAAAGGGTTTCTGAAATCTCCCTCTCGCTGAGATGCATATGAAACCCCCCCTTGTCCTGAAGCCTGCCTGAGAAGAAGCTTCTGACACTGTAGATTTTCACAACGATTTTCTCAGGCTTTCTAATCCTCTTGACAGTCAGGGTCACATGATCCTTTTCGGCGGCAACACCGATATAGTTGGGCGGAGGCTGCCAGTTAACGGGTTCAAGCTCAGTAGCCCTGTGGATTAGGAAGGAAGTATCCTCCTTAATCATAAGAATTCTCTCGCCTTTTTCAAGAAATGATCTTGCCCTCCCAACGTAGTCAGCCTCACATAAACAAACTATCAATATAGACTCCCTGCTGCTTACCGATTTCCTAAGCTGCTCCGAAACATTCTCCAAGCCAAGTGAAGTCATCACTCCTTCAACACTTGAGGCCAATATATTTCTTCAGACCTGTTTTACCGACTTTAATATAGTACTGTTAATTGAATCAGGATTTGCAAGAGTGTTTTATCAAGTTTAAGGTTTAAACAGTTTTCTTCACCATGCTCAATCTTCCCTAGAGGTGAAACTTAATAAACCCCTTTCGAGAAATATTTCTAATTGAAGGGCTCTGTGAGGAGAGGAGGGAAAGAGGCTAAGCTTTGAGCAGTAGGAGAGATGGTTTTCCAAGTAGCGCTGGAAAAAAGAAGGATCCTCCAGACTATGTTTACCTGCGTGTTGCGGAGGCGCAGCCAACTGACGTTGGACGCGGGTACGCTAGGATAGACCCTGAAGTCGCAAAGTTTCTGAATCTCTCACCCGGTGACGCTATAGAGATTGTTGGAAAAAGGAAGACTTATGCTTTAGTGTGGCCTGCCTCAGCAAAGGACAGGGGCCTCGGCTTAATCCGGATAGACGGCTACACTAGGGAGAACGTGGGCGTCAGCCTAGACGACAAGGTTAGGGTCAGAAAGGTTACTGCAAGATACGCCACCACAGTGGTGCTGGCCCACACGGAGCAGCCCCGGATGGTTAACGGCGAGGAGTTTGTGAAAAGCATTATGATTGGGCGCATAATAAACAGGGGCGACATAATCCCTGTTAGGATAATGGGTAAGATAGTTCAGCTTGTCGTAGTCTCCTACCAGCCTGCCGCTGAAGCAGTCATAGTCACAGAGGACACTGTTGTCAAGATAAGCGAGAAAATATACCAGATTAAGAAGCTTTATCCAAGGGTAACCTACGAGGACATAGGCGGGCTGCAGGACGCGATTCAGAAGATCAGGGAGATGGTTGAACTCCCACTGCGCCACCCTGAGCTCTTCGACAGGCTTGGCATAGAGGCTCCTAAAGGTATTCTCCTCTACGGTCCTCCCGGAACAGGGAAAACACTGCTTGCGAAGGCTGTTGCAAACGAGACTAACGCACACTTCATAAGCATAAGCGGTCCAGAGATAATGAGCAAGTACTACGGTGAGAGCGAGCAGCGTCTCAGGGAGATATTTAAGGAGGCTGAGGAGAATTCTCCAAGCATAGTTTTCATAGATGAGCTTGACTCAATAGCCCCCAAGAGGGAGGATGTTACTGGGGAGGTTGAGAAGAGGGTTGTCGCCCAACTACTCTCCCTGATGGACGGCCTCCAGACGCGTGGGAAGGTTGTCGTAATAGGCTGCACGAACAGGGTTAACGCGATAGACCCTGCTCTACGCAGACCAGGAAGATTCGACAGGGAGATTGAGATAGGTGTCCCCGACAAGAGGGCTAGGGTGGAGATTCTCCAGATCCATGTGAGAGGTATGCCTCTCTCAGACGACGTGGATATGAAGAGGCTGGCTGAACTCACCCCAGGGTTCGTGGGGGCAGACCTAGCAGCCTTAGCTAAGGAGGCTGCCTTAAGATGCTTAAGGGAGGTTCTGCCTGAGATAGATCTTGAGACCGAAGTTGTTCCAATGGAGGTTCTAAGCAAGCTCGTGGTGAAGATGAAGCATTTCATGGATGCTTTGAAGGAGATAGAGCCTTCCGCACTCAGAGAAGTTATGGTTGAAAGCCCGAACGTGCACTGGGACGATATTGGTGGCCTGGAGGATGTTAAGAGGGAGCTCGTAACCTCCATAGAGTGGCCCCTAAGGTTCCCAGAGCTGTTCAAGAAGCTTAACATAAGGCAGCCTAAAGGTATTCTCCTCTACGGTCCTCCTGGAACAGGGAAAACACTCCTAGCTAAGGCCCTGGCAACGGAGAGCGAGGCCAACTTCATAAGCATTAAGGGTCCTGAACTATTGTCAAAATGGGTCGGAGAGTCTGAGAGAGGTATTAGAGAGGTATTCAGGAAGGCTAGGCAGGTCGCGCCCTGCATAATCTTCTTCGACGAGATTGATTCAATCGCCCCGGTGAGAGGTAGGGATGTGAGCAGCGACGTTACTGAGAGAGTTATCAGCCAGCTTCTAACAGAGATGGATGGTCTCCAAGACTTGAGGGGTGTTATAGTCATAGGTGCAACCAACAGGCCTGACATAATCGACCCAGCTCTGCTTAGGGCAGGCAGGTTCGACAAGCTTATGGGGCTGAACTGGCCTGATAAGGAGACCCGGAAGA
Organism: Thermoproteota archaeon; assembly: GCA_038848185.1. GTDB lineage: Archaea > Thermoproteota > EX4484-205 > EX4484-205 > JAAOZP01 > JAAOZP01. The sequence continues at coordinate 18,402 of JAWCNV010000008.1, read as the reverse complement.
AAATATTCCAGATACACTTAAGGGGTAAACCCATAGCGCCGGACGTAAATATCGACGAGCTCTCCACAATAACGGAAGGCTTCTCAGGGGCTGATATTGCTCAAGCATGCAACGACGCTGGACTCCTCGCCATAAGGGAGCTTCTCGAGATGACTAACGACGAGGATAAGGTTAGAAGAATGGCTGAGAGACTGTTCATTCAGAAGAGGCATATCATGGAGGCTATAAGCAAGGTTAACATTCCTTCTCCGGATGAGCGTAGAGCCTACGAGATGATGATGAGCAGGTTCGCAGGCACCGCTAAGTCAACAGTACTGGCTTCACCAACCCTCGTGTAAACCCCCCGTAGAATTTTCCGGCACCAGGGTGAAAACCTTTATTTATTTCATCTATGAAGCCTAGTTGAACAAGCCATGTGCGCGAGCGTCAGGTATAAGCCTCCTGAAACAGCTGAAATAGGGATTTTCGGCGGAACCGGTAATTATGACCCCTCCTACCTGCAGGATGCCAAGCAGTTTAAACTCTACACGCCCTACGGCTCCCCTTCAGACCTCGTTACAGTCGGATGGGTTAAGGATAGGAAGGTTGCCTTCCTCCCTAGACACGGGAGAAACCACACCATACCTCCATACAAGGTTAACTACAGGGCTAACGTCTGGGCCTTCAAAACCCTCGGGGTAACAAGGATAATAAGCCCAGCCGCAGTGGGAAGCCTCCAGCCTGAGTACATAAAGCCCTACGAGTTCGTGGTGGTAGACCAGTTTTTCGACAGGACAACCCATCGGAGAAGCATGTCCTTCTATGAGGGCGGGCTGGTTGGCCACGTACCCTTCAGCGACCCTGTCTGCCCAGAGCTAAGGAGAATCCTCCTAGACTCAGGTAGAAAAGTGCTTCCAAACGTGAAGATCCACCCGACGCCTGAGGAGGAGGCTGAGAACAAGTCTTTCACCTACGTAACCATCGAGGGCCCAAGGTTCTCAACCCGGGCTGAATCCCTCTTCTACAAGAGCCAAGGCTTCTCAGTTGTGGGGATGACCGCGGTCTCAGAAGCATACCTCGCCAGGGAGGCTGAAATATGCTTCCTAAGCATAGCCCTCATCACAGACACAGACGTATATGGGCTCATGCCTGTTACAGCGGAGCGCGTGGCTAAAAGCATGAGGGAGAATGTTGCCAACTTCAACAAGCTTATCTACGAGACTATCCCAGTGATTCCTAAGGAGAGGAAGTGTGGCTGCGGCACGGTGCTCGATGTCTCACTCTACTAAAGCAGTCTACGAGTTTTCCATCCTTAGGCTCAGCTTCAGCAAGCCCTCTGAAAAAGCGATTGCGATAGGCACTGTGAAAAAGGGGGGAACAAATGCAGGCCTCTAAGCATCCCCCGAAGACCATAGTAGGGCTAGACCCTGGAACAACCACAGGACTAGCAATCCTAAACCTGAACGGGGAAGTCATCCTGCTCAAAAGCCTTAGACACTGGAGCAGAAGCGAAATCATCCTTGAAATACTGAATAATGGGAACCCTGTTCTAATCGCGACAGACAGGTTTGAGGCTCCCCGGGCTGTGAAGGAGCTTGCCCAAGCCCTCAGCCTAACCCTGTTCACGCCTGAGAAGGAGGACACGCTGGAGAACAAGAGCAGCATCATCAGCGAGTTCACGTCTAAAACCGGGGTCAAGGTTGAGGATGAGCATCAGGCTTCAGCACTCTACGCTGCCCTCAAAGCGTTCAACAGTTTCAAAAACGATTTCAAGGATATTGAGCTAAGCGTGGAAAGAAGGATAGGCGACTTCAAGAGTATTCTGATAGAGGAGGTTAAGAGCGACCTGATAAGAGGAATCCCGCCTGAACGCTCCATCCGGGAGAGGCTTACCCCGACCCCTGTTCAAAGCGTCGACACCACGCTGGTAGAACAGTTGAGGAAGCAGCTGCTGGAGGAGAGGAGGAAGGTTGAGGTCCTGACGCTGAAGCTTGAAAACCTTAGGAGCGAGCTTAGGAAAACCGAGTCGAGGAAGCCGGCTGAGAAAGAAGGTGAACCACAAAGCATCATAAGCTACACACCTGCGGGAAGCAGGTTAACTAGTCTAAACGGGCTTCTGAAGGAGCGGGAAACAGGCTTAGGCGAGCATATCCAAGTGGATGTCTTCACAGAGTTGACCTCTAAGAAGGCTAAGAACGAGGTTAAGAACAGTGTTGTAGCGGCTAAAAATCTTAAAGGCGACCCGAGTAAAATCTTCAGAACACTCTCCTCGAAAGACGTTAAAATAATGATACTTGACGTTGACGCTGTGGAGGAGGAGCTTACAGAGGAGGCTGCCCGGCAAGGCATACTCCTATGCGAAATGAAGAATGTCCCCCTGGAGAAAAAGGGTGAAGAACTCTATGTTAGGAGAAGCGACGTTAAGAACCTGTTGAACAAGAGGAGAAGCCTCCTGACAACAGCCCTACTCGACAGGCTTAAAGAGTTCTCGTCAAGGTGAAACCTATATTTCCTCAGCCCTACCTATGTAAAGAATATTGCTCCCCCTGATCAGCACAAGGTTGAAGTTAACAGCCTCCTTCTCACCATCGTACTCCATCGTCCCACCCATAATAAGGTTCATCTGAACATCCACATTAAGCAGGTTCCCCTTGTAAACAGAGTGGTCATTCTTAAGCTTCAGAAGAACCTTCTTGCCAACCATGTTCCTAAGAACCATCAACGGTCTCTTATTCACAGTCTCCTCCGTACTCTGACCAGCCAACCTGAGGAAAACTAGCCTGCCGATCCCTATATAAAAATTGCTGACTGAAACAAGTTGAAACAGCAAATTACGGAGACGTGGAAAATCGAGTACGTCTTTATACCATGGGCGGTGGTGGAGGCGGAGGCGGCGGTACTGGTGCACGTTTCCTCCTCGCCACTAGGACAAACAACGCGACCACCACGATAATAACCGCCCCCACTATTAAGCCGATTGTAATAAAGTTAGTCTCAGTCCTCCAGTTCGCAACAAGCGTAACCGTCTTATCTACAGTGAAAGAATACGTTGGAGAGTTTGAAACAATGCTTCCACCAATACTCCACCCTTCGAAGACGTAGTTGGTGAAGAAGTCTTTCCCAACCGTGGCTGAAGCCACCGAGACCGTTGCAGTGCTTCCAGCCTCATACCATCCTGAGCCCGACGCAGCCCCACAGCTGGTTGAAACATTGATGAAGAAGAATCTGATGCGCCTCATCAAAGGATACCTGTCAACATTCCTAGAATCGATGACATAAGGAGTGTCACCAACCCCATCGCTATTCGAATCCGCCCCCGTGTAGTCACTCCAATAGTTTCCCCGGGAACCATCGTCCCAAACGTTTGAAGTACCCGGGTTGAGCTTATGCTCATTATTGACGAAACTATTAAGGTAAATCCTATTATTTCTGGGAGAATCAGAAAAAACAATACTGTATTCGTTACGCTCAATATTGTTCCCAACAATCTCATTATTCAAACAGTTATACCAAAATTGGATGCCAACCCTGTTATCCTTAATATTGTTCATAGCTATCGTGTTGTTCGAAGCTTCGTAAAAATAGATGCCGTACGACATATCTTCTAAGTCGTTTCCAGTAACCTCACAGCCAGAACAATAGGAAAGGCTGATGCCATACCTAAAGCCCCGTATCCTCAGGTTCCTAACTGTAACCCCCCTCATCCTGTCTGAAGAACTTCCACTAACATGTACCCCTGTATGGTCACTTGGAGTCCTTGCATAGGTAAGCAAATGGTTACCTCCCTCTACCACAACATTATCCCTCTCCACCCTAATCCCGCCAGTATACCCGCCGCTTCCTGAAACAATACTGATATCGGCAGTTAAAACATAAACATCCCCCTCCCTCCTGATGGGTGCGTTACTCGGATCAACAGAACCATCCTCCTTAATGATGATTGTTCCACCGCTCCAAGCTGCCTCAACAATCAAACCCGGTGCAAGTACACTAAGAGCCAAAAGGATTAAAACCACTGCGTAAATACTCTTCATTTCGAATACCTAAACAACACCGTAATTTAAACATTACCTAAGCCATCAACGTATCGGAAGCGGAGGGTTCTTGAAAATGTTTTCCCACAGGCCAAGGATAAGGTGGTTCTCTTATTCGGCGAAACGCAGGTGGTTCTCACCACACTGTTTTTGAAAGATTAAGACCATATGGGGACAATTAAAACGAAATGAAAGACTCTGTAAGCCTGATAAAACTATGAATCAGGAAAAACCGCTAACGTATTTCTCCGCAGCCTCGGACGCTATCCTTGCCCACTCCCAGAGGCGTTGAGGCTGGTATCTCACAGTGCTTATATCCTTCATATGGATCTCCATCACACAGTTAAACCTTCTAGCCTTCCTAAGCTTCTCCTCCAAATCGCGGCGAACCGCCTCAGGATCCCAAGTCGATTCAGCCAGCACAGCCGGATTAGGCTTCCACGCGAATATCAACTCGTCCCCCACGTTTTCAACAGCCTTTTCGAAATCAATAAAGGGGCTCATCGAGATCCTACGCAGCCTAGGAATATTCCTCCTCACCACGTCAACCTTATGGTGAAGCGGCTCGCAGCACCCGTAGTAGTTCAACCCCCATTTCTCATACCAGCGCTTCTCATGCTTCAACGCAAACTCCTCGTGCATAGCTGGGGACACGGCTGAGAAGGCTTGAGCCGCACCAATCCCCCAAAGCCTCATAGGTGAGTCGCGAAGCAACCCGAGCCTCTCATACTGGTCAAGCCGGTGAAGCCAAGCATCCACCATCCTCTCTACAAGCCTATGCACATAACTCGGCCTACGATGAATATCTATAAGAAACTCCTTAACCCCTGTCAGCATAACGATCTCGTCCAAGGGGGCGAACCAGAAGGCGCTGACGCCACGCTTCTCAACAGGCAGAACCCCGTCGAAAACATCGCAGAGAATCTCAAAATCCTTCTCAGCCTTCTCCTCGTTGAAAAACACCTTAGGCATCTGGATCCTCTCAACATCCTCCTCAGACTTGATTTGAACATGGTAACGGTGGGAGACCACAGGATTCTTCTCATCAGTCCTAACAATATCCTCCTTAACACTTACCCCTATGCCGGTGTCAGTAACATAATCCTGAAGCAACTGCTCAACCACCGGCTCCAAACCCAGGTTGCCGCTGAAACGAGGATCATCCACCAGCACCCCCAGCCCATGCCTCCACTTGTAGATCAAGCATCTAAGCCTCTCCTCGTATCTCCGGCACAACGGGTGCCTAGTCCTCAGCGTAAGCTCATCACCCACATTCATCTCGTGCCACGGAACCTCGTAAACATAGACCGGAGGCTTCACCATCTCAAGGTTAACCACTCTCCTCTGAAGCTCAACATACTCCTCGTTAACAGGAGAAGCCGCGATTTCAACAACCTGCCTACCAAGCTCCCGGAGAACCTCCCTGTCTCCGGAAGACACTATGCTACAAGATGCCTCTACTCCCAAGCCTCTTCACCGAAAACCCCTGCAACAAGTCTAAAAAGCCTTACTGACAGATACTCAAGCCTCCGAAGACCAATCCCAAGTATTCTCGGCTCCAAAACCTTAAATACACCATCGTCTTCAACGCCCAGCAAAGATGAGCCCCGGAGAAAAATCCAAGAAATACGTGCTCTGGTTCAACGAAATAGGCATCGAAGACGTGCCCCTCGTAGGAGGAAAATCAGCAAGCCTAGGCGAAATGCTCCAGAAAACAGGCGTACCCGTGCCAAACGGCTTTGCAACAACCGCAGAAGCCTATCGTTACTTCATAAAATACAACAACCTTGAGAAAAAAATAGCAGACGCATTAAGCGAGCTCAAAGACCCCAACGACACGAAAACCCTGCAAAACATAGGAGCAAGAATACGGAAAATGGTCGTCGAAGCAAAAATGCCGCCGGAAATAGAGAGCGAAATCAAGAAATACTACGCCCAACTAGAGAAGGAGGTCAAGCAGAAAAACCCGTTCGTAGCAGTAAGATCCTCAGCAACCGCGGAAGACCTCCCCGACGCAAGCTTCGCAGGCCAGCAGGAAACATACCTAAACGTGACAACACCAGAGGAAGTCGTAGACAAGGTTAAAGAATGCTACTCAAGCCTCTTCACAGACAGAGCAATATTCTACAGAGTCCAGAAAGGATTCGACCACATGAAGGTAGCACTATCAGCAGCAGTACAACTAATGGTGTTCTCAAAAGCCTCAGGAGTAATGTTCACCCTCGACGTAAGCAACGGAGACAGAAGCGTAGTAATGATAGAAGCCGGATACGGGTTAGGAGAATACGTCGTCCAGGGAAAAATCACGCCAGACGACTACTACGTGAGGAAAAACGACCTCCAGATAGTGAAGAAAATCGTCTCAACAAAGAAAATAATGCTCGTAAGAAAACCAGAAGGAGGAACAGAGGAGAAGGAAGTACCGAAAGAACAGCAGGACAAGCAAATACTCAACGACGACCAGATAAAAACACTAGCGAAACACGCAATACAAATCGAAAACCACTACAAGAAGCCAATGGACATAGAATGGGCACTAGACGAAAGAGACAACAAACTCTACATCCTCCAGGCAAGACCAGAAACAGTCTGGGCAATGAAGAAACCCGAAGAAGAAAAACCAGAAGCACCAGCAGCAACAACAACCACGAAAGAAGTAATATGCCAAGGACTACCCGCATCACCCGGACTAGCAGTAGGAAAAGCACACATAATAATGAGCGTCGACAAACTAGACACATTCCAGCAAGGAGAAATACTAGTCACCGAGATGACCGCACCCGAATGGGTACCAGCAATGAGAAAAGCAGCAGCAATAGTCACGAACAGCGGAGGCATGACGTCGCACGCCGCGATCGTATCACGCGAACTCGGAATACCATGCATAGTCGGCTCCGCTTCAAAAGGCAAGCCGGCAACCGAAGCAATCAAAGACGGCGAAACAATCACCGTAGACTCAAAGCTCGGAGTAGTCTACAGGGGAGCCTTAGCAGAAGCAGTCGAGAAGAAGGAGGAGAAGGCAGCAGTCGCAGTAGCAGCAGAATCCCACCCAGTGACAGGAACAAAAATATACGTAAATCTTGGTGAGCCAGAGCTAGCGGAGAAAGTCTCAGCACTACCAGTAGACGGAGTCGGATTAATGAGAGAAGAATTCATATGGGCTGCTGAAATCGGAGAGCACCCACTATACCTGATAGAGACGAAGCAGGAGCAGAAGGTCGTCGACAAACTGGCAGAAGGAATGAGAAAGGTTTGCGCAGCATTCTACCCCCGCCCAGTCGTACTGAGGCTAACAGACTTCAAGTCAAGCGAATACAGGGATTTAGAGGGAGGAGACAAGTATGAGCCCGTTGAGCCAAGCGCACTACTAGGGTGGAGAGGAGCCTCAAGATACTACGACCCCAAGTACCTCCCAGCCTTCAAGCTCGAGCTCAAAGCAATAAGAAAAGTAAGAGAGGAATTCGGCCTCAAGAACCTGTGGGTCATGATACCGTTCTGCAGAACAGAGGAGGAGATACAGAAGGTCGTGGCAATCATGAAGGAGGAGGGACTCGAAAGAGGACCAGACTTCAAACTATGGGTCATGGCGGAAATACCCTCAAACGTCCTGATAGCAGACAAATTCAATAAATATATCGATGGTTATTCAATTGGCTCAAACGATCTGACGATGCTAGTGCTTGGAGCAGACAGGGACAACGAGACCGTGGCGAAAATCTTCGACGAGAGAAACCTCGCCGTCAAAAGAGCAATCAAATACCTAATAAAAATAGCACACAGAGACGGCAAGACTGTGAGCATCTGTGGACAGGCCCCAAGTGTGTATCCTGAGTTCACAGAATTCTTAGTTAGAGCAGGAATAGACTCAGTTTCAATTAATCCTGACGCCGCAGTCTTCACACGTAAGCTTGTTGCTTCGATTGAGCAGAGGATTATGCTTGAGAAAGCACTAGGCCAGGTTAAGGTTGATCCCGATTGGGATCTACCTGATCCTGACGAAAAGTAACGCAGCTTCAACTAATTTTTCAGCTTCTTTATATTTTTAGGGTATTATTAGGCTGTTTGCAAATAACTTAATATTTTTTAAAATTAGCCTTTGATGAATTAATATAATCGCGTCCTCTGAAGAATTGGCTTATATTTAAAGTTTTTATAGCGTGTTCTAGCGCAGCTAAAAATAGCAACGATTATAACCGTAGAGCGCGATCTTACACAACAATATGATTAAAAGAATCCCGGGCAAAGATATGCCGCATACTTTTAGTTGCGTGGCAGTATGTCGTTTATGCTAAAAAGCAATATAAAGAAGTCCTTTACCGTTAACTTTAAATGAAAAGGAAGAGGAGTAACTCTACAGTTGATAAATATTATAAAATACTAGCGGAAAAATCTGAAAAGGGTGTAATTTACAAGCTGTTTGAATTTGAATTACCGTGCGTAAGTGGTCAAAAAAGACGTAGAATTTTGGAGGCTGTAATGGAAAGAACAGGTGCTTACGCATTAATAGAATGGTGGACGCGAGGAAGTATTCTTTATAAGCCAAAGTATCATTTTCATGCAATTTTGCTTTTTAAAAGGCGTAGGAAAAGATGATGCCTAAATAAAAAAAGTAGCAGGGAAAGGTGAGAAAAAGGAGTATGTTTTTTATCCAAGGGGGGAAGGATATAGATGCATTATAAGCTGTAAAATATTGACCGTAGCATGCACTATAGTGTATATTCCCCACTGGCGACAGATAAATACTTGGATAGATATAATTTAACGTTAAGTTTAAATACTGAAGCATATTGGTTATCACAATGGATAGCCGAAGAGGTGACACTTATGTCATCACATTCCATTGCTAGCAACAACTTGTCTGACAAAATTAAGACATTATTATTAAAGACTCCTGGTCTTAGTGTCAAAGAGCTGGCAAGGGCTTCTAAAGTGAATAGACAGTTTATGGCAGGTTTTTTGGCAGCGTTAGAAGAAAGAGGCGATGTTTATTCAAGAAAGATTGGACCAGCCAGAATTTATTTCAATAACGAGGTGAAAAATAATGAGCGAAAGAGTCGGATTTAATGGGCTTACGCCAAAGGAATGGACGAAATTAAGCAAGAGCGTTTGGACTGCAAGGGAAGTTAGTTCTGCCAGGGAATGGTATCATCTTGAACATGGAGCAACTTTTTCAGTTGCACTGGCTGAAAGAGCTATAAAAATTTACACAAAAAAGGGCGATCTTGTATTAGACCCGTTCCTTGGAGTTGGAACGACATTAGTTGCTGCTAAAAACCTTGGTAGAAGAGGCATAGGTATAGAATTATATCAGAAATTTGTGGATATAGCAAAACAGGTTCTTGCTCAACAAAAGCTAGTTGAAAATACTGAACAGATAGTTATCCAAGGTGATTGCAGAGATTTGTTACAGTGGGTAAAGCCGGATAGTGTACAATTGATGTTTACCTCTCCACCTTATGCAAGTTTTATCCATCGCTCAGTAGAAGATAGAAAAAAGACTCATAAAACTTCGAAGTTGGTCCTTGAAAATAAGTCAGTAGTGAAACCGTATGGAGAAGACCCTAGAGATTTTGGCAATCTTCCGTATGATGAATTCTTAAAAGAAATCCAAGGCTTGATGGAGAAGCTATTCATAGTTACTAAGCCTGGTGGATATAATATCTGGGTGGTTAAGGATTGTAGGGATCCTCAAAATGGGGTTCCCTTAGTAGACTTTCATTCCGATATCGCACGCATTGGTAGAAAAGTTGGTTTTCTTTATCATGACCTAATAATTTGGGATCAAAACGAGCAAAGAAGTTTGGTTCTACTAGGTTACCCTTCAGTCTTCTACGTAAATATAAACCATACATTTTTGGTAGTATTAAGAAAGCCAGTCAAAAAGCAAGGGGACTTATCAGATGACACTCTTGAATAAAGAAGAAATATTAAAAATTGTATTAAGTGCAGAAGATACCACCTATTTAACTCATAATTTTCACCCCTTTCCTGCCAAATTCATACCCCAGATTCCAAATTTCATGATAAGGCGTTTTAGTCGGAGAAATGAAGCAGTATTCGATCCTTTCTGCGGTAGCGGAACTACGTTGGTTGAAGCAAAATTACTTGAAAGGAATAGTTTAGGTGTTGACATACATCCTTTAGGAATCTTCATGACAAAAGTCAAAACCACTAAAATATCCGATGATGAACTGAAGAAAGCTCTTCCTCTTCTTAATACCATAGAAAAAAGAGTCGACTACTTCATAGCAAAAAAGCAAATAGGGAAAACACTTATAACTTTTATTGAAGAGAATGGAGAAAGCGAAGAATTCCAGTATAATATCCCTAACTTCCCAAATAGGGATCATTGGTTTCAGGAACATGTTTTACATGAGCTTTCGATAATATATTCTTCCATAACTAAGGCCGAAGTTAGCCCTGATCTAAGAGATCTTTTTCTTTTGGCTTTTTCTAGCATTATCGTCCCTGTATCTAATCAGGATAGTGAAACTCGTTATGCTTCAGTGAGGAAGAAAATTCTACCTAAACAGCCATTCCTACTTTTTAAGAATAAGGTGTTAGACATGATAAATAGAATTAAAATTTTTAACCAAAAAGCAAGTGATTGTGAAGCTAAAGCATATCTCGCAGATTCGAGGAGACTCGATTTTTTAAACGAAAATATAGCAGATTTAATTGTTACATCACCACCCTATCCGAACACATATGATTATTATCTCTACCATAAACTCAGGATGTTTTGGCTAAAAATGGAGTGGGAGAAAGCAAAGATCAGTGAAATAGGCTCAAGACTCAGGCACTCAAGCCAAAAAGAACCAATCTACAACTACATTAAAGACATGACTAAATGTTTCGAACATTTTGCCAGAATTCTAAAAGCGGGCAAACTATTTGTTATAGTTGTCGGAGATTCGATAATTCGGAAGGAACTTCTAAAGGGTGACGAAATAATTAGCGAACTTGCTAATAAAACAGGTTTCAAAATTGAGGATAAAATCGAGTATAATCTCAGTTATGTCAGTAAAACTTTTAATCCTGCATTTAGAAACAAGACAAAACAAGAATACATTATTGTGATGAGAAATGACAAGTAAGGTAATCAAGTTGGAGTTTAGACTCTACTTTGAGTGTTTAGAACAGGCTTATCATTTTTTCTACCCTATTCTACATCGAATTTTGACGCACCTTAAGCTTGAAGGTGATATAAAACTTGTTAAGCTAGAAAAAAACTATAAGTATTACTCTAAGAGAATAGCGCCTATTTTATTTTGGAAGGTACCTGATGCTATGGTAACGCTTGTAAAAAACGGGGTAGAGTATCCATTGGTATTAATAGAGCTCTCCAGTTCTGTCTTCACTGAAGATCACGAGCTTCAACGTTTTGATGGGCTAGTTGCTGCAGCTAGAAACAATTGTTTTTACGTAAAAATTTCCCCTTCTGGTAAAACATCACCAAGTAAGCATGGTGGAAATATTAAATTTGACTATGCAATTCCTTACTCGATCATTCAAAAACGGTTTGGGAAAACCTTTTTCTACTTTGACTGGAAGTGTGACAAAAACGGAGTTGTCGAAGTCGATGAAAACTATTTATCATGTCCAAAGAGAATTGAGCCATTTGAACTATTATTATCTGTCATAATCAGTAAGGCGGTAGAAAGAGAATTGTCAGAAGAATGGATGAATTCTGTAGTTGAGACTTTGGCGGAGGACTCGTTTTTTTCACATTGGTTTACTAGATTAAAAAATACGCCAGATATAGACGTTACTAAGTTAAAAACATCCAGAACAAGATGGATGGACAAAGATGAAATTCTTAAAACAGGTGCATTGGAGTTAAAGATTAACAGGTTTGGTCATGCTATGGATCCTGAAAGAGGCATGTTGGCCTATTACGGAAGCATGGGCAAGCCTGTTGTTTCTAAAATGCGATTTTCTGAAACAAATAATGCATGGTATAAAGACATCCCAGAGGAGGAGCGAATAAGAAACTATATCGGAAGGAATGGTTTAAGGACAGCATATGATTTTCTGTATTGTTTTGCTTTGGGTTCTGGTCTTCATGAAAACAGAGAATTCATGGAGATCGCGGAAAAATACAGAGAACGATCATTAACAACTATAACAATAGACCTTACCGATTTCATCAGGGCAAATTTTGCCGAACTTAGCAAGCCGCTCAAGACAATCTTTCTATATTCCGTGATATTTATAATAGAAGATGCTCATAGTAGAAGAAGAGTTATTTTCAAGTGGGTACCTTATAATGAGTCTTTATCCTTTATTAAGCATCTGGACGTTACTCCTATTGAAGAAAGGAGGATCTTAGAAGAGGATGATGTCACCTACATAACTATTCACAATATTCTCAGGCCTAACAACTATAAGATAATTGCGGTAAGCTACCCGGGAGCTCAAGGAGACCGTAGGATACTCATACAAATGGGAACAGGAAGGAGACAGCCAAGAAAGTATGTAGATATTATCTCCTTTCTACCAAGAAAATTTACGAGTCTACAGGAGAATAAAGGTGAATTTTCTAAAACCGAAATTCAAAAAGATATATATGAACTGTCAAAGTATAAGGGGGATAAGCACTATATCAATGGTCTTAAAGAATTCCAGAAACGGTTTGCTTCAGAGTCTTTAGAAACACCTGTAAAAATAGGAGTTGGATTCTGGTCTAGCAAGTCATTTACAGTATCAAGGATGAAAGACCTAGATATTAGAGAACTCGACTACTTTGTTTACATCACTGAAGATCGAAAACAATGGTTCATTTGGAGCACGGGGCCGAATGATATGTTCGAAAAAGTGAAAGGAATGATCGAGATTCCAAAAACATACAATATAATTTCTAGGACGATTTAATCAAACTGTCCAACCGCACGCTGGTAGGCTGCCTCTGCGGGCCATACTTTTTCACGATAAGCGCGTGCTATAAAGGAATAATCCTCTTGAAAAATAGAGTTCCCCCAAGGAAGACTTCCCAGAAATGTTCAAGTAGTTAAAGGTTGAAGTAGCATATTACCGTGCGCTTCGCATATGGCAAGAAAATATTTAAAAATAGGCAGTAAGTAAATTAAATATATCGGGTATAACATAGAAGGAGCAATGAAGGTATGGCAAGCGAAGTAAAAATGCTTGAAAATGAAAAGGGCGAAAATAGGTTCACAAATAATGAATTTCTTAAAAAATATTCTTCTGCACTTCTATTAGTTAGTGCCACTCTAAAAAAAGAGAGACCTGATTATATTCTTGCTTTATCCAGAAAGGGGCCCCGACTTCTTGAGCTGTTACGTATCTTAGATATGTGGTTGGAGAACATTCCTATAATTTCAGAAAAAGCTTTGGATTTTATACCGCCGAGAGAATTGCAAGGTAAGAAAATTATAGTATTCGATGATATTATAATCCTAGGCACTACAGTTAAGGATTTGCTTTCAAAGCTTGTGAAAAAATATGATGTGGATATAAAGCTCGTCTGTTTAGCAATTGACAAAGAAACTATTAAACTAGACAATGATGGAAAGGGCAATTATTGGGTAGAAGTGCTGAAAAATGGCGAAAAGAAGAGGATCCTTTTAGATTATAAAGTTCCATTAAGTAAAGATGAAAGATTTCTATATTGTAATGAAATTGTACGTTCTTTTATATTCTTAAACAAATCATATGATATGGACTATCCTATATTTTATGCTTCTCTTAGACCGGATATAATATCTTCGCTCGTAGGACAATCAATGCAAGACAAAGCATACGATTTAACAACAATATATCAGGCTAATAACGGATATTGTAGATACACTTTTATTCCTATACAAAAATATAAAATAGACAAACTCTTCAGCAATCTTTTTAAAAAATTTTCCTTGTGCCCACAAATTTATAAAGTTCGCGTTTATTTCGATGAGGAAACTAATAAAGCTGCCCTTGTCCCCATGGTAACATTTGGAATCGATAGTAAATTACTTGAAGAAGAGATCTTTTCTGGGTTTCCCTATTATAATAATTTAATTGATAAAGCTAGGAAGCTGGTCAGCGAATCTAAAGAGTTTATAGAGTCAGAAGATACAAGAAGACCACTATATAGACTCTTTTGGTACCTCGTGAACTATCTCTATGGTTTATCTTTCATCCTGAGGAATTTAGGGATAAAAGAGTGCTTTGCATCATTCTCGGTATTTCAAATATTACATCACCAAGACCTTTTCTATCTTTTTGGGCCGTCCTTCACCCGAACTATTCTCGATTTTTTAGATTCTTATTTTACACAAACTATAAGTGAATTGGAAAATTCTTTCAATGACAAAATATTTTCAAGTCAAGTACATGAAAGGCCATCTCCGAAAAATAGAAATCAAACAGCATTTGACGAAGAAAGAGAAGAATTATATGAAAAAATCAAGAGCTATCTCACAGGTCATCTATCCTCTAATGACGCTTTGACAAATCAGATAGCTACAATTTTTGAAGCTCTTTATGAATGCGTGGAGCTTGAAACTCAACAGCAAGCAAAAGTGGGTATAACCGGAGTAGAGTCAAAGAGATTAGGAGTAGGCTTTAATTACAATCAAATAAAAGAGATATTACTCGAAAGACATGGCATAATTTCGCAAGCTACTGATGAAATGGATTTAAAATTTTCTTTAGCATTAGATTTTCTTGTAGATGCGGGGATACAAATTCCGATTTTCTACTACAGGAAAGATGGATTTTTTGAGAGAGCCTATCGCTATGGAGAAGATGAGTTCTCTGCGAAACGATATGGATATACTGTCGCCTCTGTCGTAAAAAACCTTTTCGATTATATGAAGAATTCATATAAAAGAGATACATTGCCCCAAATTTCTTTTGAGAAAATTGGTGTAATTCTTGAAGAAAATATTTCTTTATCAGGTGAGATCATCGATATTTTAAGGTGGTATCCTGATCCTAATGATAGAAGGTTGATTATTTCGCCAACATATAGTAGGCATGGAAAAATACTTCATATCTCTGATGTAGATTATGAAGAATCAGAATCGCCCCGATATCCCCTTATGTTTGTTGAATGGTGTGAAAAAGAAGGAATAATACAGGGCGTAAATAAAGGAGTAAAATATTCTAATAAATATATTAGTAAACTCAAACTTCTGGATGGATATCCACCTAAATTAGTTCACTCTAATCATATCGCTAAACTAAGCAGGATGGCTATGCTCCTATATGATGTAGAACGCATTAGCGATAAACAATCTGATTTTTTAATTGCTTTAACCACTTGCGATCATAAAAGTTATCTTGAAGCTTTAAGAGAAGAGTTAAAGTTATTCTTTGAATCGAAAAACTATGCTTTCTCCATACCCCTAACAATGACTAGCCAGTATTTAGGAAATAAAGAAGAACAAACTATAAAAAAATTAAAAGAAATAAATACAATATTATCTGCAAAGTCTCATTCTGCAGCTCATGAGATAAGACATAAAAATGATTTATGGAATAATTTCTACAAAATTAAGGAGAAAATCGAGGACCATTTCTCTAATCAAAATTTAGAATGTCGCCTTGCGTATGAAGAGAAACTAAAGCCTTATATTGATAATAAAAAAATTCTCCATGATCTTCCAATGGATGCCTTTGTACTCAGAGAAAAATTAAAATTAATTTCCCTCGGAAAATTATGCATTTTATTGTCTACTATTCTGAAATGTCTGCTTGGCTTAGTCATTAAGATTTCTGAAGTGAGAATAGTGAAAAGCGGAAGATTTCATAAGAGTGATTTAAAAACCATTTATAATAAAATGAACGAACTCTATGAAACAATGGGGAAATGGAATTCTGAGATTGAAAATCAATTATCCGAGAATCTTGCCGAATATTCTATTAACGAATTATCTAAGTTCAATAATAAACCACCCCTTTTGGGATATGATATTCAAGAGGGCATTCGGTTAATGGAAGAAATCGTTCCACATATTCAAGATAATTACAAAAAGTTAAAGAAGATTTATGACGACAATTTTTCACTTCCTGCGTGGGAGATAAAAAGAAAGATGATGGATGATAGCTATGGGGCATCTGAAATAGAAATTAAGGGAATGTATAAAGCTACAGCAGTGTCAAAAAAATGTAAGTCGGAAGACAATAGAGTTCATCCTAAAGTTGGTGCAGTTATTATTAAAGGCAATAAAATTATTTGCGATGCATATAGAGGAGAATTAGAGCCAGGAGAACATGCCGAAATTACGGCATTTAAGAAATGTGGGAACATGGATCTATCGGGTGCTACCTTAATTACAACACTAGAACCTTGTATGATTAGAACTCACGAGAAACCTTGTGCCCTACGTGTTTTAGACAGAGGGATTAAAAAAGTACTTGTGGGAATATTGGACCCAAACCCCGATATTAGAGGGAAAGGGATACTCTTCCTTCAACGAAATAAAATTGAAACGGAGCTTTTCCCTGCTAATCTTGCAAATGAAGTTATGAAAATAAACAGGGATTTTTTGGATGAAGAATGGAAAAAGTATAAGATAGATTTAATGAGAGAAATTACAGAATCCGAATGGAAGAAACATGAAGATGAGGTCAAAGGTGATTTCTATGATGTGCAAAAATACATTATTAAGATATATGAAGTTCTAAATAAACGATTGAATGAAGAGGAATTAGTAACTCTTTGTAGAATATATTTGGGGGTTGATTATGACAACTTAGAAGGGAAAACGAAATTTGGGAAAATAACGGATTTAATATATAAATTTAAGCTAATGGACAAGGTAGGGAAACTACTTGACGGAATTAAAAATTATAAACCTGAACTATGGGAAGAAATATGGGGAAAAATTGAGTTACCAGAATACGTAATCGCGGAAGATGAACATTTAAAGAAGACGATAGAATCCAAGCTACGTAGTCCGGAAAGTGAAGGGTTAACTAGAGAAATAATGTTTAAGTATAAGGCAGATACTGAAAAAGAATGGATAAGATTTTGTTTAGTTCAATTAGATTTTTCTTTAAAATATTCGTCTCCTCCTTCCAAATTTAGTATCATCTTAGAGGATGAAGATGAAGTTAAAGATAAAGTATTTGAGGTGCTTAAAATTGCTGAGGAAAATAAAGTAGATGTGATTTGTTTTCCAGAACTAGGTTTTTCCGAAAAATGGATAGGAGAAGTAAAGAATCATTATGGGAACATGATAATAATTGGAGGAAGCTATTACGATGAAGATAGCAGGAATGTATGTCCAATCATTATAAATGGGGAAGAAATTACTCCGTTATATAAAATACAACCATCTCCTATTGAAAACCCTGAATCAACTGGACGAGGCATGAAATCGGGTAATCATCTTTATATATTTCAGACGGCATGCGGAAGGTTTTCAGTATTGTCATGTAGCGATTTTAATCTTGGCCATACTAGTTCAATCCTTAACTATTTTGCAAACGGAAGAAAAGGAGTCGACTTTATCATAAATCCTCGTTATGAAGAAAATATGATGAGGGCACAAGAGCTTGCAAATACCATATGTAGAGAATCAAGCGTAAGCATAATACAAGTGAATAGAGCATCTCAAGAGGATAAATACGGTAAGTCGTGTATTATCGCTAAGGAGCATGATAAACTTCTTGTTAAGTACCAAAAGGATGGGGTCAAACCCCCCGATGATATAAAGTACAAACTTTGCCAGCTAGAAGGGGAAGCGATGCTAATCGCATCTCTGAATCTAAAAGCACCGCCTATAGAGATACCTCTCAACTATCCTGGACGGTTAAAAATAGAGAAAGTGTATAAGTATGATACAACTAGGAAGAAATGGATAAGTTCCTAGAACAACTTCATAGGGCCATGAATATAGGGATAGTTGTTGAACCAAACATCGTAAGCGACTGGATTAAGCAAGATGAAAAAGTCTAGAACACGATCTATGTTAAAATAAGTTTTTTCTTAAAACCGGTTAGACAACGTATGAGAATCATTTTTAATAGAAGAATGCTATAGATAATATAGCATCTCCAAGAAGATACTCGTCTTGAATTAAGGGCTCAAATTAGCTCAAACTTTATACCCGCGCTGAGAACAAATCCTGTGGCTGTTTGGGTAGCAACCGGATCCATGCAGAATTCGAAGACTCAGGGCGACCTGCTTCTCCTCTACGTCACAGGTCCTGTCCGCGGCATCGTCGGCATCGCTAGGGTCGAGGAGAAGGCTGAGGAGAACAATATTCTCTGGCGTGACGAGGCTGTTGTGGGCAGGGTCCTCTACCCCTACAGGATACTCTTCAAACCCTTATTCATACTCGACGAAGACAAGTGGGAGACAGATAAAATCGCTGTGAAGGATCTTAACGTTAGCGTTAGAGCAGGCTTGAACAGCTTGAGGAACCCGGATACCTTG
>JAWCNV010000007.1:0-81907 GCA_038848185.1 Thermoproteota archaeon | reverse complement strand
AGGGAGGTGGCGATAAGGGGAGAAACAGTTGAAGTCCTGACAGGCAACAGGAGCAAAACCATGGAAGCGTTGAAAAACCTGGGAGTAAGCCAAATATCACAGGCATACGACTACCTAAGAATATATCATGAAGCATTCAAGCGACAGTAGCTCGCATAGTGAGAGAGAAAGGCAGGGGTGGAAACTACTTTTTCAAGATTTTCGACCTTGTTTCCCTCAGGATTAGGAATGTCTCGCACCAGAGTATTATCAGCGATGAGACGCCTACCAGCAGTGCAAAAAGATTGTGTGAACCCAGTGTTTGAGGATAAACAAGCAGGTATGTCACCACCATGCTTGTTATGAAGCAGGCGTAAAGCAGGAACCGGGGTAGCCTGAGCTCACCTATCTTAATGTAGAGCTTAAGCAATCCTACGCCGACTTCTTTAGCAACACGGTAATCACCGTTTTCATCTCTTGCAAGTAGACCAAGCTCTCTCAGCTTCTCAAGATGGTATGAAGCTATGCTTGGGCTCTTGAAGCCTAGTGCTCTCTGAACCTCTCTAACCCCGTAGCTCTCGTTCACTCCAGACTTTATCAGATGGAGGTAGACTTGGAGAGTTTTGCCGTAAAGCCTATACTCAAGCTCCTCCTCGCCGCTCAACCGGGCAACACACTAATTGGTTTAGAGCCTAGTGTCTTAAACCTTATCTAAACTCATATATGGCTGAAACACTTACTGTTACGCTGACTTCTTCGGGGGAAAGTATTGGGGTTGTAATTGCAGGTGTGGGAAGTGCTGACTCGAACGTGTAGCTTCTCACATAGGGAGAATAGCTCCAGAGGCTTATTGAAACCGGGCCGGTCAGTGTTACTTCAGCAGCATCGGCTATTATCCTCGCTTTAGAGGCAGCGTCTCTGACAGCAAGGCTGAGAGCATTCAACCCTAGTTGAGACATTGCTTCCTCAGATATTGTGAACTGCAGGGAGGAAACTTGGTTTGCACCAGCTGAAACAGCTATATCTATTATTTCTCCAACCTTATTCAAATTCTTAACCGTGACCCTGATTGTGTTGGAGCACGTGTAGCCAACTATCTTCGGTGATCCTTTGTCAGGATACTCCCAGAGAGGGTTTAGGCTGTATGCGGATGTTTCCGTCTGGTTCTCCAATATTCCTGCAGCCCTAACAGCTCTGATAATGCTATCCATCTTAGCCGCGTTCTCTGAAAGAGCTTCCTCCGCAGTATCGGCTTGCGTGACCACGCTGAAGCTTATCACCGCCCGGTCAGGCTTCGCCTTAACCACTCCTGTGCCTGTTACACTGATCGTTTTACTCTGCTCAACTTGGTCAGCTGCCTGTTGGATAGAGGGTGTTGACGCTTTCCCAAATCCTTCCACTATTGAAGACACATATTCCTCGGAACGCGCCGACTGGCTGAAGAGTGCTGGGTATATTCCTGCGAGCAGAACCAGGTTCACACCTATGGTTGCAACCGCAATTACGCCTAGCAGCAGCACCCAGTTCCTACTCAACTCTCTTTCCATGTTATATCACGGCTTTTGAAGCATGATGGCTGTTTTTAACAGTATTGTTGCGCACAAGGTGTCCAGAAATACGAACACTCGATTTTTACTGCCGGATGCCGGTTAATGGCCTTGTCCCCATGATTTTTTAAGATACTGGTCTTTGAAAACCAGCATCGCCTCCCCGTAGTCTTCACTGGTCTCCCTGGTGACTAGGTACTGCAGGTCCTTCTCAGGGTCTTTAACCGGTATTATTTTTATCCCACCGACTCTGCTTATCTTCTTTATGTTCTCCGGATACTTTCCTCCCTGAAGGTAGAACATCTTAATCCTGTGACCATTTTTAACAATCTGCTCCAGGATGGGGATAACCTCCTCAACGTTCTGCCACCCGCAGTCAGTTATAATGTTGATTAAAACCCTGTTCTCACTCTCGGCGGCAAGCCTCATGATTTCGTTCATGGGAAGTATCGTCATTTTTCCGAAGTAGAGTGCTAGAGCCAGTTCCTTCTCAAGAGTTGAACCTTGCCAGTCTACAGAGTAATAGTTTGTTGAAAAAGTTATTGAACCAGTTTTCCCCCTTATCCTTTCTACAGACAACAGGTTTATGAATGCGGAGGTTGCAGCATCGTCAAACACGTTCCTCATGCTTCTACTCGCATCCAAGACTATTAGGCTTGAGGGAACATTTATTATGGTTAGGCTGCTTCCCTTACCTTTAATCTCACTCTCCCATTTCACCGTGTTCATTTCAACTCGTAGCTTACCTTCGTCAAGGCTGGATTCGAGATCAAGGTCTTCAACCTCATCCTCAATATTCCAATCAGTTGGATAGCGCGATATTGATAGGTTCGGCTCAGGCCTCTTCCCTTCCTCCAAGTATATCAGCATTGTTCTCTTCGCCCTAGCCCTATACCAGAAAACTCTCCAAAGCGTTTCTTCAAGCAGTTTATCCGATAATCTAGAGTAGGGTTTACTCACGCTGGTTGGTAATGATGGTTCTCTCCCAGCCTCGACCTGCGAAGAATCCTTAGATTTCCCGGGAGAGCCTGTTCCAGTCTTCTCCTTACCTGCTCTTCTTCTCCCCTTCCTCTTAACCGTCTTCTTCAACTCCTCGATTTCGGAGCGCCCTAGCCTAGGCTTAATCCAGTACTCGTAGAAGCTTCTTGCTTCCTTGTTCTCCTTTATTCCGCCAAGTACTTCACTAATCTTTTCAACAGTATTCTTGCCCAAGTCTTCTCTCAACGGGATTGCTGCATTGTAGCCGGCGATATGCCTAGGTACCTTTGCCTTCACATTGTTTTTAGCCAGTATTATAGCGATCAGCCTTATTTTACTAAACCAGTTTCTCTCAGACCTCATCACCATGCTTATCTGCCTGGCAACGCTCTCAACATTGTAGCCGTATTTGCCGTGAGTCTTCCTTAAAAGATGGCTGTATGCTGCTTGAATATGCTTACTGATACCCATTTGCCGAGTTTCGAGAAGATTGTTCACATGGTATGGTATTTCACCGAACCTGTTTAAAAGGTAGAAGCAGTCAACATTTAAGTCGGAAAACAATAGCAATGAGAAATACGCGATATCCCAGTTATAACATTGTTTATATGCTTCCTTAACCAGCTCATAAGCTGTTCTTATGTCATACGGACAATAGTGAAAGTGTGAAACCTCATGTCTTATTACAGACTTCAGGAATCTCTCCTTGTCTACTCCTTCTGGAACAGCCTTCAGGGAAATGTGAACCTTTGAACCAGTTATGAAGAAGGGAGGGCCTTTTTTACCGTTATCCTTTATTTCTAGTTCGCATGGGGGGAAATACAGTTCACCTCTAACCTGGGCGAAAACCCTTCTTGCCTCCTCCTTATCCATCATTATTCGAGCCCGAGTCCTACCTTCAAAGTTTCCTCCCTGCTTATCTTGCCTTCTCTAACCCATTTCTCCTCGAGGGAGAAGAGTTCCTCCGCAAACACATTATCCTCTGCAGCTATTTCCTTAGCAGTCCTATATAATCCTGGGCTGAAACTGCTGTAAAGCTCGTTCAGAATAAACCATTGCTTTCTTGAATCACGCTCAAACATCCTCTCCCTCTCTCTTTCAAGCAGCTCATCCATCTCCTTCAGCGGCCTCTCAGAGTTTAGAAAACCAATCCTGTGAATAAGAACCCATTTAGCCATTTCAAGCACATTCTTATCCTCAACCTTCCCGTCAAGCCATTTCTTGGCTTTAGCAAGCTGGAGGAGGACGATGGTGGCTCTCTCGCTGGGTGGCTCCTTCACCCTGCTGCACACAAACCTTGTGAAGTGGCAGCCTTCGCATAAGACTGGCAGAGGCACATTAATATGCTCCTTTCCTCTGACGCATGCTTGGAAGTCTCTTACGAGAGTGTTTATGAAGCCGATTATCCCGGGCTCAACCTCGGTTTCCTCAACCTCCCTCCTTATCTCAGACAGATCCTTGGGGCCCATTACATGAGGCATGGATTTAATTAAATCATGTCCGTAATCATTGTTCAACTCTTGAAGAGCAAATTTCTGGCTCACAGTAAGGGAGTTAAGATACAGGGCTACGTCAAACCTATCGTAGAACGGCGGGGGCTGTATGAAGGTTGTTACATCATTCGGATTCTCATTAGCTATAAGAGTATAGTCCTCAACACTGTACTTCTGCCCGTATGCCCATACTTCGCCAAACTGCATCAAGTGATGGATGTTCGCAGTGGTATACGGGTTAAGCCTGTTAACCTCATCTATCCCCTTACCCTGCGCCTGCACGAACCTTGCCCACAGAACCTTCTCCCTCCCCATTTTCTCGAGAGAGGGAATATGGAGTCTCCCAACAACCTCCCCCCTCTTTACCTCGGAAGCTCCTGAAATAACAACGAAGTCGTCTCCAAACAATCCTTTCAAAACAAGCAACATGAGTGTAGACTTGCCTGTTCCCCTCGGCGCCCTTATCAGTATCGTAGACTTCTTGTGTAGGAGGTTCAACACCAGTATTGGAATAGTGTCCTCGTTTCCAATGAATCTCTCAGCCAACTCGTCTCTAAACCTTGCTACAAGATTCCTCTTGTCACTCATGTTAACCAGCCCCATGCTGCAACCAGGGAGACTACTGTTAGAAGAGCAATCAGGATTTTAACTCGTATGCTTAGTTTTTTAATCCTCCTCTCCATCCAGCTAATCCTGTCTAACACATCGAAGGCAGTACTCCTGTCGAGATATATGTAGTCTCCGGACGGTTTATTAGAATAGGCGAATTCAAGGAAGCTCGAGAAGGACTGTCTGCCCTTTACTATTTCTTCATCCCATGAGATTCTTCCTCCCTGCCTCTCAACTTTCGTATTTGCTGATTTTACTTCCAAAAACTTTCTGAAGCTTTTGTTTTCCAACTCTGAATAGCTTTTTCAACAGGTCTTTTAAACATTTTTAATTCTTCAGGACTCAACTCTTAATGCTTACAGCCCGCTAAGCTTGTAACCAATAGGCTTGACGTTATTAGTAGAATGGGTTGGGCCTCTAATGCCGTTCTTACGGACTCTTTTTAGTAGCTTGCAAGAGCGTCAAACCAAGGTTTTTCATGATCGCATTCAGGCTTCCAGACGCATCTCATCTGAGGCGCCTTTCTAAAAGGACATACTATCGCGCCTTCTGCAGCCTTTCTCAGGTCGCCTCCTCTCTCTAGAGCGTCTAGTAAAGCCTTCAAAAGATTCGTCGCAATAGTTAAGTCAGAGAAGAATGATGAGAAAAGAGTTACAGCATCCTTATTATATGAGAAACTATTCGCATGAATATAGTGTGCCGGAGGCTGGTTCGGAGCAAGGCGCTGGCTGAAAATGGTATGTGAAAAATCATCGCTCAGAAACTGGAGGTCTTGGGGTGTTTTAGCACTATCGATTTTTTGTCTTACGTATCTCAGTCTTTCATACGACCTGCCCTTCTTGCATATTTCCAAAGCATCGTCAACTGTCTTTAGCAGGTTCTCCTTATGTTTAACCAGCTCCTCGTAATCAAAAATATTGTATTCAAACACCAGCTCCAAACGGTTTCCCCCTCCCTCCGCCTCCCTTTCAACCATAGCTAAGACTTTAACCTTATTCTCCTCTTTAGCAATCCTCTGGGCCATGGAAAGAAGACCTTGGGCTCCAAGACCTGTTAAATAGCTAGCGTAGAACATGAGGTTCAAGTATGATTCTGGAAGTATTTCGCTAAGGCTAGAGGCGAGCCCAAGAGCTTCCAAGTAGAGTGGTTTCTCAAGGTTCTCTGTAAGGATCCTCATAACCCTTGTGTTAACATCTTTACGAATGCCTTCTTTCACTGAGTCTTTAAGATTTTTAACCGCTGGCCTCTCAAATGCTAATAATTGCTCCAGAAGCGAGGTTGACTCGAGCAGAACAAGCTTGTCCCTATCGATTTTAAGGGGCAGGTAAGGGATGGATTCCTTCATATTGACGATTAAGTTTTTAAATTCCGTGCTTTCAACACTCAAGCCCTCGGGTCTCTGTCCCATGCCTAACTTCAATACCGAATCTAAAGTTCGACCTATGCTTGCTTTAAGAACAGAAGTTAGGGAGTATATTGCTAACTCTGCGTCAACATATCTACGCATAACCTCCAAATGACTCAATTGATACATATGTGCTAATCCATGTATACTGCATGAATATGATGATAGGAGAACTAGAGGATGACCAGTAAGCGTCACAGAAATGTCATCGGCAGGCACTATTTTGATTTCTCTCCATGCTTCAGTATCTAAGGGCTTTTTGGAGATGTCTAGAGCAAATAAAGGTGGCGTTAAGAGTCTTTCATGCTCATCTTTCAAGAATTCTTTAAATATATCTTCAAACATATTAACATTTCGCTCTGAAACACTAGTCCCCGCACTAATTTCGATCTTCGGCGCTCTATACCTTGAAGTAGCAGAGGTTCCTAGGAGGGATGCCATTCGAGTACTTCTGACGTATTCTCTCTAACGGGGTATTTAAGATTTTTAGACGAAGATTAAATTAAAAAGCCCCTTTGCTTATAAATAGAGTTGCCTAACATATGTAAATTTTGCAAGATTCAACATAAACATGACTTTAAAAGACGAAATGTCTTTTGAAGACACATAGTTAGAATGCGTTCAAAGAAAAAACTATTCCCCTAGAGTTCCCCTCGTCCTCGATCTTGCATCCGTTGACTTTAAACTCGAAAATTTCTATCAGAATTAAACAACCAGCATTATCCGATTACTTATTATCCTTTCCACAAAACATTTTTAATATCTTGCTGTAAGCAATGGCCATGGCTAAAGCATCGAGAATACCCGGTTTTTACAACCTTACTATAGATGAGAGACTCAGGAAGATGGCTGAGTTAGTTGAACTGGCTGAGGAAGAGGTTAAGCTGCTTTCTAAAGAGGGAAACCTGAGCCTAGAGATAGCTAATAGGATGGTTGAGAACGTTATCGGGACCATGGCATACCCTTTTTCAGTCGCCTTAAACTTCCTAATAGACGGTAAAGAATATGTGGTTCCGATGGTGATCGAAGAGACTTCCGTAGTGGCTGCTGCGAGTAACGCTGCCAAAATGACGAGAGCTAAAGGAGGAATATTCACGGAGGCAACTGACCCCATTATGATAGGTCAAGTACAGCTGATGAAGGTGAGCGACCCTTTTTCAGCGAAGACGAAGATACTTGAGCATAGGGAGGAAATACTGAAGCTTGCTAACGATCAGGATCCTGTGCTGACGAAGTTTGGAGGAGGGGCAAAGGATCTTGAAGTAAGAGTTTTAGAGAGTCCCGTGGGCCCCATGGTTGTAACGCATCTCCTCGTCGACGTGAGGGATGCGATGGGTGCTAACGCCGTCAACACGATGTGCGAAGCAATAGCTCCCCTCATAGAAAAAATCACTGGGGGGAAAGTTTACTTAAGAATAATATCTAACCTTGCTGACAGGAGGCTTGTAAGAGCAAGAACCATAGTCGCCAAGGAGGAGCTGGGTGGTGAGGACTCTGTTGACGCAATAGTAAGAGCCTGGGCATTCGCCGCATGCGACCCCTACCGAGCGGCAACTCATAACAAGGGCATAATGAATGGTGTTATTGCAGTAGCCTTCGCTACCGGACAAGACCATAGGGCTATAGAGGCGGGGGCACATGCTTACGCAGCTAGGACTGGAAAATATCTTCCCCTAAGCATTTGGGAGAAGGACGGGAACGGCGACTTGGTTGGAACCCTAGAGATGCCTATGGCCGTGGGGCTAATAGGCGGTGCGACGAAAACTCATCCAGTAGCCAGAGTAGCCATAAAGATACTTGGTGTCAAGACTGCCCTTGAACTCGCGAGAATAATGGGTGCCGTAGGGCTTGCTCAGAACCTTGCAGCACTTAGGGCTCTGGCCCTTGAAGGTATTCAACTTGGGCATATGAGGCTTCACGCGAGGAACATAGCGATAATGGCTGGGGCTACGGGAGACCTCATCGACAGGGTTGCCGAGAAAATGGTTGAGGAGAAAAGAATAAGATTCGACAGGGCTCAGGAAATCATCAAAGAGCTCGCTGAGAAGAAATAATATGTCCCTCTGTCTTTAACTGACAGTTCTACTTGCTTCATAATATTCATAGACTGCTGATACTTGCGAGTCAACCTCCAAAGCAAGCGGAATCTTTCTCTTAACTTCTCGTATTGCCTGCGCCGCATCGTAACCTTGCTTAACCAAGTAGGCAGCTATTACTGTGCCTGTTCTACCTATTCCAGCGTGACAGTGAACAAGAACCGGCTTTTCTGAAGAAACCTTGGACTCAATCCATTCAACTAGCTCCTCCAGTTGGCTTAAATTGGGGGCATGAAAATCTTCGACGGGACTATGCAAGAATTCTAAACCATTATTGTTTAAAACGCTGAAGTAATTGTCTGCATCCCTCCAATACCTAGCGATCTCATGTGACTCAGCCAGCACTACAACCGCTTTAACACCTATATTTTTCCACGACTCAATATCTTCGCGACTTGTTGCTATTGGAGAAGCAGCAATCATCTTTCTCCATACCCATGTGAGAGGCATGCCTGTATCATGAATCCTTACTTTAAAAGCTTCCTAAAGGTCAAGGAACTGTTTCTCATACTCTCGAAGATATTCAACGGATTTCTTAACGTCAACAAAGAGCTTCTCAACATAGCTTACATGATCCTTCTCTATTCTATCCGCCTTTCTCTCCTTAGCCAGTTCAAACGCTGGAGCAATAAGCTGAACAGCATATCTAAGGCTTGTGTTAACGCCTATTTCAGTCAAATACTCCACAGCTTCCTTACTTATCGGGATCTTCTCAGCCTCCGCCCTTATTTCCAGAATCCTTCTGATCTCGTCCCTGCCATATGGCTTCGTGTTTATTATTAAAAGCCTATCGAGAAGGTCTAGAGGCATTCCGTGGGGGGCCCTCATGTCCGTTCCTCTTACTGTGGAGAAGCCTCTGTTCGTTGCAAATATTATTATTGGAGCAAGCTCCTGCTCCAGTGCCCTGTTGAGAAACGCGAAAGTCTCTATGTCAAGCATACTACATTCATCTATAAACACCACGCCTGGAAGAAGCTCGCACCTGCCTTCTTGAACCAGTGTCTTTACGTATTCATCCACCTCCCTCCTGGTCTCAGGCTCTATTTCTTTTGATTCTCTTCCACCGAAGAATATGCTGAATATGTCTCCTCCCCGTCTAGCTGCAGCCATATCGAGAGCATAGAGTGTGACAGGGTAGACAAACTCCTTCTCCTTAAGAACATTACCGTTCGGAACATCCAGAACCTGGGATGTAGAGAGGTCAACCTTCTTATCTTCAACACTCTTCCTACTCTTCCCAAGTTTAACAATTCTGCCTCCTTCAGGATCTATCTGAACGATGTCGCCTGTCTCTATGCCCTGCTGTATGAGTTGGGTTGCAAAACTCTGGTCCATCGTAAGTCTCTTGGACTCATCAGTGGTCGCAATCTTTATCGTTGCCCCTGCAGGTATCTGTTGATAAGGGTTATATGGATGGGGAGCCTTCTCTATAGAGACTTCCTTAACTTCCCCCTCGTAAATCTTTCTAACTTCATGTATCCTTGCTCCTATCGCTTTCCTAAGGGTTTGCATTAGGAACTCTGTCTTCTTAATATCCGCAGAGAATATTTCGCTTGCTGCTAATGGTACAAATGGAACATCTCTACCGAGTTCTCTCGCTATGGCGGTAGCAATTGCCGTCTTTCCGGTTCCCGGAGGCCCTGCGAGCAATACGGCTCTTCCTGCAAACTTTCCTTCTTTTATTAACCGTACCACAATGCCCGCCGCCTCTCTCGCCTCGACTTGGCCTACCATACCGCTTGCAACAGGCTTAGCTTTTAATCCTTCTAAGCCTAGGCCTGTTATATGGGAGTGTGCTGCAATCCTTTCCCATTCCCGCAGAGACTCAGAGATCTCCCTGACTCCACTCAAGGAAGGCACCTCCTTATGGACAGGATTTTTGAAACCTGTTTTTAAAATTTTTCGATGCGTTTCCTCAAACTGGTTGCTCAGGTTAATAGGGGTTTAGAAACCTTTTTCCTCTATGAATTGGAGCCTGTAGAAAGAGCTGTATAACCCTCCTTTCTGCATCAACTCCTCATGGGTACCTTTTTCCACGATGACCCCGTTGTTGATTACCAGTATTTCATCGCACAGACGTATCGTTGAAAGCCTGTGAGCTATTATGATCGCCATCCTACCCATTAAAAGCTTCTTTAAAGCTCTCTGTATAACCAGCTCAGTATAAGGGTCGACTGAGGAGGTTGCCTCATCTAGAACAAGTATCTCTGGGTTAGCCAACAGGGTTCTCGCGAAGCTTATCATCTGCCTCTGCCCGATGGAGATATTTGAGGATCCTTCTTGTATCATGTAGTTATATCCGTTAGGAAGCTTTATTATGAACTCGTGGGCCCCAACGGTTTTCGCGGCAGAAACAACCTCTTCGTCTGAAGCATCAGGTTTTCCAAACCTTATGTTCTCCTTCACGCTCATTGGAAAAAGGAAGGAGTCTTGGAGAACTATGCTAAGTCTTGCTCTCCAAGATAGGATTGGAATGTTTTTTAAATCAGTATTGTTTACAAGGATCCTGCCCTCGTCAGGATCGTAAAATCTTGATAGCAAGTTGATTATCGTTGATTTCCCAGCGCCAGTAGGCCCAACTATAGCTAGTTTCTTTCCGCGTGTAAGCGTGAAACTAATGTCCCTTATAACAGGGGTCTCCGGGTCATATCCGAAAGTAACGTTCTCAAATCTTACTTCTTCTATCATTTTAGTTCAACCGCTATTTCAGGAGGAGGCTCCTCAACCTCAACCTTAGTGTCAATAAGGTCGAAAAGCCTTTCGACTGCAGCCATTGCAGAGTTATATTGGTCTGAAATATTCACCAGATCTACAAGCGGCATGAAGTATGAGAACTGGTATTCTATGAAAGCTACTAAAGTGCCTATTGTTATGGCTCCACTTTCAACAAAAATCGTCCCATACCAAAGTATTATCAACGTCCCGATTATCCTTGTTATGATGACCACTGGCTGGTAGACTGAGGATATTTTTAACGCATTCTTATTCGCCTTAAGATTCTCCTCCTGAGTTTCCTCGAACCTCCTTCTCACCTTCTCCTCCTGCACGAACGCTTGAGTAATTTTTATTCCAGACAGGTCTTCCTGCATCCTCGCAGTTAAACCAGCTAGAGTTGAAAGGGTTTTTCTATAAACTTTCCTGGAGTATTTTCCAAGCAACCAGATTATAGCGATGGCTAGAGGAATGAAGGATAAAGCTATGGCGGACAGCTCGAAATCCAGCATAAACATGATGATGAAAGTGCCCAATATGGAGGAGGTGTCGAGAAGTATGCTGGTAAACCCCATTCTAAGAAATATCCTGAGATTATTCGCATCGTTTATGGGTCTGGAGATTATTCTGCCTATCTCGCCCTCTGAAAAATATCTTAGGGAAATGATTTGGAGTTTTTCCATAATCTCATCCCTTATGAGTGAAACAACGTTTTCACCAATTATCCTCATTTGGAATATCTGCACATATTGGAAGAAGAAGTTGCATAGGACAACCAGTATGAACAGCGGGATCCACCATATAAAGTTGGAAAGGTTTCCAGTCTGTATTATCTGGTCTATCGCCACCTTATGCATGTAGGGTGAAGCTAATCCAGTTATGGAAGTTAGAACTATCGCTAGGGTTGCGATCGCAAGATTCCTCCTGAACGGCTTAACATATTTATAAAGCCTCCTAATCAATATTCTGTCTGGAGTAGTTCTCTTTCTTTCTTCCTCCTGAGTTGATGAAAATGTGCGCCATGGACCTGACATTATTATTTACCCACCTCCGCGGAAAGGATTTCCAAACCCTTACCTAGGAACTGAGTCTCGTAAATCCTCCTGTAGGCCCCGTCTCTAGCCATGAGTTCTTCATGCGTTCCGAACTCGATAATCTCACCATCCTCAAGAATCATTATCCTGTCCGCGTTTCTTATGGTTGACAGTCTCTGCGCAATTATGAATGTCGTTCTTCCCTTAATCACTTCCTCAATAGCAGACTGTATCTCTTGCTCAGTCTTAGAATCTACAAAGGATAATGAATCATCCATTATAAGTATCTTAGGGTCTGTCAGTATTGCCCTAGCAATAGTTATCCTCTGCCTCTGGCCTCCTGAAAGAGTGACTCCTCTCTCGCCGACGAAAGTATCATAGCCCTCTGGTAAAGACTCTATGAAGTCACGTATCTTAGCTAGCTCCGCAGCCTTAACAACCTCCTCCATTGAGGCATTCGGCTTTCCGAAAGTAATGTTGTCTTTGATTGTTCCGGAGAAAAGGAAGACGTCTTGGGGAACAATGCCTATCTGTCTTCTTAAAGAGGATAGTTTAAATCTTCTAACGTCCACACCATCTATTAGTATGCTTCCAGAGGTGACGTCGTAAAACCTTGGAATAAGATATACTAGAGATGATTTGCCTGAACCGGTTGCGCCTAGGATAGCGATCTTCTCGCCCGGGTTGACTCTGAAACTTATGTTTCTTAAAACCGGCTTGCCGTTAGCATACTGGAAGGTTACGTTCTGGAATTCAACCATACCGTTTCTTATAGTTATGTCATCAGCACCGGGCTTATCCTCAACGCCTCTCGGAGCATCCATTATTTCAAAAATCCTCTCCAACCCTGCGGACGCGTTGATCCATGTTCCCAGCAGCATGCTCAAATCCCTCAAGGGGAAGCTTAGGCGCATCATGTATCTGGCGAAAAGTATTATGCTTCCGACAGTCAGCATAGCTCCAGCGTTGTAAATCGAGTGTGTAGCATAAACGTAAACCATAGCTATTGAAAGAGTTAGTATCGCTGTGGGAAGAGGCATATATATGGATTGTATTCTTCCAGCGGTTATGGCTGTCTCAACGAATACTTGCTCAGCCTTCTTAAAGCCTTCAACAACATCCTTTTCTCTCCTAAATATTCTTACCGTCTTCATTCCTATAATGTTCTGCTGAATATATGCGCTAAGCCTGCCAAGTATAAGCTGCATGATTCTGAAAAGCGGCATCGTTTCAACCCAGAGCCTAGTTGTAAAATAGAAGATTAAGGGCATCGGTATTAGGGAGATAAGGGTCATTGAGGGGCTGATCGAATACATGACTGAGAAGAAGATGATTACTGAGAATATTGCATTAAATAAAGTGCTGACCCAGCTGCGTAGAAAAGCATCGACGGGCTGTAGATCCATTGTGGCTCTTGAAACTAGGTCGCCGACCGCCACAGAGTCATAGAAGCTGAAGGATTTTGCTTGTAGAGACGTATAGTAGTCTGACCTTATATCACGTATGATGAGTAGTGCTATTAAACCGTTCAAGTAACTTATGAAAAAGTTTACTACCGCAAACCCTACACCTACCAGCAGGATTATCGTGACATAGCTTACCAGCATCTCGTGTTCCCCACCTATAATCACGTCGTCTATTATCAGAGAAGTGTAGAGGGGTTCAAGCGTAAACAAGTAGGTTCTTAGGAAGGAGAGAATTACCACAATTATTATGAGTAGGAGATACTTCCTATGGTATTTAATCAACATTTCAAAGGCATCGATAGACTCTGTGAAACTCTTCCTCGGCTTAAGCGAATTAACGTAGTCAAGCAGCGGCTTTTCTACACTCATTTTTCTTTTAGTTGAATACCGGCAGGTGAAAAAGCTCGATATAAGGGTTGGTTAGGAAAAATGTTTATTGACCAGTTTTTTCCCATCGCTTTTTTCAGAATCACGAGAATGCTACGGACAATTCCTTGGCTCTCTTAGCAGCAGCCTCCACAGCATTCATTATGGATGCCCTGACTCCCCCTTTCTCAAGCTCATAAAGACCCATTATAGTTGTGCCTCCGGGGGTGGTAACCATGTCTCTAAGCTCCATCGGCTTGCCTTTTCCCTCCAGCACCATTTTAGCAGAGCCAAGCATCATCTTCGCCGCTATCTTGAGTGAAAGCTCCTTAGGTAGGCCGATCTTTACACCAGCATCCGCCAACGCATCCATAATGTCGAAAACGTAGGCAGGGCCGCTTCCTGAGAACCCTGTTACCCCATCCATCAGTTCCTCCCCAACTCTTACTACCTCGCCCATTATACTGAAAATCTTGGAGGCAAGCTCAACATCTTCCTCTGCCGCCTTGGAACCAGGGCACAGTGCGATGAATGCTTCGTCAACCTCTATCAGAATGTTCGGCATGACTCTGATGAACCTGGTGTTTGGAGAAATCTTCTCCATGTGGTTCAGCGTGACTGCTGCAGCTATGGATAGCACAAGCTTTCCGTCTATAAAGTCTTTAACATTATTTAAAACAGAGGCTACTTCCTTAGGTTTAACCGCCAGAATAATTATGTCAGCATTCTTTGCAGCATCCCTATTAGTCTCGAAAACCTCTGCACCATGTGACTCGGCAAGCATACGCCTGTTAGGATCAATATCTGTGGCGACTACTCTGTATTCTCCCGTTTTAAGGATGCGTCTGACTATTATGCTACCCATCTTTCCCAGACCAATAACACATATCGTCTGCAAGGCGTTAATCAAATTCTTTGGAAGTATTTATGGGTATTGCTAACCCTCGGAAAAGTGTTAACTGAACATATGTTTAGCCAGACGCCTATAAAGATTAGATGACGATAGGTATTTTAGCCCCGCACTTGAAACATCTGTCTCCCTTAAGCCTATTGCGACTCATCATCAGCCCAAATCTCTCGATCAACAGCTCTCCGCAATTCGGGCAATAAGTGTTTTCGCCTTGACCCGGCACATTACCAAGATAGACAAACTTCATCCCTTCCTGCCTAGCTACCTCGTATGCTTTCTCGAGGCTTTCTAAGGGCGTATCCGAAATATTTGAAAACCTGTATGTTGGAAAGAACCTGAGTATGTGAAGAGGAGTCTCCCCGCCAAGGTTGTCCCTAACCCATTTGACAAGGTTTCTGAAACCATTCATATTATCGTCGAAACCTGGTATCACAAGATTCGTAATCTCGATGAAGATTCCTTGCTTCTTCATCTCAATAAGGCAGTCATATACGGGCTTAACATCAGGGACACCCATTATCTTCCTATAGCACTCTGGGTCACCGGAGCATTTGAAGTCCACAGTAGCAGCATCCAAGTACGGTGCAATCATTTTAACCGCCTCAGGCGTCATGTAGCCGTTTGTGACAAAAGTATTCTTAATATCATTCTCATGGGCGAGCTTAGCAGTATCATAGGCGAATTCGAAGAATATCGTGGGCTCAGTGTAAGTGTAGCTTATTATCCTGCAGCCTTCGGATGCTGCTTGGTTAACAACATCCTTAGGAGTATATTCGTCTCCAAGAACTTGGTCAAGTCTCCTGTCACGATAAACCTGACTTATATCATAGTTGTCACAAAACTTGCAGGCAAAGTTGCATCCAGCGCTGGCGATCGAGAAAGTGAAGTTTCCAGGAAGGAAGTGGAAGAGTGGCTTCTTCTCAATGGGGTCGACGTGTAGAGCTATAAGCTTACCGTAGTTAAGACTGTAGAGCTTGCTGTCAATATTCTTCCTAACGAGGCATATGCCTAAAGCCTTGTCGGCGATTAAACAGCGTCTCCCGCAAAGGTTGCATCTCACCCTCTCCCCCTCTTTATGCCAGAGAACAGCCTCCTTCACGTTAAAGAATGGTGAGCTTTCGAGTTTAAACTTTTCCCCTGTCCCTCTTAAGTGGGCTTCAATATTTTTCTCAATGCTTTAAGCGAAACCAAGGCGTTTTCAAAAGGCCTAACCTCTATGGTGTACTCTAAGTCATAGTTTGAGAGAGTTTTCAAGTAACGTTTGAAATCTACGAATCCTCTGCCAATTATTTGGTGTCCCCCTTTTCTAGTCTTATCGTGTAAATGACATTCCCTCACTTTATCTAGGTTTTTAAGGAAAAAGTTTTCAACATTGCGATGAGTAGTACCATCAGACTTGTAGAGCTTGGCTAAATCCATGGTGAGAGAAACCTTATTGTCTTTAAGCATGCTTGAGAGAACATTCATAACCGTAGGGGTGAACGGGCTGTTTTCTACACAGAACAATATTCTACCCTTAGAATAATCGGAGAGCTCGAGTAAGGCTGTTTTAAGAGCTTGAACATGGAGTTGAGGATACTGCACATCTATAGGAACATCCCCTTTTCCAGGTAGAGTGAAAACGGGAACAACACCGGGATGTATTGTAACTATCTTCGCCTCCAAATCCGAGGCAAAGTCAATAATTTCCTTAAGTCTTTCAACAATTGCCCGGTGAATAGGGGAATGTAGAGTTTGCAGACTGAAGTCTTCTCCAGGTGCGTGAATCTTAAGCACTATGTTTCTGTCAGCAGCATACGTAGCGATTTCTCTCCTAGCTCTAAAGGTGTACTTCTCAGGGAAAAATATTGGCATAGCGGTTTCTACCTGTACTGAAGAGAAGCCATGCTTGTAAGCAAGGTCCACAGCTTCCCTGATGCTTTTCTCGTAAACCGAGTGGAAACCAATTCTAGACAGAACATTATCGAGTTTCATAGTGATGAGCTCATCCTATGTGAGGCTATGCTCAATCTCCTCCAAGTATTTTATTGCGTCAAGCGCTGCTTGGCATCCTTCGCCAGCTGCAGTAATAGCTTGACGGTAACGGTAATCCTTAGCCTCGCCAGCTACGAAAACACCGTCAACACTAGTCCTACTGTTACCCTTAACTACTATATACCCCTTCTCATCCATTTCAACCTGTCCCTTGAAGATTTTAGTCGTCGGATCGTAGCCTATTGATATAAACACTCCGTCGCAAGGTATCTCAGACACCTCTCCGGACTCAACCCGCCTTATCCTGACTCCTTCAACATGATCCTTACCAAGTATCTCATCAACCACGCTGTTCCAGATGAACTCTATCTTAGGGTTTTTGAAAGCTCTTTCCTGCAGTATTTTGATCGCTCTCAACCCACTTCTCCTGTGAATAACCTTAACGTTTTTCGCGTATTTTGTTAGGAACAAGGCTTCCTCCATCGCCGTATCGCCGCCTCCCACAACCATCACCGTCTTATCTTTGAAGAAGGCTGCGTCGCAAACCGCGCAGTTAGAAACACCTTTACCTTTTAACCTTCTTTCACTCTCTAAGCCAAGCTCTCTTGGAGAGGCTCCGGTTGCTATTATCACTGTTTTACCCTCATAGGTTTCTCCTCCAGCCACCACTTTGAAAGGTTTCTTGGAGAAGTCTACGCTTTCAGCATCCTCAAACAGTATTTCAGCATTAAAACGCTGAGCCTGCTTCAACATATTGTTCATAAGGTCTGGGCCGAGAACCCCTTCTGGGAAACCAGGATAATTCTCAACCTCAGAGGTTAACATTAACTGCCCTCCCCAGGCTGAGCCTGCGATAACGAGGGTTTTCAACCTGGCCCTTCCAGTATATATTGCGGCGGTTAAACCAGCTGGGCCGGACCCAATTATTATAACGTCGTATTGATTGCCTGTAGTAGGTAAAGCTAGTTTTAACGGCAAGCCACTCATAGCACGTTAATTCAGCCTGATTTTGAAATAAAAACGTTTCCCTGAGAAGAATTAAAGTTTTTCAACAGCCTTCTTCAAAGAGTCCACCTTGCTTCTCATGCTCCTCTCCACATCCCGCCTATCGTCTAGCCTGACGGTTGTTACTGTGCGTTTCACACCCTGTTTGAAAACTGCTTCATGTGCAGCCTTCACGATCTTTAATGCTTCCTCAACACTATCCGCCTCGAAAACTGTACACATAGGTGTTACTTCGTACTTTACACCCATGTTCTCAAGCTCCTTCACCGCGTAGGCGAGAATATTTGAAACGCTTGTTCCCTCACCAAGCGGAATTATGCTGAGCTCCACTATAATTCTCGTCACACAGATAGAATCGGGCTTAGTGGAATAAATACTTTTCACAAGAAAAACCCTAAATATCTATTGAAAAACAATATGAAGAGATGCCTTTCACACCGTTCCACCTAGGGCCGGCAATATTCTTCGGGATGCTTTTAAGAAAGCATATGCACATGCCTACCTTCATCGTAGCTAATGTGATTCTTGATATTGAACCACTCCTCGTTATCATATTCGGTTTAAAATATCCGTTACATGGTTATTTTCACACATTTATAATGGGTTTTTTCATAGGGAGTTTTCTTGGCTTAGCAATGTTCATGCTTGAAAGGTTTCTATCTCATTTCTACAAGACTCTTCTTCTAGAGTCTGATGTGAAACCGAGTTTAAGGCAGTTCGTGCTCGCAGGTTCCTCAGGAGCACTGCTCCATATTTTGCTGGATGCTCCCTTATACGATGATATTCGCCCATTATATCCTTTGACGGTAAACCCGTTTTACAACCCTTCGGTAACGGGTGGAATATACCTTTTCTGCATAATTACAGGAGGCGTAGGCGTTTTCCTCTATGCCTGCATACTTATCATACCGAAAGTTATGAAAAGCCTGAAAAAGTTGAAATAGTGCCCTTAGAAGGGGAGAGGGATAAATTGGATTCGAGGCTGAAGGTGGCTAAGAGGTCGCTGGAGCTAGAGGGAGAAAGCTCCTTCATGGTTCTAGGTAAGGCGAAGATGCTTGAAGCCCAGGGGAAGAAGATAATACACTTGGAGATAGGGGAGCCGGACTTCGTCACACCTAGCAACGTAAGGGAGGCTGCGATAAGGGCTTTGAAAGAGGGAGAGACACATTACACTCCGACTCCGGGAACATTGGAGCTGAGGAAAACAATATCGGAGAAAACGGCTCAGGACTTCGATGTTGAAATAGATTTCAAGAATGTTTCAGTGACAACGGGTTCTAAGGAGGCGGTTTTCGCAACACTGGCCTCCATAGTGGAGGAGGGTGATGAAGTGATCTACCCTAACCCCGGGTACACGGCTTACGGGGAAGGTGTAAGGTTCTTCAAGGGAAAACCTGTTCCAGTCCGGCTTAAGGAGGAGAACGAGTTTAGAATGGTTCCGGATGACGTTAACCAGCTGGTTTCAAACAGGACTAGGGCGATCGTCTTAAACTCTCCAGAGAACCCGACGGGCTCAGTATTAACCAAGGAGGATGTCAAGGGTATTGTTGAGATAGCTAAGGATGCTGGAGCATACGTTATCAGCGACGAGGTCTATCGGTACATAATATATGACGGCTTAAAACACTATTCACCGGTACAGTTTGACGAGAATCTGGAGAACACTATTCTTATAGACGGCTTCTCGAAATATTATGCTATGACCGGGTGGAGGCTTGGATACGTAATTACCCCCACGCATTTAACTGAGTCGTTGCAACTGGTTTTAAACCTGATAACTGCATGCCCCTCCTCCTTCATCCAGGTGGGAGGCATAGAGGCTTTGAGAAACGGCATGGATGCTGTAAGGAAGATGGTGGAGCAATATGCGATGAGAAGAGAGGTCGTTATTGAAGAGGTTTCCAAGATCGATGATGTTCACATGGTTAGGCCGAGAGGCGCCTTCTACGGGTTCATCAATGTCAAGAAGATAACAAATAGAGCCGGAATCGACAGTTTGAAACTGGCGTCAATTCTACTGGAGAAATACGGCGTTGCAGTCCTACATGGAACCGCCATGGGCTCCTTTGGAGAGGGCTACGTAAGAATAAGCTATGCTAACTCGGTTGAAAACATAAGGGAAGGACTTAAAATAATGGGTAAGGCCTTTAAAGAAATAGCGTGAGAAAAGTGAAACTTATTCTACTCGAATCTCGGAATGCTTTTCAGCATTCTCTCCAAGTATATCTTGGCTAGCCTAGTGTAGCTCTTATCGTTTAACAGGGCCATAAGCCTCAACCCACTCCCAGATTTCATCAGGACAACACTCTGTTTTCCAGTATACTCTATCTCTTCTATCTCTCCTATTTGAAGAATACCGCTGTAGCTTTCAAATAATCCAAACTGTTCTCCTATGAAAGCTGCCAAAATATCTTCATCCAGGTCGATGCGTGAACCGAAGCTTAGGCAAGTTATCTCGTCAGGCAGTAGAACATATATGGAGTTTATGGCTCCCTTAGACTGGGAAAGGCAATTCTGTATTGCACTCTCCACAACCTTAACCCATTCAAAGTATTTTTCAGCATCCTCGCTCGTCACGATTTCTCGCGACGCGGGTTTTTGAGCCACAGGTATAGTCTCTTTCTTTACAACTGGCTTCTCCACCATCGGTGTTATCGATGTTTTCTCAATTATTACCGGCCGCTTTTCCTCTGTTTTTGCAGCATCCTGTCTTGATGCCGCCATCCTGTAGCGTGCTATGATCTTGTCAAAATCAGTCCTGTCTTCTTCAGCCTCCTTATCTTTTTCGCTTTCCATATTAAGCTACACAATTATGATTTTAGCCGATAATCCAATATCTCTTTGTCAGTTATAACTGTTACATACTACCTTCATAAATTTTCTTAACCCCCATTAAAACATGGCTTAAACCTATGTTTTTCAAATGGATAAAGACTGTTTTTAAGGAAACCCGCCTTCCACCTGAAAACGCGTTTTTTCGATTCTAAAACTCATTTTTAGCACCATCTTAAATAGCGTTAAGCCTTCTCTCAATCAATGATCGATGCGTTTTAGGAGTATGAAAGGAGTGTTTCACGGGGTTTTTCAGAATTCTGATTTGCTTCCATTAAGCGGCATGAGAAAAAAGTATCGCATATGCTTGTAGCGTAAAACATCATTAGTGCTAGTACTGGTTTGTCGTTAGCTGATTCGAAGCAAAAATACTGTTTTTAATTTTTAACCTTCTTTACGCGGAAACGTTTATAATGCTGATTTTTAAAAAGCTGGGTAATGAAGGTTTCCCTAATCTCACACACTCCAAACCCGGAGCTTATAGTTGCAGTTGCTGCTAGGGCATCGTTTAAAAGCGATACGCCAACGGAGATACTTGCGAAACTATCTAAGCCTGAGAATGCTGAGAAGATTAAGAAAGAGGTTTCAGATCTATTGAGGCATAACCATCTTTCACCCATTGAACACGCTTCATTCACATTCTCGCTAGAAGGTGTTTCCAGAGCCTGTACACATCAGCTGGTGAGGCATAGAGTAGCATCCTATACTCAGCAGAGTCAAAGGTTTGTGAAGGTGAATACTTCAAGTGATGATTGGTTTATTATTCCTAAGACACTTAGAAACGGTGAAGAGGAGCGGTTTAAGGAAAGGATGAAGACGATTGCCCAATGGTATGAGGAGCTTGTTAAAGAAGGGTTGTCGAACGAGGATGCAAGATTCATACTTCCTAACGCTACAAGGACAAACATAGTTGTAACAATGAACGCTAGGGAGTTGCTGCACTTCTTCAACCTTAGGCTTTGCGCAAGAGCCCAATGGGAACTGAGAGAGGTAGGGATGGAAATGTTGAAACTGGTGAAGAAGGTTGCTCCAACTATTTTTAAAGACGCGGGCCCATCATGTATGAAAGGCTTCTGTCCCGAGGGTGATCTGATGCCTGAGGAATGTAGGAGAATGGGAATACCTAATATTCAGAAGATGTTTAGGGAGATGATTTAGATGGGAAAGGTAGATATGAAAACTAGAATTCTGCTCATGCTTCCAAAGATAATGTTTTCAGTGTTGTTTGCAGCTCTCTTCATGGTTCTAACTAAGATTAAATTCTGGCCGATATTTGGAACAGAATCCAGCTTTTCCTTCGGAGTCATGTTTGGCCCGGTTATCTCAAGGTTCCTCAACGTTTACTGGGGGACCTCCGTCATAATGCTTGCACGTATAATAGGGTTTTTCACAGGCTACTATAAGATGGGAGATATCAGTAATCTACCCAAGTTCATAATGAGTTGGCTCACGTTCCTGCCCATAATGTTAGCTGGAATCTACTTTACAAAGATGTTTAAGGGGGACAGAAGGCTGATCATAGTTCCCGCTTTAAGCATCCTGCTTTTCCTGCTTCACCCCATAGGCAGGGAAGTCTGGTTCTGCTCGCTTTTCTGGACAATACCTCTTTTAATAGCAGTTTTTAAACCGAAGATTGACAGGCTTCTCAAGAATCATTTGGCTCAAGTATACACCTACTCGCTTGGTTCAGCATTCACAGATCATGCAATCGGCTCTATAACCTATCTTTACTTTATGAACATACCTGCAGAATTCTGGATTCAGGCAATCCCGTTCACCATTGTGGAGCGGCTCATCATAGCAGCCGGCATCTCCTTCTTCTATTTCGCAATAAAGCTCTCTATAATGGTTATGCAACGGGTCTCTGCATTAACAGTTTTAACGGAGGCATCGAAGCAAACGGCTGAAAAAGAGAAAACTGAAGTGAAGGTTAAGGAGAAAGATAAGAGGAGGAAGTCTGAAGATGCCTAAGATAGAGGATGTTTTAAGAATAGTGGAAAATCAGAATAGGTGGAGGAGACAGGAATGTTTAAACCTTATAGCCTCCGAAAGCGTTATGTCCCCGCTGGCGGAGAAATACTATGTTTCTGACTTCGATGGCCGGTACAACGAGCATAGTGGCGTGGAGAGGCATTATTGCGGAACAAAATATGCGTATGAGGTGGAGGAGCTCTGCAACCACTTATTCAGGGAACGGTTTGAAACACCTTTTGCTGACGTGCGGCCTATTTCAGGTGCTGTTGCAAACATGGTTGTCTACTCCGCATTCGCGAAGCCTGGTGACGCGATAATCTCTCTTGGAATACCAAATGGGGCACACGTCTCGTCTACGCAGTGGGGAATAGCTGGTGTGAGAGGATTAAAGAGCATAGACATGTTCTTTGACACGGAGAAGCTGAACATAGATGTTGAGAATACTGTGAAGCTGATAGAGAAAGTTAAGCCAAGGCTAATCATGTTTGGGGCCTCTATGCTTCTCTTTCCACAGCCTGTGAAAGAGATTCGGGATAGGATAGACCCTAAGATTAAAACGGTGTATGATGCTTCACATGTTTTCGGCCTAATATACGGAGGGGTTTTTCAAGATCCTTTGAAAGAGGAAGCTGATCTCATAACCTCCTCAACACATAAGACGTTTCAGGGGCCTCAAGGAGGAGTTGTAATAGGAAACAGAAGCCTGAGTGAGGAGGACTGGCAGAAGGTTGAGACCGCGATATTTCCAGGAATAACGTCAAACACTCATATCCACCGTTTCCCAGCACTTGCAATCACAGCGCTTGAGATGAATGTCTTTGGAAAGGATTATGCGAAGCAGGTTGTTATAAACGCA
This sequence comes from Thermoproteota archaeon, assembly GCA_038848185.1. Classification (GTDB taxonomy): domain Archaea; phylum Thermoproteota; class EX4484-205; order EX4484-205; family JAAOZP01; genus JAAOZP01. The sequence goes on along the minus strand of JAWCNV010000007.1, from coordinate 58,671 downwards.
AAGAAGTTTGCTGAAAGCCTGTATGAAAAAGGTTTTGATGTTCTCTGCCCCGACCTTGGTTTCACAGAGTCTCATCAGGTGATGGTTAACGTTAGCAGGTTCGGAGGAGGTAAACCTGTTTCAGAGCTTCTTGAAGCATCCAACATTATTTGTAACAAGATGGCACTGCCGACAGACAAGCCGCAAGACGCTACGAGAAACCCCTCGGGCATAAGGCTGGGTGTCCAAGAGCTTACGAGATGGGGGATGAAGGAGGAGGAGATGAAAATAGTGGCTGAGCTGTTTAAGAAAGTCTTGGTGGAAGGCAAGACAGTGAAGCAGGAAGTAATAGAATTAAAGAAAAAGTTTAACGAGGTTCACTATTGTTTTAAAACAGCTTAGGTTCTGATTACTGGGCCATCGTCCTTAATCTCTTCCCTGATCTTCTTAACAGCCTCAACCATGACCCTCATCTTATCCTTAGCTATTGCTCTAGGTAGGAGTTTCAACCCGCAATCAGGATTAATATATAGCCTGTGGGCGGGAAGTAGTTGAAGCATCCTCCTTATTCCTGAGGCAACTTCCTCAACTGTTTCAATCCTCCTATTGTGAACATCTATAACTCCGAAGCCAAGCTCCTTATCCTCAGGCATCTTCTTAACAACCTCTATATCCTTAAAGCCTCTGTTCGCGAACTCAAAGGCAAACTGGCTCACCTTAACATTTTCCAAGTACGGGATGATCCTAGAGTAGTCTCCATAGCACACATGCATGCTTATTTTAATCCGCATTTCACTCACAGCCTCGTTAACCGCTTCAACAGCCCACTCTACCTCCTCTAAATGTGTCGACAACGCAGGCTCGTCTATCTGAACATATATTGCTCCAGCCTCCTCCAAGGCTTTTAGCTCCCTGTTGACTATTTTCGCAATTTCGAATGTAAGCTCCTCCTTAGTGGAGTAATACTCATTGAAACTCCAGTCAGCTATAGTGTATGGCCCAGTTATAGTTATCTTCACAACTGGCTTCGTTGAAGCAGACCTTAGGAACCTGAATTCCTCTACAACCATGTTCCCCTTATACTGGAGAGGAGCGTGGACCGCTGGCTTCCTGTAGTAGGCGTTACCCCATATTCTTATAGGGTCATAGAACTTGAAACCTCCTATCCTCTCAGCAAAGTACTCCACCATCTCATCCCTTCTCTGCTCCCCGTCGCTCGGAATATCTATACCTGCCGCCTCCTGATCTCTTAAAACGCTTACAACGGCATCGTTGAAAGCCTCCTTCATATGCTCGTCCTCAAGCCTACCGGATTTCCAGAGCTTAATAGTTCTCCTGAGCCATATTGGCCTCGGGTAGCTTCCGATGACTGTTGTTGGTAAGACTGGTAGCTTAACCTCAACCATTTCTAAAACCTCCTGCAGCTGTGCCCATCCTCCTGATCTTAGCATATGCTATTGAAACCGGTATGAAATCCATCATCGCATTAGGTGTTAGATAGACCCTGCTAAAGTTTTCACTAGCCCTCTTAACAAGCATCCTCAGGCTTCTAACGGTTTCAACTCTAGTGCTCCTAGAATCTACAGCGCCAAGACCGACTCCCATTTTACCCCTTAAACCCAAGATTGCTTCAAACTGATTAGGTGCTTCAACTAAGTCGACTCCAAGCACATCAATTTTCAACCCTGATAGTTCCTCAAGCTGACTGACTGGACCGAAGTATGTTTGAAGCCAGATTTTCGAAGATACTTTGGAAGTCAATGTTTCAAACCCTTTCTCGAAGAGTTCTATACTAACCTTTCCAGAAGCCAGTAGGGGCTCATGGACTTCGATAAACCCTGCACCAAGCTTCTCAAGCAGCCGCACCTCTTCGCCCAGAGCCTCAGCAATATCAGTTATAAGTGCTTCTTCAGAAGGATAGTACTTGTTCTCACACATTTTCACAAAGGTGTATGGGCCGGGGATAACTGCATTAACCTTCAAACGCCGCTTGCTTTCTCTGACGATGTTCTTAATCATCTTGAAATGAGTTACTGTTGCTTCTTTGTGATGTATCTTTCCTTTCACCAAGGGAACCCTATAATAGAAATTGTTGTCTAGAAATCGGTAGAGTCCTCCTCTCTCAATCCCTCCAAAGGTGCCTGCGAAAGGCTCGAAAATATCGTCCCAGAGAAACATGTTGAAAGGAATCATGGAAACATTCGAATCAGCGATTCTCCTAATCGTTTTAAGAAGCTCTGTCCTAATCCTTTTCTCATAGGTTTCCGGAGCGAGCTTGCCATCTCTATATCTACTCATGAGCCTACCAATGTTGAAAGGCCTAGGGAAGCCTCCTACTAATGCAGCTTGGACAATCATTTTCTTCATGATGCTTAAGACCTCCTTAGTGCCTCTGCCAGCTTTATTGCGTGCTCATAGCCTCCCGGCGAAGAAATCATGAAGCCGTTGAAAAAACCTTCCAGTTCCCTAAGAAAGCTCACATTAGCATCGATGCCGAGTTTAAAACTGGGTGCTTCAAAACCCATCAGCCTAGCCACCTCCTTAAGAGTATCCAGGTTTTCTTCGCAACGAACAAGATGCGTACAGTACACCGGGGGTCTCCATCCTGTTTTTTCAACAGCCTCATCAAACATTTCATGGAACCTCTCCGCATCCTTAACAGTCAGGAAGATTTGGGTGAAAACATAGTCCGGCTTGGCTGAAAGCCTTAAAGCTATTTTCTCAGCCGAGATAGGCCATCCCATCGCTAATCCTACTTCAACGCCAAGCTCCTTCCTAGCCCATTCTGAAAGGTTTTCAGGAGAAACATCCGATATTAGCGAGCCCTCGGCAGGGTTATCGCCTTTCATGAATAGGAATCTTCTGACTCCTGCGGCGGCACATGCATAAAGCCCGCTTTTCAAGCCAGTCAAATTCATGTTTACCGTCTTATAGTGTACTATTGGTTCAACACCCAGTTTCTCCTTGATCATTATGGCGAAGACAAACCCCGGTATTCGGGGTTGACCGAAAGGAGTATCGGTAACATTTATAGCATCAACTAGGTCCTTCGCCCTAAGAACGGTGTTAAACACTTTTTCAACACCTTTTCTCGGAGGAGTTACCTCTAGACTAATGAACATTGGAGCCGTTGGCGGAGAATGGTGTTATTAAGCTTTCCCATCCTTATGGGTTCAACAATACGTTTTGGTAATCGTTAAAAATACTTCTACTTCAAGTTTTTAACAGTGCTTTAAGTCTGGTGAAAAAAGGTTTCGGAGGATAATCTGCATTGAACCCCGCGGTTGAGACGGAAAACCTGACTAAGTACTTCAGGAAGGATAGTGGGAAAGCGAATATTATTGCAGTGGATCACGTGAACCTATCGGTTAGAACAGGGGAGTTCTTCGGCCTCCTAGGCCCGAATGGTGCTGGCAAAACAACATTGATAAAAATACTGTGTACACTGATAATTCCGGATGAGGGTACTGCAAGAATCGCTGGCTTCGACGTGGTGAAAGAGGCTGAGAGAGTTAGGGAGTGCATAGGCTGGCTGCACGGTGAGACTGGTGGAAGAGCCTTATACTGGAGGCTTTCGGCAAGAGACAATTTGAGATTCTACGCTTACCTGCAGAACATTCCACCAGACACCTCTAGAAAGAGAATAGATGCTCTACTCGAGTTCTTCGAATTAAACAAGGATGCTGACAGGCTTGTGAAGGATTTTTCAACAGGTATGAAGATGAGAGTGATGCTTGCGAGAACCCTACTCTCAAATGCACCTATCCTGCTCATGGATGAACCTACTGTTGGGCTGGATGCTACTGGAGCAATAGAAACACGCAAGCTACTTCAATCTCTTTGCAGGGATCTTAACAAGACAATAATTTTCACTACGCATAACATAGTTGAGGCTGAAAGACTGTGCGACAGGATAGCTGTTATGAACAGGGGTAGAGTTATCGCTTTAGACACTCCTCTACGGCTGAGTGAAGTAACGCGAAAGTATAGAGGTGTCGAAGTAAGTTTCCGCGGATCCTCTGAAGATGCTGAAAACCTGTTGAGAAAAATGAGAGGTGTTAAGAGGGTTATAAGTGTCCAGCCTGAGGAGGATCACACGGTTATTCGGGTGGAGGTCGCGGATGAGGAGCAGGCATTATCAGAGATTCCTCCGGCCTTCACCTCTAAAGGGTTGAAAATAATAGGAGTTCAGATCGCTCTCCCAAGTTTAGAGGAGGTTTTTCTAAGTCTGACGGGTGAAGAACATGAATAGTTCTAAAATCCTCCAGATTTTTAAAGGCGAGGAGCCGCGTTACAAGTCTAACCTAAGGCAACTTATGGCAGTAGTATGGGCTCAGCTGAAGATGATGCTAGCTTACAAGTCTTGGCTTATAATGGACTTATTAAGTACTTTTGCATCTGTAGTCATGTATTACTTCGTCGGCCTACAGGTTGATCCAGCTAAGCTTTCGCAGAGCGGTTGGGGAACCAGCTATCTCGCCTTTTCACTAGTTGGAATAGCTACTTCAAACTATCTTTGGGCATGTATAACGAGGCTAAGTCATTCAATACAGCATGAGATAAGAGGAGGTACTCTTGAAACTATTGCAGTAACCCCCGTTAACATGCTTGTGTTCTTCATAGGTCTTACGGCACGCGGCTACTTGGTCAGCCTCATTTACTTGGTAGGAGTTTTTCTAGTAGGGATATATGGGCTTGGAGCAAATCTTTCATTGAGCCCTCAGTCATTATCTGCATTCCTAATTATATTCATCCTAATGCTTATTTCAAACCAAGCTATAGGCCTTATAGCTGCAGGCATCATAATGGTTTTCAAGAAGGGCGACCCACTTGTATTCATACTTGCAGCCCTTAACGAGTTTCTTGCCGGCGTCCTTTATCCTTTGCAGATGCTTGAAAAATTCCCGGCAATAAAAGCCCTATCCATGATCTTCCCCTATACTTATGCCTTAGATGGAATGAGGAGGACCCTAATAATGGGAGCTTCAGTATTCGACATCAATGTTTTAACAGACATAGTAATCCTAATCGTCTTCAGCATGATTCTTATTCCAGTAGGCTTGAAGGTTTTGGGCTGGGGCTATAGGAGAATAAGGAGGGAGGGTACAACATCATCCTACTAGGTGGTTAAACTTGAAGGTTGAGGAGATTGTGAAATACATGGCTGAAAGCGTTCCGCCGAGTAAGGTTAGCGTTACTGAGAAGGTCTTTGCCTTCATCGTGAGGGACTTTAAAATCTGGTGGACGTATAAGCTTTGGATAACGCTAGATGTAATAAGCTCGCTAACGTTTGTAGCAACATACTACTTCGTATCTATGATAACGACTCCACAAGCACTGGTCGAATCAGGCTATGCCGCAGACTTTCTAACGTTCTCAATCATAGGCATATCTTTCCAACATTATGTTTTCTCATCTGTTTCAAGCCTGTCTGATGCTATAAGAGAGGAGCAGTGGAACGGAACAATGGAGACCATACTCTCCTCGACAACAAGCTTCAGGGTTTTCCTGCTGGGAGAATCCATGTTCAGATTCATAATAGGCTCTTATTTCTTGGCTGCATCACTCGGCATGGGTACTCTCCTAGGCATGAGGTTTATTCTAAACATTGAGTCGATGCTGGCTACACTAGTTTTAACAATACTGCTTGTAATAAGCCACATGGTTATCGGGATTCTCGGAGCAGCTATGATACTTAAGCTTAAGCAGGGTGACCCCATAGTCTGGGCTTTCTCCTGGCTTACTCAACTTTTCTCGGGAGTACTCTACCCCTTAGGGTTACTGCCCGATTGGCTTAAATGGGTTGGCAACGTGTTTCCACTCACGTATTCTCTAGACGGGTTGAGGAGGTGTCTGATGAACGGTGAAAGCCTCAGTAGCCCCATGATAATTGAGAATGTTGTAAAGCTAATAGTCTTCATAGTGGTAGTATTGCCTTTTTCACTATGGTTTTTCAAAAAGTCTTACGATTCAACCAGAAGAGAAGGCGCCTTAGGCCAATATTAAAAACTAGTCTGAAACATCTTTGCTTACGCCAACAGCCACCGACTTATAGTTTGGAGTAAACGTGTTAAAAGTATAGTTTAATGGGACAAGCTTGTTTACAGGAGTTTTCTCCGAATGGATATACATCTTAATCGTCTTGCTCGGGATGGATGGATCAGACTTAACTCTGATCCTCAGCCTACCGCATGAGCTGAATAGGATTATTGTTTCACCGTCTGAGAACCCTTCTCTCCTTAAATCCTCCGGATTCATGTAGCAGGCTTCAATATCTTTCTTATTCACCTTCCGCAGGATTTCTGAGAGGTCTGTTAGTTCATTATGCAGAAAGAGAAAAGGTGTTCTAACACCTACCAGAATATAGGGGTATTTCTTGCTAACAGGATAGTCGACACCTGTAAAGTGCACCGGAACATACCTTACAAAGGCAGGTTTCTTAACACCCCAATCGTCTCCACCATCATAAACCTTCTCTGGGTCGACACTCCTGTATGCGGGAATAAGCCTAACAATCTCTTTGAAAATCTCCTTCTCACTACTATAGTTGAAGAGGTGTTCACAGTTGAAATAGCTGGCGAGTTCTTTGAAAATAAGCCACACCTGCTTGGCTTCAGCAGGAGGATCTGCAGCCTTCCTGACAAGACGTATACGTCTCTCCCAGTTTGTTATTGTTCCGTTTCCCTCGATAAGCATCGCTATAGGCAGGACAACGTTAGCAAAGCGCATAGTATAGTTAAAATGGTGGTGAAGAAGAACTACGAACATTTCTCCCAGCTTTTCATGAAGAGCTTCAAGATCAGGAAGTGAAAGCGCCATGTTAACGTCGCATGCGAAAACCGCTTTTACAGGATTAAGGTAGAGCGCTTGAATCATGTTTAAACCAGATTCCTCGCTAAGCTTTGATCCCCAAGCCTTCTCCAACTCATCTTTAGAAACAAAAGCCGGTAGGAATCCGGATGGAACACCTCCAACATCACCCATGCCCTGCACGTTTATCTCTCCTCTCCCTGAGAGAAGCCTACCCTCCTTCAGAATCATTAGGTTTAGAAGGGAAACTATGTTTAGAAAACCATTCCTGCTTTGGGTAAGCCCCATCCCATGCATTATCCCAAAGGCTTTAGAAGAATACACGATGTCAACAACCTTTTCAAAAAGCCTCTTTTCAATTTCACATGTTTCTGAGACCCTTTCCGGAGTATATTCCGCCACTGTTTCGGCGAGTATTTCAAAACCCTGTATCATTCTCCTATCTTCGGGAACTCCTCTTCTAATAATCTCATTAATTAAACCGTTAAGAAAAACGAGCTGCGTATCCGGCTTAACCTGAACATTAATATCTGAAAACCTTGATGTCTCATTCGGAGGAGAGTTCACATCTATCAGCCTCATGCCTTTTGATTTAGCTTTAACAACCCTGCTGAAAATAACAGGATAATTTGAAGCAGGGTTTGAACCTATGATTAGAATAAGGTCTCTGTCAGAAATGTCTTCAATCCTTCCTGGGGAGCCGTTTATTCCAAAGACCTCGCTTAACGCACTCATAGTGTTGGCGTGGCAAAGCCTGGAGCAACACCCGTCCACATTATTACTCTTTAAAACAGCCCGTGCGAACTTCTGCATAACGTAAGCATTTTCATTACTTGCTTTGCCCGACGGTATGAACAAAACCTCATTGCCCTCGAGCCCCTTCAAATGGTCGAAGATAAACCTGTATGCTTCATCCCAAGACGCTTCCCTAAAATCCTCATCCTTCTTTTCTCTTATCAATGGCTTTGTAATCCTGTTTTCATGTATGACTTCGTGGATAGTTAAGCCCCTAAGACAGGGGAAACCCTCACTTACCTCATCCTCCTTAACAGGTTCTATTCTAACAATTTTCTCGTTCTCCAAAACATAGTTTAGCCTGCAACCAACCCCGCAGTATATGCATGATGAGTTTATCTTTCTCAACGACCCGAGGATAATAATAGGCGAATATAAGCGTTAATAAACCGATTTCAGAAATATAATGGGATTAAACAGTATCAGGGCTTAGGCTCTTCCTCAACCGCTCTTAAGAAGTTCTCCCTTCCCTTCTTCTTTTTTTCAACCAGCCCATAGACTTCAAGGAAGCCTAGAATCTGACTCACCTTAGTTGTTGAGAAGCCTGTTTTCTCAGGAAGCTCTGATTGGAAGATTCCGCTATTATTCTTTATTATCTCGTAGACTTTAAGCTCGTCTGGTTTAAGAAGTCTTATCAACTCTGAAATTCTAAACTGCTTCAGGAACGGGGGCTTCTCCTCGATGATTATCGCCTTAAACACTGCATAGCCGAAGGTTATTGAGAGAAGACAGACCACTATAATATCGCTGAATGTGTAAACGTTTGGAATCGGGTAGACCCTTGGGTTATCTCCCCCCTCTATAATGATATGATACACGCTGGGAGTCAATATTCTAACTAGTAGGAGCAGGCCTGAGACAATGGCTAGGGTAGCCCAAGCCAAGTTAAGCCTCATTGGGGGTTCCAATGAATTCTCGCCAAGGGCTTATAACTATTACGTTATATGTCGCTCTAAGACTTTTTCCCACACCATTCTTTTTAAGAACGGTTTAGCTTCGATTAAAGCCGTATTGTTTTCCCTGTATATTTCCGGTTCAAAAGAGACGTGTTTTTAACATAGATTTTTTAAAAAACGTTTCAGAATAATTTTGAAAAATATTTTTACCGCTAGGGACTTAATCAGTTATTAACATAGGCTGGTTGACCCTAATTATTTTTCTGGGGCTCGAGATAGCTGATTATAGTTGTAGAAAGATGCTGAGCCGCATAAGGCTTGCTGTCCCATGCATACAGAAAATGCGAATCCATAGTTCAGATGGTTGTGATTTTAAAATACTGGAGGCTCTACCAACTAGTCTTAGAACCGACGGAAACCGAAAAGCCTTCTTTAAATCTTGATTTTCATTAAACCACGCCTTTTTAAAAAAAAAACAAATGCTCTTTCCCTCCGCGACATTTTGTCTAACGCCGCCACGTTTCAGAATAATTGCAAATTGTTTCGTAAAAAATGTTTAATAATGAATTTATCGTTTAATACTCCCCGATAAATGGAAAGAACAATAAAGATGTTCAACGGAAACTTGGTGCTAGTAATATCCTTCTCAATGCTGATAATGATTTCTATGGCCCTAATGCTACTTAAAGCATCTGAGTTCAGAATTATTCCGGGAGATTTAGGGTCTACTGACTTTATAGTAGAGTTGACATCGGATTACGTCATTATAGAAAATCCTTATGGCAATATAATTGCCTCCTATAGTATTTCAACTCCAAGCAACACAGTCTCGCCAAAAGAGGCTGTCATAAAGGTATTCCCATTGAAGCTTCCCCGAGTAATTGAAGCATACAATAAAACCGTATATATTAGGTCATGGGATTTCCATGTCTATAATGTTCTCCGCATAAACTATACTGAGGTTAAAGGAGGACATTTTTCGCAAAAGACTTACGCGGTCGATTTAAGATTTCATTTCGAAGATTTATCGTATGCTGATTCAAGTTTTAAAACAGTTTTAGAAACAATTGAAACACCTCACGAGCCTAAGGCGAACGAAACCTTGTCAGGATCCCTTGAGCCCTTAACCGGCCAACTCTACGGTGGTTTTTACCTTCCTTCTGGCGAAAACATAAAGATAGTTATAAAGTGGGAGCCTGCTGACAAGCCTATTGTCGCGACTGTTTACCACGAGGAAGGGAAAATTGAGAACTATTTGTTGAAAGACGGTGAATGGTCCGGGTTCCTTAAGGCTGTTGATACTGGGTTGAACTGCCTAATTGTTTGGAACCCCGCCCAGAACGGGAACATAACTTATTACAGCGTGACTCTCAACCCCTGAGCTTGGCATTTTAGCTTTAAAGATTTATTAGCAGAGGTCTTTTAAATGGGGGTGATGTTCAGGAGGATTCTAGTGGCAACCGATGGTTCTCCAACCTCTGAGAAGGCTGTTGAAACCGTTTTAAGGCTAAAGCTCCAGACTCCGGAGATTGAGGTAGCAGTACTACATGTTTCCGAAGCACCTTCGAAAACCATGGTGGAGCCAAGTGTGGAACATTCCTCCAAACTAATAGTTCTCCCGGATTCTACTAGGATGAGCATGATTAGGGAGAAGGATGAGATACTGGAGAGAGCGAGAATAATTGCTGAAGAAATGGGTGTTAAAGTAAAGCTGCTAAACAGGATGGGTGATCCCGCGTCAATCATTGTTGAAGAAGCGGAGAAAGGAGGCTACGATCTTATAGTTATTGGGGGAGAGGGATTTGGAAGATCAGGGCGTATTCTCGGAAGCGTTGCAAGCAGAGTTATAAACCATTTTAAAGGATCTGTACTCGTAATTAGGTAAAACCATGTCATCCTGGATTCTGAACAATAGTCATAAGCCTTTATGATGCTACTAATCTTTACTAGAGACCTATTATACATAATAGAATAAAAGTTTACCCTGATCCCGAAATAGTATCAAGCCAGTTTTTCTCATGCTCACACTCAAAGCTTGAGGCACATCTCATCTGCGGCGCCCTTTTAAGTGGACAGCGTATAGAGCCTTTTATAGTGTTTCTCACATCATGCCCTTTCTCTAATGCATCGATTAAATTTTTAAGGATATTAACTGTAATCGCCAAGTCTGCAAAGAAAGAGTTAAATAGCATTACCTCCTCCTTATCGTATGAAACACCGTTAGCATGAAGATAGTATGTTGGAGGCTGATTAACAGCCAAACGCTGACTGAAAACGTTTTGGGAAAAGCCTGCTGCCAGATAACGGAGTTCCGATGGTGTTTTAATGCCTTCGATCTTTTTCTTAATATAGTTGAGCCTGTTAAACGGTTTACCGCTGTTGCATATTTTTAAAGCATCACCAATTGTTCCTAAAAGATTTTCTTTATGCTTTACAAAATCCTCGTAGTTGAAAACATCGTGGTCGAATGCTAAAGTCAAAGGGTCTCCACCACTCTCAACCTCATTCTCAACCCCTACTAGGATTCTCACCTTGTTTTCATCATGGACAAGTTTCTGCGCCATCTCAAGAAGACCCTGAGCCCCCAGTCCAGTCAAGTAATTTGAGTAAACTAATAGAGTTACGTATGACTTGGGTAACATCTCGTGAAGACTATATACAAGCCCCATCGCTTCTGAATAAAGCGATTTACTAGGGTCTTCTCCTAGTATTTTAATCACACTAGTGTTAATATTGCTCCTAAGACGGTCTTCCACAGAGCTTTTAAGAACATCGACTTCAGGGAATTCCATAGACCTCATTTGAACCAAAAGAGGATAGGATTCTAAAAGAACTAGCTTATCCCTGTCAATTCTAAGAGGCAAGTATGGGAATACCTCCTTTATATCCGTAGCCAGCTTTCTGAACTCTATGCTGCCGAATGACAAGCCTCGGGCCGTCTTGCCTTCGCTCAACTCCAAGGAGCCTGCTGTTTGTCCTGCTGCAGCCTTAAGTAGAGAGTTAAAAGTGTAGATTAATACTTCAGTGGTAACATACTTATTCATAACCTCTAGATGGCTCATCTGGTACATGTGGGTCGTTTCATGAACCTCGCAAGAGTAGACGGTTAAAAGATCTGAAGGCTTACCGCTAAGCGTTACTGTAACATCATCAACCGGCACCACTTGAACCATTGCCCCTAGGGGTATTCCTGCAGATTTCTGTGCTTCTAGTGTTGTAACCCCGCCGAAAACGTTTAGGATGCAGAAAGGGGGTATTAGCAATTTACTATGTTCAAGCTCTAGAAAACTTCTGAAAACTCCTTCAGAATAAGCTATGTCTTGCTCTGAAGCCGTGCTAGCTCCCCCACTTATCTCAAACCTTGGTAACCGGTATCCGAGGCGGGATTCGTAGGGGAGGGTCATTCAAGATTACCTTGAATATATTTTATCACGGAGAATATTTAAGATTTTTTGGTTTTTAGACTATGGACAACTCTTTAAAACCCTATCTAAAACCAGAAACACTGGTTTTTAAGCCTTTTAAATAAAAAATTACTGCTTAAACCTGTCGAGAGTGATATCGCTAGCTATATGCTTACTGTCGCTAGGGGGTGAGTAGAGCGTCTGGTCGACAGACTTGCTGTGGACGGCTCAAAACTGTCTGAGTTCCTCTACGCTGACCCCCCTTTGCTTCCCTATCAGGATTATGTTAATTATGCTGAGTAAAACAATCCATGAAAAAAGCGATGCCCAAAAGTATAATGGATCTATTGTTGCAGAGGCTTGACTACCAATAAATAGAGGTCCCTTAGGCACTTCGATTCCGGAGTAATAACGGTAGATGAGGCTGTTAATCGTGTTAAAGGGGGATAGGACTGTGGCATAACCTATGTCAAGGTATAGTTGTAGGAATAGAAGCGGGTAGGAGACAACGAGGGGTAGAAAGGATGCGAAGGTGACGAGTCGCGGCCTCTTCAAAACTAGGATTAAATAGGCTATGGAGCTTGAAAGCACATATATGAATAATGCTGATAAGATTGATGCTAAGGCCAGTTCAACAGGGTTCTTGGGAGCCAGCAAGACTCCGAACCTAAAGCTATATATTAAAAATGTCTCTACTCCTAAGAGCATTGTGAAAACCGTGAAGAACATGGCTGTCGAAATCAGGCTCACAGCGTAGTAACGCTTATTATTGAGAGCAGAATATTTCGTCAAATATCTTAGGGAGAAAGATGAGTAATATGAAGAATTAACAATGCCTACTGCAAGAGCCGAGAAACTGTAGACTAGAGATATTGAGAACCAGCTACCCGTGTAGGAGAAATATGCTTCAGCAGGAAGACCTTTAGGCATTTCAATACTAAATATGTAGGCCCCCATGATAATCCAGAAAGAGACGAAGAAGAAACCCCATCCCCAGGCAGAAGGGTTCCTGAACATTTCCTTCGAAAGCATTTTGAATAAAAGAATGCTCATCACAACCCCACCTCGAAGAGACGGTCTAAACTCTCCATTTCAGTAAGGCAAATACCTTGATTCCCAGACACTAGTGAGAACGTTTTCTCTCTAATTGTAAAACTAATTGCACCTTCTCTCTGTCCTTCAACTATTCTCGAGTTCAGAAGGCCATTAACCCTCACAGGCTCACATGTTTTCCCATGAAACATTAGGTGAGCCTGCCAGTCTGAAAACTTATCGAGAAGCCATGTTGCATGAGTATTCATTATGATGCCCCCATCCCAATCTATGATAATCTTGGCCATCTTAACCCTTCTAGCAGGATCCATGTTTTCAAAAGGTTCATCGAGGAGAACATACTTTGTATTCATAGCCAGCGCGATAAGATTACACATGATTCTTCTCTGCCCAGCTGATAATTCATCAAGCCTCTTATTTAAAGCACTGGATGCTTCAAATTCTTCAACCATACTTAGAAATCTTGAGAAATCTCCCTTACCAAGTTCAAGGTAAAGCTTAGCCACATTCCTTATTGGAATCCTCAGAAGATTATAAACCTCGTCGAGGTTTGTTGCCAATATTCCTGGAGTGCTTTTTATCTTCTTAACATCAACCTCGTCTATCTCTATGTGTCCCTCAGAATACACATTCACTCCAAGTATTGTGCGGAAAAGCGTTGTTTTGCCAGAGCCATTCGGACCTAGGATTATGTCTCTACCGTTTAAATCTAAATCAATATCATGGAGAATGCTTGCCCTTGAATATCTGGCAGATACATTCTGCAACCTTATGCTCATGCTGTAGGCTTCTACTTGAAGGTTTATAATGCTTCGTTTACTTTGTTTTCCAAAGTTAAGAAACATTTATATTATCTGTTTAGATATACTAAGCATGAGTAAAAATCTTTTCAGAATAGTTGAAGCATACGCGATAGTGCTTTCAGAGGTTTCAGGCGCCATTATTTACCTACTATACCTTTCGGCAGCATTATTTGCAGGAATGCTGACGGAGCTTCTAATGGCCGTTTTCAAACTATCAACCCCGGTGATCATCCTAGTAATACTTGTCTTTGGAGCGTCTTTCACAGTAGCCAGTTTATCTGTAATGATAATCAGTAGAATAAGTGTAACATTAGAGTTGTTTAAGGCTCAGGGAAAAAGGGTAAAACCAGAAACAGAATATATTTCGATGCTTTTCTGGGTTTTCGCATTTCTGTTTTCCTCAGTAATATCTAATGTTGTGATACCTGCCGAGTTAGTTGCCCTAAGGATAGCAGTAATGGTAAGTCTGGGAGTTTCCCTTGGGAACATGGCCACCTTCTTGTGGGAGTTTCGGGCAACCCGTAGAATTGACCCCCGGCCACTCTTCGTATGCCTCTACCTCCTTCTAACTTTGCCCTCATACCTGCTACTTCCGGAAGAATTCTATCCTTACATTATCAATTCCATCCACTTAACCTTCTCGTATTTCGTGACTGCTGTCTGGTATATCCTGTCAGCTAGGCAGAAAGCACTAGGGATTCTTCATGCAGCCAGAGGAGAAAATTAGACGCCTAATTGAAGAAGGAGAAGTATTAGGGGATAATGTTAGATTAGCTGTTATGCTTTTTCTTTCGGTAAGGGGGAAGGCAAGGTTTACGGAGGTTGCTGAGGGGCTTGGTCTTTCACCAGGTCGATTAGCACACCATCTGAAGGCTCTTGAGGAGAAAGACTATATAAGGGTTAACCGACCATGGGAGGATTTGAGGGCAAGAATTCTGGTATTAACCCCGGATGGGATTAATGCTTTGAGAATATTCTTATCTAGGCTTAGAGAGGCTCAAGAGAATATTGAAAAAAACTAGCTGACATAGGTTTTAGGGTTTTCCTAACGGTTGAAACAGCTGCCAAACTTGTTTTCTTCAAAACGGATACTATTTATCTTCCCTCTCCCTCGCGAAACGGCTCCGCGTTTTCTTTAACGTAGTCCACTACTTCGTCAACATATGCAAAAGCCAGTGAAACATATGTGTCTGCAGAACCATAGTACAGGGCGATTCTACCACTTTCCGCATCCGTTAAGGTTGCGCACGGAAAAACTACGTTGGGAACAAAGCCTACTGTCTCATACTCCTTCTCCGGCGTCAACAAGTAGTCTCTACACCTGTATAGAACCCTGGAGGGAGTGTTTAAGTCTAGTATTGCTGCCCCACAGCTATAGACATAACCGTTGCACGTAAGAACCACACCATGGTAGAAAAGCAGCCAACCCTCTGTTGTTTCAATTGGTATTGGGCCTGCTCCGATTTTAAGCCCCTGCCACCATCCTGATCCTCCTCTACCCATAACCCTCCTGTGTCTCCCCCAGTGAATCATGTCAGGGCTTTCGCTCAGGAAGATGTCTCCGAAAGGAGTGTGCCCAGTATCGCTGGGTCTTGAAA
This sequence comes from Thermoproteota archaeon, assembly GCA_038848185.1. Classification (GTDB taxonomy): domain Archaea; phylum Thermoproteota; class EX4484-205; order EX4484-205; family JAAOZP01; genus JAAOZP01. The sequence goes on along the minus strand of JAWCNV010000007.1, from coordinate 43,333 downwards.
GCATTAAGTATTTACCATTGACCTTCCTCGGGAATAGGACACCATTCCTATTGAAGGGGAGGAAAGCGTTTTCAAGCCGGGTGAACTCTTTGAAATCCTTCGTCCTACCTACTCCTATAGTGGGGCCGAAGAAGTCTGTGCACCAAGTTATGTAATAGGTGTCCTCTATCTTAACAACCCTCGGGTCGTAAGCGTAGTTAGGCTGGTATATTTCTCCCTTCTCATCCTTCCACATTATCACCTCGTCCTCGATATCCCATGAAACCCCGTCTTCGCTCCAACCCACGTGAAGCCTAGCTTTACCGTCCTTATGGTCCGCCCTGAAAACTCCTACAAACCTGTTCTTAAACGGGACCACCGCACTATTGAATATTCTTGCAGTGCTCTTAGTAGGATTCCACTTCGTTAGAGGATTCTTATCATACCTCCATATAACGCCTTCATAACCTTCAGGCTTATCCTGCCAAGGCATGTTTTTCAAATTTTCTCCGATTATTCTTACTCCACCCATTTGCAGCTACACCCTGAAATTTTTGTTAGACCTACATCTATATGAACCTTGCTGTTAAACAGAGTAGACACAGAGAATGGGAAAAAAACTGTTTTTACTCTTAAGGGTTAGATGTTTTTAACTTGGTCGCCATGGTTTAAGCACGGACACTGCTCTTCTTCTTAAAGAAGAGCCAAGCGTTTCCTCCTGCTTTCTCAAATTTCATCAGGATGAAACGTCCCTTGAGGCGTTTCCCATATATTTCAACCTCTATACTCCTCTCCGTCTTTTTTACAAGCTCATAGTTCCCGAAATCCCATCTCTCAACCTCCCCTGCACCGTATTGGCCTTCAGGAATGAATCCTTCAAAACTGGCATATTCCAGAGGATGATCCTCAACCTGTATGGCCAGCCTCCTTGCACCAGGCTTATCCTCAGGCTCCTTAGGAATAGCCCAGCTTTTCAGAACACCATCCATTTCAAGCCTGAGATCATAGTGGAGATGCGTTGCCGCGTGTTTTTGAATAACGTAGATAAGTTTCTTCCGGCTCATTTGTTTAAAAGGATCCTCAAGATATTATCACGTGTTGCTTACGGTACCGTTCTGAATTATTTTTCTAAGAACCTCGGCGCCTTTTCTCCGAAGCCTCTTCTTAGTTTTAAGATCAACGCCATATAATCCAAACTTCATACTGAATCCTTCTGCCCACTCATAGTTGTCTGTTAAAGCCCAATGGAAGTAACCCCTTAGGTCGACATGCTTCTCCTCAACCAAGTTCTCCAAAACCTTCAAGTGTTCAACGATATATCTTGATCTAATTCTGTCCTCGGAGTCTGCAGCACCATTCTCAGTCACGTAAATAGGCTTACCGTATCTCGACATTTCGACAACTACTCTTACAAGCCCTTCTGGATACAGTTCCCAGCCGAAGTCTGATGTTGGTCTACCATCCTTGGAAACTTCATTGGCTTTACACGCGAAACCATAACCTTCAACGAGTTCTGGGATAGCTGAAATGCCTGAGACTAATCTCGCTAGGAAAAACTTCTTACCGCTTACAACCATCCGAGTATAATAGTTTAAACCCAGCCAATCCATCTTGCCTTCAAGATCCTTCTTAACCTCGTTCTCATCTTTAATATTGTTTAGGTTCATGTCAACCCAGCCGGATGATGCAGCGTCAATGAAAAAATCGTTATGCATCTTCTCAAGGAAGCGTGAAGCCTGTAAATCAGCATCCCTAGAGGGGTTCAGCGGCATCGCTGGAATAACGTTTTGAATAATTCCTACCGAAGCAGGCTGAGAACTATCTGAGTCAGCACGCTGAACATCAAACTTCTTAATGGCTTCGAAGGCTCTTGCATGCGCAACAATCATGTTAAGCAAAACCCTTTTAAACACTCTGAAAGAGCTTAAAGCATTCATCTTGATGCCTGGTGGAAACCCTCCCAGCCCCATGAAGTAACCCATCTCCGCAACCACATTCGGCTCGTTGAAAGTAGCCCACATATCTATCTTTGCCCCAAGCTTCCACGCTAGGAAGGCTGCGTACTTCGTGAACTCGACAACCGTATCCTGATCGTACCATCCTCTCGGCCCACGCTTAAGCTTAGAATCCCTTGCGACAATCGGGTCATGCACCCAGAGTGGGAGAGTGAAATGATTAAGACATATTATTACTTTAAACCCTTTCTCCCTCAGGTCGTCAATCATCTTCTCATAGTGTTTTAGAGCATTCATGTCTGCTAATGGCTCCAGCTTCTCTAGGCTCTTCTCATCCAACTCTATCCTGCTTATCCTTCCGTCTGAAGATATCTCTACGTCAGTTTTAACTTCTGAAGTGTTTTTAGGAAATATTCTGCTCCACTCAACCCCAAGCCTATAGGCATTCATTCCCAAGCCTCTTGCCAAATCATGGTCAACCTTGTAAAGCTCCCAGTAGTTAATCCCGTTCTCAGGAAGGTCTCCACTAACAGTTTTATTACGGATATTCTCAGCATCATGAACCCATTTAAACCAATCAGTATTAGGATCAACATTCCTACCATCGGAATCACCCATCTCAAACTGGAAACCTGCTTCCGCAGCCCCCCAGAGAAAATTCTTTGGAAACATAGGAAAAGAAACTCATAATAGAGATATAAGCTTTAATAAAGAAAAGGCTAAGTCTTCTATATGTTTCATTAAAAAGGTTAATCCTTGACCTGAATGTTAAATTTACAGACAGGGTCCCCCTTGGCTATGCATTCAACCTCCGTTACAGAAACCTCTTTACCAAATAGGGTTTGACATATTCCTGCCAAATACCCCCTGAAGAAATGGCTGATTGCCCTGTCCTGCTTACCTTTAAAAGGCATGCATTCAAATAAGTCATTAACTGTCAGCACAGCCTTTTTACTGCTGAAATCCTCCACTTCAGCTAGACACCAGCCTTTAGCAGACCTTTCAGCCATTATCAGTTTCAAAATGCCTAACTTATCTGTGCGATGCTTCTTCACAGCACTCTTCGCCCTACTCTCGCCTGCTGCCATACCCATTTCGTAGAGTATTACTGCAGCACCAGTTCCAAACTTCTCATAAAGCCTCTTAAGTATACCTCCGAATGTTTCAACCCTGAAAGTAAAGCTTCTCTCACCTGAAACTTTCAGCGGGAAATGGAGCTCGTCGATAATCAACCCGTCGAACATTTCCTCATGAACATTAACCTCTAAAACACCCTCAACAGCTCTCAATAATTTTCCAACGTCTTCTGATTTAATTTTTGAAGCCGAGAGGTCTATGAAGCCCCCTAGGAGAAAAATGTTTTCATTCGGATCTATGGTTTGGAAGCCGGAGAGGAACCTCACTCCTTTTTCAGATAGGACATTCATAATAGTGGCCATTATCCCCGGCATATTCCTAGCTTTTAAAGACCATTCGACAACCTTCTCATTAGGATGATACTCTGAACATAGAACCTCCTTTGGGTTAAGCTTTTTCTTCCCGCTAGGACTCTGAGAATGCGACTCCCCCTTCATTTATATTCACTGGGTGTGATGTGCTGCTCAACATATATAAATCTTTGGTTTTTCGGGTGAGCGAAGTATTGTAATAGAGATAAACTGGTTCGATAAGCTTCCTTTAAAGGCTGTTAAGGATTTGAAGCGGGGATATCCTTATAAACTGTCTTTTTTCTAAAAGATGTTTGATGCATCCTTCAGCTTCGGAGAAAGTTTAAAAACGAAGAAGACTATTTCGTTTCCGAGGTGTAAGGTATGGAGTATATTAAGTTGGGTAAAAGCGATTTAAAAGCATCAATAATCGGTCTGGGTGCTTGGCAGGCCAGTGGGAAAGCTTGGGGGGTTGATGTTGAGGATGAGCAGATAGTGAAGGCGATTGTAAGAGCATACGAGCTTGGAGTAAACCTGATAGATACTGCTGAAGCATACGGGAATGGGCATTCAGAGGAGGTTGTTGCAAGAGCAGTGAAGGAGGTTGGGAGAGAGAACCTCGTTATCGCAACGAAGGTTCAGGGTGGACACTTGAGGTATGACGATGTTTTGAAGGCTGCTGAAAACAGTTTAAGAAGGCTCGGAGTAAGGGAGATAGATCTTTACCAAGTTCACTGGCCAGACCCCTGGGACCAGGTTCCTTTGAAACACACTATGCGTGCTATGGGGAAGCTTTACAAGGAGGGTAAGATAAGGGCAATCGGCGTCAGCAATTTCGCGGTAAGAGACCTGGAGGAGGCTAAGAAGCATCTTTCTGAAGCTCCCATAGTTTCTAACCAGGTTAAGTATAACATGTTGCAGAGGGAGATTGAGGAGGAGGTCATACCCTACTGCAGAAGGGAGAACATAACGATAATCGCTTACAGCCCGCTTGCGCAGGGGGCTTTAACCGGAAAATACAGTTTGAGCAACAAGCCTTCTGACGATATTAGGAGGCATAACAAGCTTTTCTCAGACAAGAATCTTAAGGAGGTAAGCCGGCTTCTACCTGTTCTCGAGAAGATTGCTAAGGCAAGGGGTAAAACTATTGCACAGGTTGCGATGAACTGGTTGTTGAAAGATGGGAATGTTGTTCCAATACCCGGGGCTAAGAACCCTAAGCAGGCTGAGGAGAATGCTGGAGCAGCAGGCTGGAGGCTTAGTGAACAGGAGCTTATGGAGATAGACAGTGTTCTAAGAACAATTTCACTAGACTTCTTCTAAGCAAATGTGCGGTGGTAAAAATCACATGTTTATGTTGTTTTTCAGCTATTAGATAGACAGATTTCAAATTCTTTTAGGCGTCCCGGTCTCCCTTATCTTAAGGAATGATAGTCCTATGATAAGCCTCCCCGAGGCTGAGACGAGGTATCCTACTTGAAGACTTAAAACTCTTCCAAGATACTGGCTCATAATTTCAATAGCGTTCCCCCCAATTGCTGAACCAGTGAAGTATGCTAGGCCCATAACCATATTGTATATCGAGGTGAATTCTCCAACATGGTTCTCGGGGAGAATATCTAGGATATACGGTAGGATTGTCGCGTTGCCTGCAGCTACTACCAGTCCAAGGAAAGTGTTTAACACCGCTATCTGGAGGAAGCTTGAGGCGAAGCAGTATACTAGCGGAACTGTGGTTAAGGCAACGTAGTGAAAGACTATTAGCGGCTTCTTACCGATTCTGGTTACGAGGCGCCCCATTAAGGGCTGCACTAGGAGCGTTGCAACTGTCTGAATCACCGACAGGGCTCCAACCTCCGTCATACTCAAGTTTAGGATTATTGCAGTAGTGATCGTGAATATCGGCCACGCGAGAGACATGGAGAAACCGTATATTGCTGACAGCTTTAGGAAAAGCTTGAAATCATTATTCTCGTTGATTAAACTAGGGATATCTGTGACCTTAAAGATGGAGGTAAGTTTTCCAGGTTTAGGCTTCTTAATTTCCTTCTCTCTCACCCTTAAAAGTATTAAGGCTCCCACTAATCCTAGAATAGTTGCTATGACTGATGGAATTATGATTTTGCCTTCAGAGGAGTCTATGAGCCACCCGGAGAAGATTGTTGCAATCAGGCTTCCGAGTAGTGAGGCGATGTTTATGTTTGAGACTGCTATGCTTCTGAAAAAGGCTTGCGTCGACTCTCTTAAAAGAGCGTTCCAAGCAGGGACTGCGGCTGAGGCTAGGAGAAACTGCAGTGCCACGAGCATGAGGAAAAATCTGGGTTCGGTGATTAATGCTATAGGTATCCATAGGAGTGAGGCTAGGAGGCTTGTTGCAACTATGATGATGACTCTTCTCCCAATCCTGTCGCTAAGCCTTCCCCAAGGAACTTGAAGACTGTTCGTGAAAAAATTGTTGAAGGAATGCATCCAACCTATTTCACCTGAAGAAACTCCGATCCTAGCAGCGTAAACATATATGAAGGGGGAGATCATACCGTTGCTAAGGGAGCTTACAAACGATCTTCCATACATCCATTTGAGCCTTTCCCTATCAGCGTCAGACGCCAAATCCTCTCATCATGCTTAATCCGCTTAATAAATCGTTATTTAAACCGTATCCAAGGGAAGTTTATGGGACTATTGAAGCCAAGATGCAGACTGTTTGTCCAAAAAATATTGTAAAAAACCTTATTAAAAAGAAGTTTTTCCGCATGCTCCATGAGTCAGAAGATTAGGGTAGGTATAATTGGGTGCGGAGGAATAGCTAGGTTCGCCCATGCTCCAAACTACAGGAAGATCAGCGACGTTGAAATTGTTGCATGTGCAGACATAGATGCTAACGCTGCTAGAAGCATGGCGGAAGAGTTCAAAATCCCCAAGCACTATGTTGATTATAACGAGATGCTTGAGAAAGAGGAGATGGATGCAGTCAGCGTCTGCACGCCCAACATGTTCCATAAGGATCCTGCCGTTGCCGCAATGAAGAAGGGGGCGCATGTCTTAACTGAGAAACCTATGGCTGGAAGCCTTAAAGACGCTATAGAAATGTATGAAGCATCTAAGAAGACAGGCAGAATACTGATCGTCGGCTTCCAGACCCGGTTTAGACCCGACTTGAACATTCTGAGAAGCCTCATAGACTCAGGGGAGCTTGGTGAAGTCTACTACGCTAGGGCCCTCGCATTAAGAAGGTGGGGTATACCGCCTGCGAAAACCTTCATGAGCAGAAAGCTTTCTGGCACAGGGCCATTGTTTGACATAGGTTGCTACGCGGTTGACTCTGCAATGTACGTCACCAATTTTCCTAAGCCTAAATCAGCATTCGGAGTAGAATACAGCAAGTTCGGCAGGAGACCAGAGATGGCTGAAAAAGGATGCTGGGGAAAAACTTGGAACCCTGAGGATTTTGAAGTGGAGGATAATGCTTTCGCCCTAGTAAAGTTTGAAAAGGATTTCACGATGCTTCTTGAGACAAACTGGGCTTCATTCATAAGCGAGGACAAATTCGGCCTCACGCTCCTCGGAACGGAAGGCGGAGTGCAACTAGATCCTTTTGAAATCTACAAGGAGGTTCAGGGAGTCAGGATGGTCGTAAAGCCGCAAGATAAGTTTCCTGAAGTAAACATATATGAGGAGAGGATCAGGAAATTCGTACAATCAGTTAAAGAAGGGAGACCCCTGTTTTCACCCGCTATTGAAGGACTTAGGGTTCAAGCTATTCTTGAAGCAATCCACAGGTCTGCAGTAGAAGGTAGGGAAACAACTGTCGAATGGGATTTCTAACAATCCTGAAGAATTCGTTAACAGAAAAACCCTCCAATTTGCCGAACTAGTTCACTCACTGCGTCTTGGCTAAATCCACCAAGTTCTTAAGAAGATCACCTATTAATTTCCTCGCTGTTTCATCGATCAGCTTCCCATTCTTATCTATCTTCTTAGATGCAAAAGACAGAATTACCTCAGGCTTATTGACTATACGCATGTCTAAGGCTTGGAGTATTTGTTTCAAGTGTATTTGTGCCCTGACTCCCCCCAGCATACCGGGGGATGCGCTAATTACTGCAACAGGCTTATCTTCGAAGGAATTGTCTCCGTAAGGTCTTGAAGCCCAGTCAATAGCATTCTTGAGAACACCTGGTATAGAATGGTTGTATTCTGGTGTAGCTATGAGAATCGCGTCTGAAGTCTTAATCCTGCTCTTGAAATCTAGCACTATGCTCGGCATCTCTGCTTCTAAATCTTGGTTGAAAATAGGAATACTGGTTAAGTCGAATACTTCAAGCCTTGTCTCACTCGGCAAAAGTTCTGAAGCATTTTCCAGCAGAGCCCTATTATAAGAGTCCTTCCTAAGGCTTCCTGTAAAACCAAGGATTGTAATACGCTTATTCAACACTGACTCACCGTAAATATAGAGTGGTAGAAGTTGAAAAACTTTATTGACTGTTGAATTTACAAATAGTTTTCAAACTTTTTGAGTTAAATACTCTTTTATGGATTCTGCTGCGATTAACCCGGATTTCAATGCCGGACCTATTAGTGACGGTCCTGACTCAACATCTCCGGCTGCGAAAACACCTGTCTTACTGGTCCTCCTCTTATCGTCAACGATTATCCTGCCGTCCTCCATCACACGGATCTTGTCAGAATACTTCTTGAATGGGGGTGTTGAACAGCCTCCTGTCGCCACTATTACTGAATCAACCTCAAAAGCCTTCTCAGAGCCTGGGACAGGTATTGGTGAGGGTCTGCCGCTCCTGTCAGGCGGCCCAAGCTGCATATCCACAGTTAACATTTGCCTGAGCCTCCCGTCTTCACCCTTGAAGCCTACGGGGGCCTTAAGCTCCACTACGCTAACTCCTTTCTCCTCAAGCATTTTAAGCTCCTTCTCGCCTGCTGGAGCCTCCTTCCTAGTTCTTCTATAAACAAGGTAAACTTCCTTCACACCGATTTCAAGTGCTAGGAGGGCTGAGTCAATAGCTGTTAAGCCTGCTCCGATGACTGCAACCGATCTTCCTAGGCTAGGAAGACTTGAGGGAGAGGCGTATCCGAACTTCGTCAAATAGTATTTCACGATGTATGGGGCAGCGTGGAAAACGCCCTGAAGGTCTTCGCCTTCAACTTTCAACCTGCGCGGTTCCCATGCTCCTGTGGCTATTAGAACAGCATCATATCTTTCAACGATCTCCGTAAAATCCACATCGCGATGCTCAGAATCATGAACCTTACTACCGAGTTTGAAGACGATTCCTTTTTCAACAAGCTCCTTCACCCCTTCTCTAACCCCCTTCTTAGGAATCCTGAACTCCGGGATGCCGAATAGAAGTAGGCCACCTGCCTCAGGCAGCATATCGTAAACATCAACCTCAACCCCATCACATACCAATGATCCTGCGGCGGTCAATCCAGCTGGCCCTGCCCCAATGATCGCAACTCTTCCTTTTATGCGCGGAATTACTTCCTTGCATCTAAGGAATTTCAAGCCTCGTGAGAAAGCCTTTCCCCTCTTTAAAAACTTTTGGATGAACAATACTTTTAACGACAATCAAATTTATTTTAAAGCGTAAGCAGCATTAGGCAATACTGGATAATCCATTATCTATTAGCTGATGGTGTTTGCGATGTCTTAATCTACCAGAAATTCTTCTAATAAAGACTAATCGCATTTTTCACAACTTGCTATAGATCTTTTAGTAACACAATACTTGCTTGGTCCCCTAGTTTTTTCTTCGTTTCAGCGTCACTTGTAATCAGTGTTGCCTCAAGTCTAATTGCTAATGCAGCATAGATTGCATCATATATGCTTACTTCCCTACTCATAGAGAGTTCAAGGGTCTTCCTCCAGTCTTCCCTCTTCACCTTCTCAAGCATTCTGAAAGCTAAGATTGCTCTAACTGCTTCAACCATATCGTCTTCCGAGAGCTTGTAGATCTTGTGAAACCTCAGGGCATTAGCAACCTCATATATCAAAAGGCTTGGCTCTGCAAGTTTTATCCTGCCGTTTAAGAAAGCCCTCCTGATGGTTAGAGCCTTTTCATAATAGGCTTCGGGGACGAACCATTTTACAACTACACTGGCATCAAGAACTACTTTCTTAAGCTCCTCCAGAGCTTAATCACCTCGATAGAATCGTAACTTGTAGGACCATAGGAGTGTATCAACCTATTCCTAATCTCATCCATTGTTTCAACAGCTTTTTCAATGCTTCTTTTCCTTTCTTCAAAAACTATTCGTTTCTCAATGAATCTCCTTATAGCCCCGCTCCAATTAATCTTACTCGCCTTCATCCTTTTCTTTAACTTCTTGGGAATTCTTACGGTGATCATATCGCTCATCGTATTACACCGTATATACGGTTCCTAAGCGATATTTAAACATACTCTTCTGTTATGACTGATTTACGAGGCTGTGAATCTTATAATCTCGGTCTAACCCGATTGTTTACCCCCTTTCAACCCCCTTCCCGGACTTTTTTTGGACTCCAGATGTCAACTATCTGTTTTTTCTCCCGCCTCCATTAATATTCAAGCCTAATATACTTCCATGGGATGAAAGGAAACGCTTATTACAGGGTTTCAGAAAATCCTGTTGTGCACACAAACTACATATTTGTGACCGGCGGCGTTATTTCTGGAATAGGCAAGGGCATTACTGCAGCCTCCATAGGGAAAATCCTCCAGGCAAGAGGTTACCATGTCACAGCAGTTAAAATAGATCCCTACCTGAATTATGATGCTGGCACACTTAGGCCAACTGAGCACGGGGAAGTCTGGGTTACTGAGGATGCTGGAGAAATAGATCAGGACCTCGGGCATTACGAAAGGTTCTTGGACATAAATATTCCTAAGAGGAACAATATTACAACCGGCCAAATATATGGAGCAGTCATAGAGAAGGAGAGGAAGGGGGAATATCTTGGTAAGACGGTTGAGGTAATTCCTCACATAACTGACGAGATAAAGCGACGAATAAGGACGGCGGCGGAGGAGGCTAAGGCTGACTTCACTATCGTTGAGATAGGTGGAACAGTAGGAGAGTATCAGAGCGAAATCTACTACATGGCTGCGAGAATGATGAAGGCTGAGGGTGACAGAGTAGTGTTCGTACATGTGGCTTACCTTCCTATTCCAAAACACCTAGGAGAGATGAAGACTAAGCCTGTTCAACAGTCTGTTGAGAGGCTTGGCGAACTAGGTATACAGCCAGACTTCATAGTCTGCAGGTCAGAGGAATCCATAGACGATGTTAGGAAGGGCAAGATATCAATATTCTGCAATGTTCCTAAGGACCATATTATTTCAAATCCGGATCTCAAAAACGTGTATGAACTACCTCTAATATTTGAGGAGCAGAGCCTAGGCAGCAAGATACTTGAGAAATTCGGGATGGAGCAAAAGGAGCCGAAGCTGGAAGACTGGAAGGGTTTCACTAACTCCTTCAACTCTGCAACGAAAGAGGTGGAAATCGGGATAGTCGGAAAATATTTCGAGACAGGAGAATACAGGCTTCCAGACGCATACATATCGGTTATAGAGGCCGTGAAACATGCTTGCGCAGCATTCTCCGTGAAACCGGCTCTAAGATTCATCGACTCCACGGATTTCGAGGAGGATTTTAACAGGCTTTCAAGCCTTGAGGAGCTGGATGGAATAATAGTGCCAGGAGGATTCGGTACCAAGGGGATTGAGGGGAAGATAATGGCTATAAAACATGCGAGGGAGAAAAAGATTCCTTTCCTAGGACTATGCCTCGGGCTCCAGCTGGCTGTGGTAGAGTATGCGAGGAACATTGCTGGCCTCAGGGAGGCAAACTCAACGGAATTCAACCCGAATACGCCGCACCCAGTTATAGATATTCTTCCAGAGCAGAAGGAGGTGTTGAAAGACTCCAGATACGGGGCTTCAATGCGGCTCGGCGCATACCCTGCAGTGTTAAAACCTGGGACACTCGTCGCAAAGCTTTACAGTAACGCGTCAACAGTATACGAGAGGCATAGGCACAGGTATGAGGTCAACCCCAAATACCACACGATTCTCCAGGATTCCGGGATGATTTTCTCAGGCGTCTCCCCGGATAACAGGCTTGTAGAATTCATAGAGTTGGATGGGCACCCGTTCTTCGTTGCGACGCAGGCCCACCCTGAGTTCAAATCCAGACCACTTAAGCCAGCGCCCCTTTTCAAAGGCTTCGTAAAAGCCTGCCTTAAGACCATCTGAAAGGCTTTTTCTATCCAATAGGCTTATAAGTTTGTTTCAAACACATACTCTATGAAAATTAAGGCTAGAGCTTATGGGATTGGATTCATGATTATTATCATTGTTATGACTCTGCTGAGCGTAATAGTTCCAACTGTCACCAGCCAGCCTCAGGGTTACACCCTCGTCTACTCTCCGCCGCGAGCCTATGGCGTGGACTGGATGGATGTTAAGGCGGTCTACATGAAGACTGAGGGAAGTAGATTATACTTCTACGCGGAGTACTATGGGGCGATGCCGAACTCCGAAGACTGTTATCGAGATCTACAAATATACATGGATACAGATAGAAGTACTGAGACGGGCAGCGTCTCCAATGAGCTGGGGCGGGACTACTACATCGAATTCTATCTGTATGGCGACAACTCTACCTATTATGCATGGCTTTATAGGTTGAACAGCACAGCCAACTCTTGGCAAGGCGTTAAAAACTTGAGGCCGAACATGAAGCTGGCACCTGAACTAAGCTACATGGAGATCTGGGTTGACCAGCAGGACATAGGATACACCGCTAGGGGAATAGACTTCTATATGGTTTCATATGCTGAAGTCAAGGCTATGCCAACGACGGAGCTAAGCTATGTCATAGGCTCTTCAGTGAAGCAGATCACAGTGGACGGAAATCCTGGGGACTGGGGTGACATCACTCCATTAGCAACGTTCCAATCTAGGTCTATTAACCCTTCTGAGCTTGAGATTTCAAACATTTACGTTGCCAACGATGCGGAAAACCTTTACATGAGAATAGATACGAGAGGCACTCCCACAGCAAGCATCAACACCGGGACCTTGAGTCGGTACCTCTATCCTTATCTTGACACTGACAATAATAATGCTACAGGATACAGTAGCTACAGTGGGGCAGACTTCTACGCATCTGTATCTTTCAGCGCTAATCCAGCAAAAAACAACTATATCGACTACTACAGGTATACTGGAACTGGGGGTGATTGGAATTGGCAGTGGGTTGCAGGAGGCTCTGCATCCTCAAACTTTAACAGTGTCTTCGAATTCAAAATACCCCTCAGCTATTTAGGATTGAGTTCTGGAGAACGAGTCGGCTTATATATGTATCGAAGATGGTGGTACCTTTACCGCTCTATTCCTAAGCCAGTTTACTCCTTGACCTATCCTTCGGCAACCACCACGACCGGGGGCATAATAGGGTTCTTCGGCTCGGAGACGGTCTTCCTGGCTGTTGTTGCGGTAGCGATGGTTGTTGAGGCTGTTCTAATAATCCTGCTGATGAGGAGAGGGAGAGCACCTCCACCGCCTCCTCCGGCTTGAAAACCCTCGTCCTTTTTTTTACAGTTAAAATAATTGCTTTCCCTAGGCTCTGCTTAGGCTAGTGTTAAAGTTAATCAACTCCCCCGTGTTTTCCTTCAGACTGTTGGAGAAGGAGAAGGAGGAGGGTAACGTAGAGTATAAGCTTCTAGTTGCTGCTAACGATGAGAAGAGGCTGCAGCAGCTAGCGACCCAGTTGAACTACAGGCTTAACGAGGGCCGGGGGGAGGCTTTCTACGAGCTGGGTGTGAGCGATGAGGGTGAGACAGTTGGCCTCACTGATGAGGAGGCTGAGGAATCCCTCAGGGCTCTCGATAGGATAACTGGGATGATAGGTGCCTCCTACATGGTGACAAGGGTTGAGAAGGGTAGGCGGGGGAAGGTTCTGGAAATCCTTGTGAGGAGGACTGTGGATTTTCCGCCTGTCCAGGTTTCAGTAGCCCTACTGGGTAATGTTGACTCAGGTAAATCCACTTTGAAGGGGGTCCTAGTATCCGGTAGGCTTGATGATGGGGACGGGGCTGCGATGAGCATGGTTGCAAGATATCTTCATGAGATTAAGCTTAGAAGATCATCGTCGGTGGCGATCCACCTGCTCGGCTTCGACTCGAGAGGGGAGTCTATTAATGATGGCCTCGGCTCCTACGATGAGTCCAAGATTTTTCTGAACGGTTCTAAAATTGTTTCCCTGATTGATCTTGCTGGACACGAGAGGTATTTGAAGACCACGATAAGAGGAGTCTTGGGTAATCTTCCAGACTATGTTTGCATAGTTGTCGGGGGTAACGCTGGGCCTATCGGGACTTTCAGGGAGCACCTTGGGCTGACGGTTGCGCTTAAAATACCTGTCTTCATGGTTGTGACTAAGGTCGACATGACTCCCGAGGAAGTTTTGCTGAAGACTATTAGCGATGTTGAGGCGATTCTCAAGCTTCCCGGGGTTAACAAGATTCCTTTCACCATAAGGAGCAGGGGTGATGCTTCGCTCGCCGCAAGGATAATGCCTCACCTCAGGGTTTGCCCTATCTTCCTTGTTTCGAACACTACTGGACAGGGTTTGCCTGAGCTTAAGGCTTTTCTGAATGCTCTGCCGCCTAAGACAGACTGGTCTGAGAAGACAGGTATGAAGACGCTCTGCTTCATCGACGAGAAGTTTTACGTTGAGGGTGTCGGTCTTGTTGTAGGTGGGCTGGTTGAGCAGGGTGTTGTTAAGAGGGATGAGATGCTTCTCTTGGGGCCTTTCGACGACGGCTCTTTTAGAACAGTCAGGGTTAAGTCTATCCACGTTAACAGGGTTCATGTTGAGAAGGCTAGTGCGGGCCAGATAGCTGCGTTAGCCATAACGAACGTGGATTACGATGAGGTTAGGACTGGGATGGTTCTTCTAGATGTTGCAGCTAAAACGTATGCTGTCAGAAGGTTTACCGCTGAGGTTAGGATACTTCATCATCCTACGACAATAATGGTGGGGTATGAGCCTGTTATACAGACTAGGACTATTAAGCAGGCTGCTAGAATAGTCAGGATGAGGAAGGATGCTCTTAGAACAGGGGACACGGATCTCGTTGAGTTTGAATTCATAAAGAGGCCTGAATATGTTAGGGTTGGGGACACCTTCATTTTTAGAGAAGGTAGGACAAGAGGGCTAGGGGTTGTGAAGAAGATTAAGGTTTAACGCGTCACTTCGGCTTAGTGAGTTCAACTAGTAGAACTCTAAAGTAGTCTATGGAGTCCTCGCACCTATCCGAGGTTTCCTCTATCGCCTCGAAAAACTCTGAGAGAAATATAACCATTCTGGGATCCATATTGGAGTACTTGTCACTTAACAGAAGCCCCCGTGCCTCCACGTAAAGCTTGTCGACCTCCTTCTCATCATCCTCAACCTTGTCGCTTAAATTAACTGCTCTCCTGTACTCTCTTGAAAGTATTGCCGATAAGGCATCTCTAAGATCTAAAGCGCACTCCCTAGTCTTTATGCACATCTGCTCTATCTTATCCTTAATGTCCTGTCCAAGGTTGCTTAGAGGCAGAAACGCCAGTATTCTGCCTGCCCCGTGAGCATAGTCAGCAACCATGTCTACCTCCCTAGAGAGCTCCATGAAATACTTCTTCATATCTGGTGGAAGCTCGCTTCTAGCAATCTCGTCCATCACCTTTCTTCTTAGGAAGTCGGCATCCCTCTCCATCTGCTCTTGTCTCACGTATATGGCGTCTGCCTTAGAGCTTTGAGCATTCATCGATGCTCTCACAAGATTCAAAAGCTCGTCGACAACTTGGAAAACCTTATCCGCATGAGAAACCAGTGTCTCGTAGGATTTCAGCTTCTTCCTGTCCTTAAGCCACTCTCCTAAGTCCTTTGACGCCAATTCTAATACTGATAAAGTGAAATCTCACTATATAAGCCTCTCTTCGGATACTTGTACACTAATACATGCTCCTCCGGCAGCCTTACTCTAACCATGGAACCATCGCTTATGTTTGAAGCCGTTGAATATGGTTGTTTAACAATAATCTTAATACCGTTTAAATCTAGAGTAAACCTGTTGAAAAACCCTTCAACCAGTTTTTTCAAAACCCTTCCCTCAAAACCCTCCTCCCCAAGCTCAATAAGCTCAGGCCTAACCATAACGATGACCTTCTCCCCCACCTGAAAACCAGTGTTCCTCGCCTTAACTGACACTCCTCCAATGTTTACTGTCAACGAGTCTTCATCAGCTTCAGTAACATCTCCCTCTAAAACGTTTGACTCTCCTAGAAAATAGGCTGTGAAAATCTTCTTAGGCCTAAGGTAAAGGCTTAACGGAGTACCGTCTTCCACGATGCGGGCCCTCCTCATAATTATAATCCTGTCCGAGATCGCCATCGCTTCCTCTTGGTCATGAGTCACATGGATTGCGGTTAAGCCAAGATCCTTAACAATACGTCTAAGCTCATACCTCAGCTCAGTTCTAACCTTCAAGTCTAGAAGTGAAAGAGGCTCGTCTAAGAGTAGGAGCCGGGCTCCTGAAGCTAGTGCTCTGGCTAGGGCTGTTTTCTGCTGCATTCCTCCGCTCAGCCTCGCAGGATAATCGTAGTAGCGTTCCGTCAGCTTCATGAGTTCAAGCATTTCCAGCGTCATTGTTCTTATCGTGGTTGAGTTAAGACCTTTAGCCCTAGGGCTGTAAGACACGTTTCCACCGATATTCATATTTGGAAAAAGCGCAATGTTTTGAAACACGTATCCGATTCCCCTCTCCTCCAGCGGCTTCTCGTCGAAAAGCTCGCCATCAACGTAGACATGGCCTTCATAGTCTCTTATTATGCCTGCAATTATCCTTAACAGGGTTGTCTTGCCGCATCCTGAGGGGCCAATTATGGAAACATATTCCCCATCATTCACGTTTATCTTAACATCTTCAAGGGCAGTGAAGTCGCCGAACTTTTTCTTAATGTTCTCTACTCTGACACTAGGCATCTTTAAAACGCCTCAATCTCCTTTGCTAACCCCATGTACGGATATTTGAAGACGCGAACCTTGTCTCTCGGTATTGTCAGCTGAAGACCCATTCCGATTCTAAAGTCTGTTTTAATGAACTTTGATAGAGGAATGTTCACCGATATCCTCAAGCCTCCGGGAAGCTCGAAGGTCAGCTTGGAGAAGCTGCCGAGAAAGTTTACCTCTCTAAGTAGACCCATTAAAGGGCCTTCGCCAACAATTATGTCCTCGCATCTGACGGCAGCTACAGCCAGCTCGCCCTGGCTGAAATTATCACCGGATAATGCTTCAACAGTCATGCCGTTTCTAAGCTCTATTGAAACAAGCCTTCCATCAGCCTTCGTAACAACTCCTTCTAGGAAAACACTTTCCCCGACGAAGTATGCTGAGAAAACGCTGTTCGGGTTAAAATAAACATCTTCAGGAGAACCGGTCTGAACAACTCTTCCATCCCTTAAGAGGATCAGCCTGTCTGCAAGAGACATGGCTTCAGACTGGTCGTGAGTAACATGGATCACAGTCAGATTAAGCTCATCCACTATCCTTGCCAGTTCGCCTCTAACCTCTAGCCTAAGCCTAGCGTCAAGCGCACCCAAGGGCTCATCCAGTAGAAGGAGTTGTGCTCCAGTAGCTAGGCATCTGGCTAGTGCAACCCTCTGCTGCATTCCTCCGCTTAGCTCCCTTGGGTAAGCGTCACTCCATTCACTGAGCTTAACTATTTCAAGAGCTTCTGAAACCCTTTTCTCGATAAGCTTCCTGTTCACGCCTCTTGCAATGAGGCCGAAAGATATATTCTGGCTTACAGTCAGGTGTGGAAACAGAGCATACTGTTGATGCATGTAGACTGCACCCCTCGCTTCAGGCGGGGCTCCGGTGACATTTTTCCCGTCTATATACACTTCGCCGGAATCCGGCTCCACGAGGCCAGCTATGACTTTAAGAAGAGTTGTCTTACCGCTTCCAGTTGGACCTAGAATACAGCTGTAATCTCCGTCTTCGAAAGACAGGCTTACATTATCCAGTGCAGCCACTCTTTCAAAATTTTTCGAAACTTTTTCCAAGACCACTCTAGGCAACCGAGCCGCCTCCCCTAGAGTAGAAGTATCGGAAAACCAGGAGAAAAATTATTGAGAAAAACATTAGTATTAATGTACCAATGCTTGATTCAACTCTCATTGCAGGGGATTTAACCCATTCGACAAGCAAGACTGAGACTGTTTTAAAGGTTTTTGAAACAGCTAGTGTAGCTCCTGTCTCGTTTACACTTCTGGTGAAGGTTAGGATTGCTCCAGAGAGAAAGGAGTATTTAGCTACTGGAAGCACGATTGTCCTGAAGACTGTGAAAGGCGTGCCTCCAAGAGTCCTCCCTGCTTCCTCAAGCTCCACCGGAAGATCTTCGAGTGCTGAAACCATCGTCGCAACCATGTAGGGGTATGTTATACAGAGGTGTGCCAGAAGCACTAGGAGGAAGTCCGGTATTCCGGAGGCTCCCCAGAATAATCCTATAGATACGCCGAGGGCGACAGAAGGCATTATTATAGAGGTGTTGCTTAACGCGTCTAAAAGCTTTGAAAGACTTTTTCCCAGCCTATTTCTAGCGATTACTATGGCCATGGGTAGGCTGAACAGAATGTTGATCAAGGTTGCTAGAAAACCTATGAGATACGAGTCCCAGACGCTGATCCAGTATGTTGCCCATACGCCACTGCCTAGAAACATTTCCCCTATTATACCTGACTCCAGCATTAAAGGCAGTCTAGCGATAACCATGTATGACGCTGGAAGAAGAACTAGAAGAACAAAGATGCTTAACGTGGATAAGTCTCTAACATATGTAACTGGCTTCCTGCTTAAAAAAGTCTCAACCCTATAGGCTTTTCTGAAAGGTATCTTCAATTTGAAGCCGAACACTCTTAACCCTAAGAGTATTAGTATCGAGAAAACTATTAGCATAAGGCTGACGAAAACCATTGGGGAAACCAGTCCATTGTCTATAGATCTTTTTATGAAGACCGGCCCGTTTTCAAAGCTTCCTGCAACCATTAGTGTCGCCCCTGTCTCGGAAAGAGATCTTGCAAATGATAGGATTAGAGACGCGATGATGCCTGATTTAAGCATCGGGAGGCTTATTGTCCTAGTGGCGGTACACGAGGATGCTCCAAGTGTTCTGGCCGCGATCTCATAAGTAGCGTCAATCTCCATCAGCTTACCTACAAGAACCCTTACAACAACAGGGTAGGAGAAGGAGAAGTGGAGAAGAAAAACCGTGAGGAACCCTGGTGAAAGACTCGGGAAACCGATTATCGAGAAAGGTGCATCTTCACACCAGAGTAGGAGCGTCGAGTATCCAAGTATCACTGTCGGTATTATCATCGGAAGGTCTGCAAGGGAATCAACTAGCGTCATCCAACGGTTTCTTCTCTTAACAATGATCCAGGCAAGCGGCAATCCGGAGATCACATCTACGGCAGAAACTATGGTGGCCATGATGATCGATGAGAAGATTGCTGAAACTGATTTTTCAAGCATCTCTGGGTTTGACAAAACTTCTCGAACCATGTCAATTTTAAGCAGGATCCCCAGTAGGGAGGGGAGTAGAATTACTCCGAAGAAAAATATGATTGAAGCGAAATAAATTGAATATGCTGCCCCCTTTTTTTCGGAGAGCCTGTCTAGCCGCACAATAATCCTCCGGCCTGTTTTTCTAAACAGGCTTGTTTTCTCCAACTTGGCGGATGACAAGCTCTGCCCCATCCAAAAGACTACTGTTTAAAACCTTTATGGTTCAGCATGAGACTGGCTTTTCAACAAGCGTTACACTTAAATCCCTTGCTGCTTCTACATATACCCTTTACTGAGAAAGGGGGATAAGTGTTTCTCACTAAGTCTTCAGCTATACGTGGCAAAAATGCTCTAAACCGAGAAAAGTAGGCCGTAGAAAACTATTACCGGGATCCCGATGGCAAGCATTGAGCCGAGCAGGATTGTAGTGAACTCCAGATCTAGGTTCTCGGTTCTAGCATGTATCAGAGTCATGAAGGCAGGTGGGAGGGATGCTATGATCAACGTGACTTTCAATGCTTGCTGTGTTAAGCAGAATAAGCTGGCGAATGTTAAGCCAACTAATCCTCCAAGCAGGATTTTAACGGCTGCGGACGCAAGTATCTCCCGCATAAGGCTTTTCGCCGGAAGCTTAATGAAAACGCCTACTGCTATAAGTATTATAACAATGTTGATAAACGAGACGATGCTTGTGAAGACCATAACCGATTCAGGCAATTCTATTTTCGAAATGTTTGCAACCAGACCGATTGCTATTGAAAGAATATACGGCTGGGTTAAGAACCGCTTAACACCATTTTTAAACGAGTTTTCTCGCTTAGAAGGGTTGAACTTGGACGCGACTAGGAAGGCTATTGAGAAGACGTATAGGGAATTACCTATGTCGAGTAATGATGCTGTTGCCACACCCTCAGTTTTGAAGAATAACTCTATGAATGGTAGGCCTATTATACCTATGTTCAGAGTGCTGCATCCAAGTAGGAAGGCTCCCCTCCTAGCGTTATCCATGTTAAGGTTTTTTGAAACCAAGTAGGCTATTGCCAGAAGTGAAAGATTAAGCATGAGTCCGATTAAAGGTAGTAGAGAATCCTCTAAGGATGTTCTAACTTTTGCGAAGGAATGGAACACTATGATCGGTAGGAGTAGATTAAGCGATAATGAGAGGAGCCTTCTTCCAATGGGCTCGTTAATCACGCGGGTTTTCTTCAAAACTATGCCTAGAGAAAGCAGCGTGACTATTTCGAATATGATTTCAAACAGTCTCGGCAACGCTAAGAGCGTTGGAGCGCGATTTATTAAGCTTTAGAATATTCCGTGAAAACCGATTTAAAAACAATGGATTCAAAAACTGGAAATTAAAGTTTTATAAAACATCGCATACTTTTAAGAGCAAAACCACTATGGGTATGAAGGTAGGTGTCTTAGTTAGGAAGCAGTTTGGGGAGAATGCTTTAAGGATGCTTAGAGACAGGAACCTCGTCGACAGAACGCTCCTGATCAAGAGGAAAAACGGCTTCCTAGCTATACCTCTCACCAGAAAGGTTTCGCCCGAAGAATTAAAGGATCTGAAGATTGATGGAGAGATAGTGCTAGAGGAATTTGAAGAAGCTACGCGAAGGCCAAGCCTGTTTGAAAACCTTAGAAAAGTTTTAACTGATGAGGAAATGAGCATTATCCCCCGGTCCTACGATGTGATTGGCGACATTTGCATTTTCCAGCTTCCTGAAAAGCTTCAGGACCGTCGCAGGATTATTGGAGAAGCCTTTCTTCAATCTATGAAGAACGTGAGGATTGTGCTCAACAAGACTGAGCCTCTTTCAGGCGAGTACAGGGTTGGAGGATATGAGGTTTTAGCGGGCGAAGGAGGCACTGAGACAACCTACCGAGAACACGGATGCATCTTTAAACTCGATATTTCAAAAGTTTTCTTCACACCGAGGCTTTCAGCTGAGAGAGCTAGGGTCGCGTCACTTGTTAAACCGGGGGAAGTTGTCTGCGACCTTTTCGCTGGCATAGGGCCCTTCAGCATAATTATTGCGAGGAAGAACCCGAGTGTAAAAGTCTATGCTTGCGACATAAACCCTGATGCATACCGATATCTGGTTGAGAACATTAGGCTGAACAGGGTTGAAGACAGAGTTAAACCGTATCTTGGCGACGCTAGAACACTGTCTGAAAGAGATTTGAAAGGCGTCGGGGACAGGGTAATCATGAATCTTCCCATGAGTTCAGAATTTTATCTCGACGCGGCTTGCAACGTGGTTAAAAATGATGGTGGGGTAGTGCACCTCCATGTTTTCTTGGAAAAAGAAGTTGATGCTGATGAAAAGTATGCTAGCATAGAGGAGTCTTTTAAGAAGCTTGGTTGCGAAACAAGACTCCTGTCCTCTAGAAGGATAAGAGAGGTTGCTCCCTTCAAATACCACTGGGGATTCGACATAGAGGTTAAGCCTGAAAAATGATTAACCTTAAGTTCAGTCCATTAAATTGTTAACTCGTATCAAAGCAGATTTTTCCAAGTCTATTTTAACCATGACTCTTCTACCCACCATTCCAGATAATGCTTTGTATTGAGAAAAATCGTTTCCTGCACACTCAAACAAGCCTTGGCTTGTCTTAACACGTGTAACTACATTTCTACCCGTGAAAACGCTGTTTAAAAGCTCGCCTTCTAACAGGCCTTTTTCATCAAGACTAATCGAAGCGTCTTCAGGCCTGAAGAGAACAATCACTTTTCCACTCAGCTTAGGCCCATGCCAATTAAGCCTGAATTCTCCCCATGAGGAAACAAGCCTGACCGTATCTGAACCCATGTATTCTGCTTTAGCCTCCAGCCTGTTAATGAACCCTAGGAATCTCGCGGTCTTTTCCGTAGGGGGCTTTGAATACATTGTCTGAACATCTGCGTAGGAATCTATCAGGCCGTCGAACATGGTGGCGATGAAATCCCCCATGGTGAACGCTTCAACTTGGTTGTGCGTTACATAGACCATTGTAAGACCAAGGTTCCTCTGAATATTCCTTATTACTTCAGATATCTCTGTTCTGAGACTGGTGTCCAGAGCAGTTAGAGGCTCGTCTAGAAGCAGGATGCTAACTTCTGATGCTATTGCCCTGCCTATCGCTACTCTCTGCTGCTGTCCCCTACTCAACTCGTGCGGACGCCTTTTTTCAAGCCCAGCAAGCTCCACCAGTTCCACGACTTCTCTAACCCTCTTATTGGTTTCTTCAAAACTCTTATTCCTAGCTTCTAGAGGGAACGCGATGTTCTCCCATACTGTGAGGTTTGGGAACAACGCTGGGCTTTGGAAAACCATTCCCACGTTTCTTTCTCTGGGAGGCAGCTTAGACACATCCCTTCCGTCGAAAAGAATCTTACCCTCATCCGGCTTCAGGAGACCTGCGATTATTCTAAGAGTGGTTGTCTTACCGCATCCGCTCGGCCCTAGGAGGGCTAGGGTTTTTCGAGATGGTGTCTTAAAGCTGACGCCTTTCAACGCTTCGAAGCTTTCAAACCTTTTCCTGAGATCCTTGACTTCAAGCTCCATCTATATCACCCTTAATCTTTCTCTGGAGAGCTGTGAACCAAGGGTTTCCACAATGATTACGAGCATGGTGATGACCGAGGTTAAGGCTAGTGCCAAGCTAAGCCTTCTCGAATCTATGAGAATGTTAACCGCCACCGGCAATGTCATCAAGTTGAGCGTGCTGAAGAAAGTTGAGAAGGTGAAGTCGCTTAAAGATGAGGAGAACGCCATTAGGAACGATGCTAATAAAGTGGGCAGCACCAAGGGAATCTCAACTCTGATAAGCCTGAAGAAGAGTGATGCACCATGCACCTCAGCAGCCTCACGGTATTCTTCAATCACCCTGCTCCAAGAGGCTTCAACAATTCTAACTACGAGAGGAATGATGAATGCAGACTGGCCTAGAACCATCAGAACCCAGCTTCCATACAGCTTGATGACGCCGAAGCCATAGGAAAGAAGCATCCCGAGGGCGAGGGATGACCGCGATATTGTCAGGGGGAGAGCCATAAGGATACTCATGGTTCTTTCAAATAATCCCCCTAGAATCTTAGAGGACCAGACCATTACTATGGAGAGAAAAACGGAGACCGTTGAGACAATGATTGCTATCGCCAAGCTTTGGAAAAAAACGTCGTTGAAACTAAGGCCGAAGCCAAATTTGAAGCTGTAAAGATCCTTGAAAAGGCTAAGCGAGTCATAACCTGCCTCCAGAAAAGGCTTGAGAACAGGCATTGCGACAGGAGTCAGTTCAAAAATATAGATTATGGCAACGTAGGCAATCAGAAGCACTCCTGAGGGCTTTGATAATAGTCTGGAAACAGGTTCCTCAGCAGGATAACCTGCAGAAGGCTTTGTGAAGAGTTTCTCTCTGAACAGGATGATTATAATCGAGATTAGGAATGTTAACGATAGCTGTATGATGGCTATCGACGAGGATATTGGCCTGAACTTAGTAGCGTATATCTCAACCTCGAGAGTTGTAAACCTTCCTCCTACGAGTATTGGTGTTGAGTAGGTTATGAAGGAGAAGGCGAATACGAGGAGTGAGGCGGCAACAATGAAGGGGGTTAAAGTGTTTAAATATGCTGCTTTAAAAGTTCTTAGGCCTGATCCTGAGAAAACCCTAGCAGCATCAACGAGATCCTGGTCGACGGAGGAGAAGCCTTGTTCAAGAATAAGGACTGCAAGAGGAACGTAATATATCACGTGTGCAAGCACAACCGCCCACATTGAGTAAAGGATCCTGATAACTGGTTCCCCTGTTCCAAACAGGGAGGAGAGAAACATGTTGACAATACCGTTATCACCCAGAAGAACTATAAGGCCTTCAGCTATCGTGAACGCGGGGACGAAAAAAACTGTTAGCAAAACGTATTCAAGCATTCTCTTACCCTTAAACGAGTATCTTGCGAAGAAGAAGGCTACTGGAAGAGCTAGAAGCAAAGTTAACAGCATGGATAGGAAAGCCTGAATAAGCGTACCATTGAGTAGCCTATGAATATATTCGTCGCCCACGACGCTTAAGAAATCTGTTAAACTAGCGTTACCGATTAAAAAGACCAAGGGCAGAATATAGAAGAAGATTAGGAAAAAAAGAAATGGTGTGAAGGCCAGAAGCCTTTTAACATCGATCATCCTGTTTTTATCTCTCTCCTCCACCTTTCAAGCCACTGTTCAACGTTTCCAGCGAGTTCATTATTAAAAGTTACCTTGTTAAAGGGTATTGGCGCATAGCTGAATAACTCTACGGATGCTAAGGGGTTAACAGGATACATATAGCCTTCTGGTGCAACAAGGTTCTGTGCTTCAGTGCTTAAAGCGAACTCTATGAACTTCTTAGCTATTTCAGGATGCTTCGCGTTCTTAACCAGAGCTATACCCTCCCTGTAGACAAAACCTTCCACAACTCTACTCGTAAGGTTAGGCGTCTCCTCATAGCCTACGTCAGTGTTAAACATTGATCCTATTGCAACCTCTCCACTTTTCAAAGCTATTATGGATGTTGTCCATCCTGAGGGATGCGTTTTAACGTTCTGCTCAAGCTGCTTTAGAAAGTTGAACCCTTCGTCAACACCTTTAACGGAAAGCACCCATACTAGGAATGATAACCCGGTTCCACTTGAAGTGGGATCTTGGTAGAATACTAGGCCTCTGTACTCTGGTCTAAGTAGGTCGTCAAGCGTTTCAGGCGGTGGAAGACCTAGTCTCGAAATTATTGTGCTATTATAAGTTAGGACGACAAAACCCTTATCCATAGGAAGCACTGTTCCGGAAGGATCCCAGATCTCTTCACTAGGTATCAGCGAAATGGTTTGAGGCCTATATGGTTCAAGAACTCCCGCGTCCACCACAACCTTCGCATAGAACTCTGGAAGCCCTATTATCACGTCAGCTACAGGAGAATCCTTCTCCAGAATAAGCTTGTTAGCTATCTCTATTGAACCCATGCCGTAGCTTATGAAGGTAACGTTTACATCGGGATACTTGTTTTTAAAAGCGTTTACGAGGGCTGTTGCAAGACCAGTTATGCCCCTCGGGCCATAAATGATCAGGGTACCCTCAAGCTTCGGCTGGCTCAAGTAGAGGTATAGTACTGAAGCTACTATTGCGGATGCTACAACCACTATTACCGCTGTTATTCTCCAACCTATTCTCATCTTTTTCACCTCCTTTTTACACGGGGCGGTAGAAGAAGGAGCATCAGGTAGCATTCCCTACGCCGGTATTACCCGGGTCAGGTTCAAGGGGTCGACCCCGATCAGGGATCCTCTCAGCCGGTTTTCCCAGCTCCCCCTGCTACCGCCACTGTGACCGGTTAAAAAATAAGCAGTTTATAAACATTGCTCGGAAAAGAGTATTCCTAACAAAGCATAACTCTGAATAGCAACGATGACCCTGAGGGAAAAACGTTAAATAATATTGGAAGCGGCGAAGCATGCCTGTGAAAGAATGGTTAAAGTGAACTACCATATTCACAGCACTTACAGCGACGGCAAAGCGACCATCAAGGACTATGTGCAGGAAGCCATTAGAAAGGATTTTAACGAGATAGCTTTCACGGAGCACTTGGCGGTAAGGCCAGGCTCTATGAAGAAGCTGTATTATTCTATTGAGCCTTCTAAGCTTGGAGAATACTTGTCTGAGGTTAGGGAAGTTGGAAAACAGTTTCCAGTTTTAAGATTAAAAGCTGGTCTAGAGGTCGACTATTTTCCGGGTTCAGAGAAAATTCTTAGAGACATACTGGGAAGCTATGATTTCGACTTTCTGATGGGAAGCGTGCACTGGATAGGGGAACTCTGCTTAGACTGCACCAAGTTCAGAAAAGCGTTTGAAACAGCTGTTAAGGAAGAGGGTTTCGACGGTTTCTACGTTAAGTACCTCAGGCTTCTTGGAAGGGCTGTTGAAACAGGATTGTTCAATATTATTGCACACTTCGATGTCGCTAGGAATTGGGGGTTTAAGCCATCGGATTCTTTAAAGAAAGAGGAGTTAAGCGTGCTGGAGAAAGTGAGCGAGCTTAAAATAGCGGTTGAGGTTTCCAGCAAAGGGTTAAGAAACCCTGTGAATGAAGCATATCCTACAAGAAGAGTTTTCGAAGCATGTGCATCTATGAAGATCCCTATTACCTTAGGCACAGATGCTCACAGTTTAAGCGAAATAGATTTCGGGTATGACTCTATAGTTGAATACGCTAGAAACATGGGTTACGTGGAGCAAGCCTTGTTTGAACATGGAAAACTATTTTTCGCCTCTATCTGAAGACGCTTGGAAGCCAGTGTCACCGTTTATCCATCGCTCCAAGCTTCCTTGGACCATTTTAACCCTGTGTTCTTCCGCCTCCTCCAAAATCTTCCTGTAGCCATGGTATTTGATCTTTTTAACAGCATCCTCGAAGCTAAGCCACTCGAAACCCTCATGCTCCCAAGAAGTTGAAACCTCTTTTCCCAAGGCTTCCCCGAGGAATAGGATTAGCGTCTTACTGACGAGCGTCCCATCTCCCCTCCTGTAGTAATAATTTAAGACTCTTCTAAATCCAGGGATTATCCTGACTTTAGCTATCCCACTCTCCTCCTTCAACTCTCTTAGGGCTGCTGAAAGCTCATCCTCATCCTTCTCTATGTTGCCCTTAGGAAAGTCAAGCCTACCGCCAACTCTGAGAAAAAGATACTTTGCCCTCCCGCCCTCCTCCATAAATACTATGAAGCCGGCAGACTTCTCTATTGTCTTAGGGCTAGACAATTATACAGTTACTGGTAAGATTTGTTTATAAGGATTTTCGGAAAACGCTTATAAGAAAAGGGTTTCCTTCCCAAAATGGTGATTTAAAATGTCTAAGGAAGAGCTGTTGAAAATGCTTAACCATGCACTTGAGCTTGAGCATGCTGCATATGTTCAGTACCTGAGTCATGCCGAGATTATTGACGGTGAGAATGCTGAACCAATAATAGAGAGGCTGAAGGAAATCGCGAATGATGAAAAGACTCATCAAGATAAGTTTAGGTCTCTAATAGGCATGCTTGGAGGAATCCCGAGCATGAGGATTGCTGAAACCCATCCGGCTAAAACTGTTAAGGAGATACTCGAACAGAATCTGAAAGATGAGAAGGAGGCAGTAGACACTTACAGGAGAATCTATGATGCTATTTTAAAGGAGAGAGGTAGAGGATACTACGATTTCCTGCTGGAACACGAGGTTAGGCACATCATAATGGATGAGCAGGAGCACATAACTGAGCTTGAGCTTTTGCTAGAAAAATCAGGAAGCAGCTACTAACTTTTTCTTTTTTCAATTATTGGAGCATTATTACATTCTCTAATTCTTAAGCTCTTGGAAAGATTTATTTTCTACGATCCATTTTATTAAAAACATGTGTGACACCTTAGTAATATTGCAAAACTCAAGTAAAGAGAATGTAACGATTTTTGCTAAGAATAGTGATAGAGAACCTAATGAGCCGCAAGCACTGGAGTTTTATCTTGGGATGGAGCATGATGAAGAATTTGTTAACTGCACTTACATTAAGGTTCCACAGGTGAAGAAAACCTATTCCATTATCATTTCGAGGCCTGTCTGGATGTGGGGTGCTGAAATGGGTGTTAACGAATTCGGATTGGCCATAGGAAACGAGGCGGTGTTCACCAAGGAAGGAAAATCTGAAACCGGTCTCACCGGGATGGATCTACTGAGGCTTGCCTTAGAGAGATGTAGAGATTCGTATGAGGCACTTCAGTTCATTATTAGATACTTGGAGGAATATGGTCAGGGCGGTAACTGCGGGTTTAAAAGCAAAACATACTACCATAACTCCTTCATAATATCTGATCCCCGGGAGGCTTGGGTTTTAGAAACCGCTGGGAAATACTGGGTTGCAGAAAAGGTTAGGAATGTAAGGAGTATTTCTAACGCTTTAACCATTAAAGACAAGTGGGACCTTGCTTCAAAAAACGTTGTTGAACATGCAGTGGAAAAAGGGTGGTGTAGAGATGATAGGGATTTTGATTTTTCAAAGTGTTATTCAGACTGGTTTTACACACATTTTGCTAGAGGAAGGGAGAGGCATGCTTACACTCAGGGTTGCCTAGAGCAAAAGATGGGAGAGATCGATATAGCTTTCGTTAAGAACATTATGAGGAGCCACAGGCTTGGCGAAAACTTTACTCCTGCAAAAGGCTCTATGAGAGATGTCTGCATGCATGCTGGCATCCTAACACGACCCTCCCAAACCTCAGCATCCTATATTGGTCAGCTTTTTGAAAAAACACCTATCCACTGGTTTACAGCTACGTCAACACCCTGCATAAGTATTTACAAACCGGTTTTCATGGAGGCTGGTCTACCGGATTTAAAACTAACTCCAAAAAGTTTTTACGATTCTGATTCAATCTGGTGGACTCATGAAAGATTGAGTAGGAAAACACTCGGTTCCTTTAAACGGTACTTCTCAAAGATACGTGAGCAGATCAAGTCAACAGAGAATTTGCTTCATAAAGAGGCGGAGGAATTGAGGTCTCGCTTTTTAAACGGGGATGCTTCTTTCAAGGATTTGAGGCAGCTCACATACAACGCTTTCGAAAAATCATTGAAGCTTGAAAAAAGTCTAATCGATGAAGTAAAAACTAGTTCCTCGGGCCTTTTGTTTGAATTATATTGGAGGAAAATAAATTCGGAAGCTAAGATTGTGCCGTAATCCTTCTCTATTACCTTTCTACTAGTCCCACCATTTCTTCTTAAGCGGCATAGCAATTATCTCTCTTACCTCGAGCCTCTTAGACTTGTCGCTACTAAAGATTTCCTTTGTAGGAGTTGCTCTTGCTACTATCGCTGTGTCAGCTCCTTCTCCACTTCCGCCAACCCCTATGACATCCTCATAGGGTTTCACTAAGCCTTTATCTGCAGCTATCAGTATTACTTCTACAGCTACTTTAAATCCTTGACCAAGAGTATAGAAAGCGTCTCTAACCTCATCCATACCTTTACCGTGTAGCGGTAGGTGAGTACCGTCAGTGGCAACTCCTCCCAGTTTAACTATCTTATCCTTAAGCTCAGGAACCATCTTCTCGTGCGACACCGCCACAACCTGAGCATTGCTTTTCAAAGCCTCAGCAAATTTAAGACCTGTTTCTCCAGAAGTGCTTGCGACAACCACTTTCTTAACATCGCCCGTCTTAATTCTTTCAGCAACAGCCTTTATTAAGTCACCCGTGTTTTCTGGGCCTGGCTCAGCAAAATATTTTGTAATCCTATCTTGCTTGGCCATGAATCCTATAGCTAAGAGTTGCTTTAAAACTTTAGGGAATCTGAAACTAATGCTTATAAGATGGTTAAACACTTGTCAACGAGCTCATGGCTGACAGGATAGGGCTAATCGCACTAACCATCTCTACATGGTTCTTCGGCTTCTCCTTTGGGCTCTACGAGATCCTGCTTCCTCTTTACATGGATTCTCTCTCGATTTCCCTTATTGATATTGGATATGTCTTCACAATATCTGCTCTGTTTATTGCTTTTTTAAGCATCATCTTGGGGGCTAAATCCGATGTGTACGGTAGAAAGATTTTCATGATTTCCGCTCTATTGCTCGGAGGATTTTCACACTTACTTACCCCGTTCTTCAACTCGGTTATTATGATAGCGATTGTTAAAACAATGTTTGACTCTGCTGTAGCAATTAGGGGTGCTGTCTTCACTCCAATGGTGTATGAGCAGGATCGTCAAAGCTTCATCTCCTCTTACTCCAGAATAGCTGGGTTAGAGTTTATCTCTCAGGCAATAGGCCTTATTTCCGCCGGTCTGCTTGTCAGCATTTTTGATTATCGAGCTGCATTCACGATTTCAAGTGTTCTTCAAATCATTGGTTTTCTGATACTCGCTCTCTTCTTTAAGGAAAACAGGGTAGTTGGGGAGAAAAAGGTTTTGAAAGTTAGAGGTGAAAGGAATGTTGAGAAGAAGTTTAGTAGGGAGCTTAAAATACTGTCTCTCTCAGGGATAGTCCTATTAGCCGGGTCTTCAGCCACCCACTATTTTACTATGACGCTGTTCTTCTCAAAGAAATTTTCGCTTTCCCCCGAGGTTCTCTCAGTACTGATGACTGTGCATAGACTTAGCCTAGGTATCCCAATGCTGTACAATGACAGAATTATCAAGGGTTCTAAGAGGTTTTCCTACAAGTCTTTTCTCATATTGTTTACAACCATGCAGGGATTGTTTACAGCCCTTGCTACCCTTCCTGAAGGTTTTCTGGCCTCTGCCTTCATATGGCTTCTCCACGATCCTTTTGGAGCATCCGTATGGTTTACTTTAAGAAACTACCTTATTCAAAGGTATTCGGGAGATGAAACTAGGGGGAGAGATTATAACATTGTTTCCTTCATAAGCTCCATAGGGAATATTATAGGCCCCTTTATGGCAGGGTACTTCGGCTCGATGAATATCAATCTCCCGTTTCTTATAGGAGGATTAATAATGATTCTATCCAATTTACTGCTTATACCTTTGTGAGGCACCCTTCCCATTCAATCCTTGTTTAAAACTTAAATCAAACAATCGGCTTCATCGAGTGTCATAAGCATGTATAGAACAGGAATAATTGGGTGCGGAGGCATAGCGAATGCTCATGCAAAGGCATACATTGAATTAGGTTTAGAAATAACAGCTGCCTCCGATATAGATCAGGTTCGCCTCAAAGAATTCAGTAAACTCTACAACGTTAAAAACATTTACACGGACTACGGGGAAATGCTTCGTAAAGAGAAGCTTGACATTGTGAGTGTCTGCACTTGGCCAATATTCCATTGCGAGATGACTGAAAGAGCTGCTGAAGAAGGAGTTAAAGGAATAATCTGTGAAAAACCTATGGCGATGAACCTAGCTGAAGCCGACAGAATGATAATGGCGTGTAGAAAGACTGGTGCAAAATTGGCTATTGGCCACATGAGAAGGTTTCTAAAAATCTACAGTGAGACGAAAAACCTGCTGAACTCTGGAATAATAGGGGAACCAGAGTTGATTCACGGTGCCTCGGTAGGTGACCTTCTTTCAGATGGAACCCACCTTATTGATTTAATAAGGTTCATTAACAATGATGAAACAGTAAACTGGGTTTTCGGGCAAATCGATGCATATGAGAAGCGAAGGCGATATGGGCATTACGTTGAGGATGCTTCAATTGGATACGTGGAGTTTGAAAACGGGTTAAGGGCATTCATAGAAACATCTCAAGTTTCCTCTGGCGGACCTAGACTTGGAGAGGTCGGTTTTTCACAGGAAAGCCTCTTCAAGGATTTGAATCGTGTCAACAAGATTAGATGGTGGAAGAAAAACGTTCCTTACTGCGCCATACAGGTATATGGATCAGATGGTGTGATTCAGGTTGATGAAAGAGGGAACCCGCCACTAAAATATAGAGGGAAAAACGAGAGGGACTGGCAAGCTAGTAGCGTTACGCAAGAATCAGATCCATTTAGGCTTCAGGCTGAAGCACTTATAAAAAGCATGGAGGAGGGTGTTGAGCATCCGTGCAGCGGGGAGCAGGGTCGTAAAACGCTTGAAGTAATTATGGCAATATATGAGTCTGCAAGACGGAGAGAAATCATCCCGCTTCCTCTAAAAGTTGATGAGAATCCTCTGCTGGAAATGGTTGAAAGGAGGAGATTCTAATGCCAATGAAGCCTTCAATCATGACCCGCGTATATTGGAAGTGTTATGGATGGCCTGGAAGAACATTCAATTTCACACTTCCACAAATCTTAAACAGGATCGCAAAGTCAGGATTATCCTACGTGGATTTTTGCGAATATCCTCTTGAGTTTTGGCCCATGGATATGGCTGAGAAGGAAATAGATTTATTGGCTAATAGGCTGGCTGAACTAAACCTTAAGACCTCGGGCATAACCGTACCAACTTTCTCCCCAGGGCTGGAGATCCTTCCGGAAGAAAAGGATAGACAGTTAATCATCCATAGATTAAGGAAGGCTATTGAAATCGCTTCCCGGCTAAAAGGAGGAACAGTAATGTATGGAATTTCTCCAATCCCCATTTACATGAGTATGGACGAGACCTACAAGTGGACGCTAAATCTTTTCCACGAATGTTTAGATGCCGCTGAGAAATATGATGTTAATATTGCTGTGGAATTTGTTAACCATTACTTCAAAACTTCCGAAACAATTATCGATTTTCTTGAGGATGTCGGCTCGGAGAAAGTAGGTCTTTGCCTAGAGGTTGGAAACACGATGGCGCGACCACAAGACGAAACCCTGATGCAACACCTTAAAAAATGCGGGGATAAAGTGAAACTTGTCCACGTTAATGATCCTGTAAACAAGGAATGGCTCAGAAGCATAAATGTCGACCTAGATGAAACCTTTAAAACGCTGCACGATTTAGGCTACGAAGGTTTCATCGTTATCGAAAGCCTGAACGATTCGACACAGTGCTCTGAACTCGACGGTGAAGTAGCTAGGGCAGCGAAATATCTATGCGGGTTGATTTAACTCTTCCTTCATGAAACTATTAGAATACTTCTGAGATGGTTCGCCTAGCATTCCGAAGGAAGAGGAATTATGAACTTTAAAGTTTAAATCTTTCGAGAGAATCATTTACTCAAGATGAGCGTATTCAGAAAGCTGAAGGAGAAGGTTACTCCTCCTAAGGCCAATGTATCCGTAACCCTGAAGAAACCATTATTCGTCCTCGGCGATGTTGTGGAGGGTGTTGTCCAAGTTGAGTCTCAAGAGGAGTTTGATTGCACCGAGATCAGGTGTGAGCTTGAATGCGTTGAACAGGTGCGGAGAATAAGAAGGGTTTACAACGAGGCTCTTAAAAAAGAGGTTGATCAACAGGTTTGGGAGTCCGCAATACTTTTCTCAGCCAAGCCTCAGCTTATTGGAGCGATGCATATACCTGAAGGATTTATTCAAGGCTTCCAGTTTAAAATCCCCATCCCGCCGGGGGCACAACCTTCCTTTAAAAGTGTTGACAGAGTTGTAACGTGGAGTCTGAAGGGAGTTGTTGCAGTAGATGGGCGTCCAGATGCGAACAGTAGAATAATCGAAATACAGGTTGCTCACCCATCCCAGGTTCCGAAAGCATTATCGACAACTGTTTCATGCAAATACTGTGGGACTGTTTTCCCTGAGAGCGAGTCGAAATGCCCTAACTGCGGGGCTCCCCGTACAGTCTAATGAGCTTTTCCTAAGCGTTTCTCCGCCTCCTCAACAAGCTTCTCAAAATATTCCCGTTCAAGATATTCTCCTTTCCCCAGCCCGGGGCAAGAGGGGTCTGCGTGAAACACGTATTTTCCATCAAACTTATGCATGACGAAAGGATAGAATCTGCATACTAGCGGCCTGCTCGAGTAGATCCTGCATTTACCACTTGGTTCTAGGAAGAAACATCTCTCCTCCACAAGCTTCATGATAAATGGATATTTTTCATTAGAGTTTTCGTTTGCAAAATCCTCTGTCTTAAGACTCGTCCTGCTTGAAATTTCCTCAACGTCTTTTCCGGTCAGAACTATCTGCCTCCTGTTTTTGTCATCTTGAATACAGCATTTTTCACAGAGCGTACATTCAAACCTAATATTTGGAAACGATACTTTAATCTTCCCTTTTAATGACTTTTTCCTTCTCATTTGCTGCTTCTGATATCTGATTTAACTTCATATTGCGATATTTAAGCTTGCAATTGTTTTTATAGGGAAGCTTTAAAAATCACCTGAGCCTATTTTAACAGGGTGATAACGGCTGAACGAATTCCAACTGCTTGCACTAGTTCTCGCTGATAATAGTAAAGGTGTTTCTAAAAAGGAGATACAGAGGAAAAGCCGTGTGAACGAGAAGGAGTTTAAAGAGCTTGTTAAGAGGGGCTATCTTGAACCTGTTACGGAGAAGGGTAGAGTTGCCAAGAAGTATAGAACTACCGAATCGGGCCGTGTATTCTGCATAGGGAAACTTGGGAAGCTTTCTCTAGTTAAATATGCTAAACAGGTTGAATCGGAAGAGGTTTCAGACGAACTTTTTCTTAAAGTTTTAAGATCGGTCTACATGAGTCTTATTAAGGCAAGCCCCATAGCACCATACGTAAAAATATCTCTTCTCAGGACGAAAGTATTGGACGAATTGAATATCAGTAGTGAAGAATTTGATAGGCGAGTTATAAGGTTGAACAGTAGCAACCCTTATGCGATGCAGCTTCACGTAGGAAGTGGAGATCCGTCTGAGGGTATAAGAACCGCAAGGGGAGTGTATCATTATGCAATCATTAAATAGGTATTCTTCATTATCGTTAGAATCAAACCCGTTTCCACTAACCCCTGTCCCAACGAGGATATGGATACTCGGAGGATATTCTAGGATTAATGCTCTTGAAAGAATTAGGGAGGAAATAGGATATTCATTTAGGCTTGAGGAGCCTAAGATTGATATAGTTATTGGTGATGCTGGAAGCGGGAAGACACATCTGGCCTTGCATCTTCAATACTTGTTGAGTCAAGAGAAACCGGATCAACCGTTATCATATTTATCGACAGTTCAGGATTCCGTTTTCAAGCCTTCTCTAATCTTCTTCGCATCTAAGGTTGTTGAAGCATTGGGCGGAGAGACGTTTCTGAGAGAATTGTCTTTGAAACTTCACCAGATGATCCTTTCTAGAATTGACTCTGCTGTTTTCCAGAGGATTGTTAGAGCCGATTTGCTTTCAATGCTTCTAATGAAGGGGTCGAGGAAGGCGCCAGAGATCCTTGACAAGATTTTAAGTGATTTCAGGGCCATAGAGGATTTAATCGAAAGGGGTACTCTGGATCTAAATAAGCTTGTTAAACTTGAGCTTGAAGAGCTTGAAAGAATGTTTGAAACAAGGTTTGAACCATCCAGAACCAGAAGGTTTGTGGACCTTACTTTAACCAAATGGATACTGTGGCTGCCAAGCTCCTATTACGGAAGTTGGGGTATGAAGCATCTTAATGATTATTTAAAAGAGTCTGATGACAACGCCTTAAAATTCTTGACGACGCTGGTCAATTTATCGAAATTAACGAGTAATGCTCCTTTCGTAATCGTAGTTGACGAGGTTGAAACACTTACGCAAGATAATATTGATATTTTCTTCCACACTTTGAAACGGATCATAGATAGTGGGCCTGGAGGGCTATTTATACTCTTGTTGTTAACACCCATGATGTTTGAGGAGTTAAAGAGTCAGAGGTTCCGGGTTGCACCTGCATTAGTTAGCAGGGTCTCTCTAACCCCGATAAGCCTTGAGAAGATAAGTGTAGAGGAGGCTAAGGATATAATTGACAGATATGTGAAAGCCCTATACCTGGATAAAAGCAATGAAGGCTATTCCAGCATGTTTCCGATGAACAGCGTTAAACTTCTCTGGGCAAACTCGGGAGGTGAAATACGCAGACTACTTTCAGAATGCTTCACATGTATTGAGATACTTGCAGACAGGATTAACAGAGGAATTACTGAACCACGTTTTGTTG
The DNA here is from genome assembly GCA_038848185.1 of Thermoproteota archaeon. Lineage (GTDB taxonomy): Archaea > Thermoproteota > EX4484-205 > EX4484-205 > JAAOZP01 > JAAOZP01. Next base: position 7,841 of record JAWCNV010000007.1, on the reverse strand, counting down.
ATACTGTTGTTGCGATGGACGCTGTTATGAAGATAGGTCCACCACTCGGCGAGTTCATTATCCCTGTTGAACCAGACAGTGACGTTAAAAACCAGATATTGACTAGGTTTTACAATATTGAAAAAACCTCGGAGAGAAGCATTGTTTTAGAGCAGGCTGTGTCAACCCTTATTGAAAGCGGGTTGGGCAAGGTGAACCTGATTGGTAGAAAGAGGATAAGCATATCCCTAACTAGAAAAAGGGAGGTAGACATACTATTTACAGACAGTACTTCCGGAGGCGTTACAGTAGGAATAATCGTTAAGGCGCCGAAGCCCCAGGAGGGATTAACTAGGAGCAGTATTGAGCCGCTCATGGAGATAGCTAAGAGTAAGAAGCTTAACAGGCTGATTCTACTTACAACAAGCCCAATAGATCCTGAACTACAGGATGTCCTGAAGTCTTTTGAAAACATTAGGGTGCAAACCTTAAATGATGACGAGGTTTCCATGCTGATCTACGTATCTCAAGTATTCAAGGGGCTGTCTAGGCCTGAAAGGTTAACCCCTGAGGTCTCTCTAGAGGTTTTGCGAAGAATAGGTATAATACAGTAACCAGATTAGGTTCAAATTCAAGCTTTACTGCAGATAGGCACCTAGTCTGTGCATCCTTTTCCCTTAAGAGTTATAAAACAGTCTTGACTCTAATGATTAGGAGTGCCAAGGCTTCTCGCGGCTTTCCCGCCTGGTATCGAAGATATCGTTAGAAAAGAGCTAGAGGAGAAGATAGGGTTCAACATTGTTTTTGAGGAGAATCCTCTAGGGGTCTCGGGGAAGCTTATTGTTGATACGCCGACTTTTAGAAATACATGGTTAAACAGGTTTAGAAGCGTAGATTCTCTCACAGAGTATGCGGGTTCATTTAAAGTCGAGAGGAGCAGGGAGTCTCTTGAAAAAATCTATAGGGAAATAATGGAGGTAGACTTTCCAGCGGGTCTCCAAAAAGCCTCTTCGTTTAGAGTGACCTGTAGAAGACGGGGTGAGCATGAGTATAGTAGCATGGAGGTTGAGAAGACAGCTGGCCAAGCCTTGGTTGATAAGTACCGTCTTAAAGTAGACTTGGAGACCTTCGAAGTAAACGTTTTCATCGAGATTATTGATGATGCTTGCTTCGTCAGTCTCTCCAAGGAAGAGCATTCTCCCGAAAGATACATGGTTTTCAACCATCCTGCTCCCCTCAAGCCTTCTATAGCCTACGCTATGATCAGGCTTGCCGAAATTAAGCCTAGGATGAAGGTGCTCGACCCTATGTGCGGTGGCGGAACTATACCTGTTGAAACAGTTCTTGCAGTAAGAGGAGTGGAGGCGTACGGCTTCGATGTTTCAGATTATTTTCTTGAGGGTGCTGTTTTAAACGCTGAGGCTATGGGAGTCAGAGAGAAAATAATTTTTAAGAAAGTTGACTGCAGGAAGCTTTCTAAAACTTTAAGGTTTAAGGTTGACAGGATTATTACGGATCCCCCTTATGGCACTAGGCCCGTGGCCAGAATTAAACCATACTCTCTTTACAGCAAATGCCTGCTGGAGATGATGAAGGTTCTGGAAGATGATGGGAAGATTGTGCTGATAACTCTTAAGCCGGACTACGTGAAGAAAATCTCCTCGGAAATAAGGCTGAATCTGGAGCATGAGAGGCTTGTGAAGCATGGAGACGCTTATCCCCACATAATGGTTTTAACACCCTCCCAACGCTAGCCCCGTTGAAAACCACATTTTCTCACGTTACGCTGTTTAATGCTTAATAAAATCCTTAGATGTTGAAGCAGCGTGATGAATGCGGCTAGGCCTCGAGTCTTCGTTTCAAGAAGGATACAGGAGTCAGCCGTTCAACTGCTTAAAAATTACTGCGAGGTTGAGATGTATGATTCAGAGTACCCTGTTCCGAGAAACGTCCTGATAAAAAGCCTTGAGGACAAGGATGCTGCTCTAATACTTCTCGGAGACGAGATAGATAAGGAGGTCTTGGAGAAGGCTGGTAAACTAAGGGTTCTAAGCACTATGAGTGCAGGCTATGATCACGTGGATTTGAAGGAGGCGACTGCTAGGGGAGTCTATGTCACGAATGTTCCCGGGGTTTTAACAGACGCGGTTGCAGAGTTCGCCCTAGCACTCCTATTCGCAGTCGCGAGGAGAATTGTCGATGCAGACAGGTTTCTGAGAAACGGCTTATGGAGGATCGCATGGTCCCCCACATTCATGCTTGGCCAAGGGATAAGCGGTAAAACCCTCGGGATAATAGGGCTCGGAGCTATTGGAAAAGCTGTGGCTGAGAAAGCTAGGGGCCTGAATATGAGAGTAGTCTACTACAGTAGAACTAGGAAAACCGATGTCGAGAAGACGCTTGACATAACCTACATGCCTTTCAACAATGTTCTCAGGGAGGCGGATTTCCTAATCCTCTCTACGGCACTAACCCGGGAGACAGTTAAAATGATAGGTGAGAATGAGCTCAAAAGCATGAAACCCACATCATACCTGATAAACATATCGAGGGGAGCCGTGCTTGATGAAAAATCCTTGGTGAAAGCTCTGAAGGAGGGATGGATAGCTGGAGCCGCACTAGACGTTTTCGAGAAGGAGCCCGTTGAACCTGATAGCCCGTTGATAGGCATGGATAACGTGGTTCTAACCCCGCACATAGCGAGCGCAACATTTGAAGCAAGAAGAAGGCTTGCCGAAACTGCTGCTGAAAACATTATTTCTGTTCTCAGCGGGAAGATTCCTCCGAGCCTTTTAAATCCTGAGGTTCTGAAAATAAGACCGTTAGAAGAAATTAAAATTTTATAAATTCTTCAATAAGTAATGTTTTTAAGTTACCTTGATGCAAGTATTTCTCATGAGCGAGTTCGTAAAGAAGTATGAGGAGAAGAGGGGGCTTTCAGAAAAGATAGCCTCATACATACCTGGCTACAGGGGCTATAAGCAGAAAGAGGTTAGGAGGGAAGCAGACAAGCTTCTAAGAGGCTTCATGGTTAAGAAGCTTGAAACCGCTCGGTCTCACATGAAGAGCGTTCTGAGAGAGGCAGCTGATTCTGACGAAGCTAGCCTGTTTAAAAAGCTCAATAGGGTTTCCGCAATCTTGGATAGAGTAGTAAACAAGGTTGAGCACGCGGACTACGGTTACTCAGGCTTTTTCGACTTGGTTAAGGTGCGTGAGGAAGAGCTGGATAAGCTGATGGATCACGACTATAGGCTTCTCGGATTGTGCGACGAGGTCTCCAGCATCGCTCAGGAGGCGAGTAAGTCTGCTAGCTCTGGAAGCCTTGACGCGCTTCCAAGCCTTTTGAAGAATCTTGAGGCGAAACTTATTGAGCTTGAAACCGCATTCGCCTCAAGGGAGGATGCAATAGTCTCTCTTAAGGGGGGTGTCTGAAAATGCCTCAGATAATAGAGTGGGTAGGAGCTTCAGCAGAAGACATTGTTTGGAGGTATCCGAAAGAGGAGATAACCTGGGGCGCGCAGCTAATCGTCCACGAATATGAGGCCGCCATATTCTTCAGGGACGGTAAGGCATACGATGTTTTAGGGCCGGGCAGACATACTTTAACAACAATGAATCTTCCACTTATAACAGGAGTTCTTTCGAGAATAGCCGGCTTCGAGACAACGCCTTTCAAGGCAACCGTAATATTTGTGTCAACTAAGCAGTTTAAAGGATTGTTTGGAGCTAGCGGGCAAACCACTGAGCTAGCCCCTTTGAAGTTCTACGGTTCCTTCTGGTTTAAGATAGAGGATCCCAAGATATTTGTCATGGAGGTCGTTGGAGGGCAGAGTGCCTACACAACCGATGCTGTCAACAATTTTCTAAGAGGCTTCATGAATGAGAGGCTGATAACACAGCTTTCTAAATACGATCTTGTATCCGTGTTCACTAAGCTGGAGGAGGTTTCCTTCAAGGTTAAGGCTACGATAGACGAGGAGTTTAAGCGTGTGGGCATAGATGTTGTCGACCTTAAGTTTGAGGGTGTTGACACGACGCCTGAATATAGGGATAGGCTCTTCTGGATTAAGCAGACTGGTGGTGCAGCCACACAGGTGATGGCAATGGATACTACTAAGAGTGTTGCCGAATCCTTAAGCAAGTCTCAAGGAGCTGCAGCAGGAACCGGTATAGTGTTAATACCCCAGATCATGCAGCAGGCTGCCGCAACCCCAATGGTAATATGTCCAAACTGTAAGGCTCAAGTACCCTCTACAAGCAAATTCTGCCCCAACTGTGGTTCAACAATACAGGCTCCACCACCGCCTCCTCCACAGCCTTCTCAACCCGCTGCAACTGGGACAGTTGCATGTCCAAAGTGTGGAACGCAGAACCCGAGTGCAGCTAAGTTCTGCATGAACTGCGGTGCCCCGTTGCAGCCTCAGACTGTTAACTGTCCGAAATGCGGGTCCTCAATACCTGAAGGCTCAAAGTTCTGCTTGAACTGCGGTTCTAAGCTATCCTAGATGATTCAGGCGATGGGTGGGAGAAGAATCGGCTACGGCGGATATGCGTTAGCCATCCTTCTAGTGTCCATCGGCGTTGACGGTGTCCTAGCTTCAATAGGATACACTTCTCCCATAATCTTAATATCTATCCCGCTTCTCTCCTTAGGAGTCTACACGATTCTATTCTCCGCCATTGCTGGAGACTGGAGGTACTACCTGCTTTGGGGTCTTATTCTTTCAAGCCTCGGAGCCTCACTAATGTTAACACTTGTCACCGGCAACCTTATGCTAAACCTGAGTGTATCCCTCATAATCATAGTTCTGGTTGGAGTAATAGTTTCAAGGAAGAGGAGTTGACTGAAACAGAGTCTGAAAAGGTATTCAAATGCTCTAACTGCGGTGGGCCGCTAAACTATACTCCTGAAACAATAGCATGCGTATGCGAATACTGTGGCACAGTGAACTGGTTTTCAGAGGGAAGGTTTGACATATTCATAATGCCGACGCGCACGAGGGATGAGGTTGTTAATGCTTTCTGGAACAGGATGAGGAATGACCCTGATATGAGTAAAGCTTACGGCGAGATGGAGCTAGTTGAGGTGCAAGGTTTCTATGTTCCTATTCTCCTCGGCGATGTCTCTGCTAGAGGTGAGTGGATAGGCTTCAGGAGGGTCACGGAGAAAAGAGGTAAGTCATACGTTACTAGAACCGTTACGGAGAGGGGGTCATTCAACACTTCTCTGAGGCTTGCTGTCGAAGCGAGAAGGGAGGCTGCTGAATACGGTTTACAGGAGTTGATTAACCAGGCTAAGTCGGTTAATGATCCGCAGCCTCTAGCATCAGTAGACTGGAAAAAGATTGGGCTGCAAGTGTTGAACTCCGAGCTACTGCCTGAAGAGGCTGAGGATGAGCTTAGGGACAGGGTTGAAGACGATCTGAGGGAGAACATCCGCTCCTCCAAGGGCTTAGACGGCTTCTACTATTATTCCTGCGAGTCTAAAGTGAACTCCTTCTGGATACTACTGGCACCCTTATGGAGCCTAGTATACAAGTATAGGGGTGGAATGTACCGGGTCAGTGTCTCAGGCTACAACCTGCAATTCCTAAGAGTCTCAGAACCAGTATTCATGAGTCAAAGAATTCTCTACCTCTTAGGGAGCATATTGGCCGTGGTAGCGGGTGCGCTTTTCTCAACCCTGTTGCTTCAGAGCATGATCTTCGCAGGCTTATTCATACTTGTCTCGGGGGTCGGAGCCTTTTTAGCGAATAAGTGTGTGAGCGACGTGAGGGAGGAGAAGTGGAAATGAGTCTTAGGACACTAGTCTGCTTAAACTGTAACGCCACTATAACTGCTCCCCAAGGGGCTTCAATAGTTGTCTGCCCCTACTGCGGACATACTTTCGAAGTCTCAACAGGTAAGAAATGGGAGTACTACATGTTCCCGTCATACGTAGATAGCCCGTCAGCCTGGCGTAAAGTGATTAACTTCATATTGAGGAGGTATGGTGTTCCAGACGATTTCAACGCTGAGGCTAATCTTCTCAGGGCTGAACTCTATAATGTTCCATACCATGTTTTCAGTTGCAAAGCCTACTCCTCATGCTCCTACGGAGGCAGGTACGCAAACTACTTGGAAACAAGGAACATGCCCATATTAGCAGTCTATACGGGAACATGGCTGGATGATTTCGCTCGGAGCCTCTCCTTCTCGGTTAGGGGCCGGAGCTTCTTCAACCCTACTCAGGCTCAGAAGAGCAGGTTCTACATGCCTACGGTTAGCTATGCAGAGGCCTATAACACCGCATACCGGTTCATACAGGGGCAGGCGATGGCTGAAGCAAGTAAGAGCTGCAGCGGGTCTAAAGGGGTTGAGAGGGTTGAGGTCGAATACCTTGGGCTAGTACACTATCCTTTCTGGCTCATGGAGTACACATATAAAGGAAAGACCTACAGGGTTCTACTTGACGCGTCTGGAGGCAGGGTTCTCTTCGTAGAGTATCCTCTCAGCAGGAGGTCGAGGACAATCATGTTATCCGCCTCCATACTCATCATCGGAGTAGGCTTATTCTCTGGGTTACTTTTTGCTGCAATGCGTTCTCCGCTCAGCCTAATAGGCGGCTTAGTCTCCTCCATTATAGTTTCCTCCCCGGTTCTTGCGAAAGCCCTCTCCCTAAAGGACAAGGGTTCTGAATCCCCTGCTCAACGGAGTTGGAGTATGGATGCTTGGAAAGCAGCAGGCTCCATAATGGGGATGCCTAGGGTCTTAAGGCTTCCAATCGCCGACCTACTCTTAGAACAGTAGTCGCTACCTGCATGCTGAAACCATGGGTTAACACGCTGTGATCTTAAAAGGCTTAATTACGCATTTTTATTCACCCATTATTTTCACTAAAACTTTCCTTATCCTAGGACCATCGAACTCGCATAGGAAAACACCCTGCCAAGTTCCTAACACGAGTTTACCATTCTCTACGAGCAGGATTGCGTTGTGTCCAATTATGCTTGCCTTCACATGGGCGTGAGCATTACCCTCCAAATGAGTGTAATCACCGTCAACAGGTATTAAACGGTCTAAGGCGTGAAGGATATCTCTGACTACACTCGGATCAGCATTCTCGTTTACAGTTATTCCGGCAGTTGTATGCGGAACATAGATGAAGCAGACCCCGTTTTTAATCCCTCTCTTCTTAACGCGTTCCTCAATCATGGGAGTTACCTCCATAAACTGTTGCTTGGATTTTGTGGAAACCTCTATCACATCATAGTCCATGCAGTCTGCGACGGCTTAAAGCAATATTAAATCTTTTTCTGTAACAGATACTGAAAAGAAAGGGTTTAGAAAATAAAGGGGAACTGATTTGTGTCTACGCTGGTTGAGAGGGTGATGCAGGAGGTGACACTGGTTTTCTTCTACGCTTAATGATTAATACTGCTGAAGCCAACGCTATTAAGAATATCACTGCTGAAACAATGTAGACAACAGTTAAATCCTGAGCGTAGATTGCATTCATCGTTAAGGTTTTTTCCTCACCGGAGACAATTATGCTGACAGTGTTTTGACGCGTATTGGTGAAACCGGTCCATTCTTGGAACACGTATTTTCCGCCCAAGATTCCTAAAAATCCTTCCACAGGTGCAGTCTGAGGAGCAGTTAAAGTAACGTTGCTCCACTCCTCATAGGTTCCTGACCCTGCTATCTGAATGCCAACATTACTAGAAACGTTCAGCGTGTAGACGGGGAGGCTCTCCAAGACCTGCAGGTTAATGATGTCATACCCAGTGTTCACCCCGTCCGTAGCCTTAACCATGAGAACATAATTGCCCTCCTCAAAGCTCTCTGGCACAGTGAAGCTCACACTATTCTCCGTCGTCCTG
>JAWCNV010000006.1:93512-95198 GCA_038848185.1 Thermoproteota archaeon | reverse complement strand
TACAAGCGTAAAAGAGGATTTAACGTCCTGTTTCCCTTTGCCTTCCATTGGACTGGAACAACGATAACAGGCATCTCGGACAGGATAAGGCGGGGAGACCAGAAAACAATCGAGATACTAGAGAAGATGGATGGTGTTCCGAGGAATGAGATAGAGCGCTTCAAAGACCCTGTTTACCTCGCCAAATACTATACTGAGAAAAACCGTGCAGCGTTACGGGACTATGGTCTGGCTGTAGACTGGCGTAGGGAGTTTCACACAACCAGCCTGAACCCTGGGTTTAGTACTTTCGTAAGGTGGCAGTATTTGAAGCTTAAGGAGAGGGGTTACATTACGAAGGGTGCACACCCGGTTGTCTGGTGTCCAAGAGATAAGAGTTCCACAGGCGACCACGATAGGCTTAGCGGCGAGGGAGTTTTCCCAGAAAAATTCTACCTTGTTAAATTCAGACTTGGAGACACTTATCTGGTTGCAGCAACCTTCCGGCCTGAAACAATCTTCGGAGTTACAAACGTTTGGATTAACCCTAGCGTTACCTACGCTGAAGCCTTTGTTGATGGTGAGAAATGGATTGTGAGCATCGAGACTCTGGAGAAGCTGGCTGACCAGACGAGGAACGTCTCCAAGATACGAGAGTTTGAAGGCAGAGAGATTGTAGGCAGGAAGGTGGAGGCTGTTTTCACAGGCGTGACTGTCCCCGTTCTTCCAGCTTCATTCGTAGATCCTTCTCTCGGAACAGGAGTTGTCTACAGTGTTCCGGCACATGCTCCCTATGACTACATGGCACTTGAAGACTTGAAGAAGAACGAAGAGGTACTTAGGGAGTATAGGCTTAATCCTGATGAGGTTCGTTCGATAAAAAATATATCTATGATAAGTACTGAGAAGTATGGTTCAAATCCCTGTGAGAGGCTTGTTAAGGAGCTTAACATAAGGAGCCAATCTGACCCCAAGCTGGAGGAGGCTACGAGCCTAGTTTACAAGGAAGAGTTTCACAAAGGGGTTACGCTTGAGAACTGTGGAAGATTCTCAAACCTTCCTGTTCAGAAGGCTAAGGAACTGGTTGTAGAGGAGATGAGGAAGACTGGTGCTGGAGACGAGTTTCTCGAACTGCCTTCTCCTGTGGTATGCAGATGCGGCACAAGGTGCCACGTTAAAATACTTGGAGACCAGTTTCTCTTAAGATATTCCTGGCCTGAATGGAAGAATAAGGCGTTGGAGGCATTAAACAGAATGACTATTAATCCGAAGGAGGTTAAGGAGAACTTCATATACTTCATAAACTGGTATGACGACTGGGCTTTCACAAGAACCTCTGGACTGGGCACACCCGTACCCTGGCTCCCAGACCAAATAGTTGAAACGCTCAGCGACTCAACGGTCTATATGGCGTACTACATTGTGTCGAAATATGTTAACGAAGGCATGTTAAATCCTGAGAACCTTACGGAGGAATTCTATGACTACGTGCTTCTCGGAGTCGGTGTTCCTGAGGAGGTTGCGAGGAAAACAGGAGTCCCCCCAGAGTTTTTAAGAAGGCTCAGGGAGGAGTTTGACTACTGGTATCCAGTCGACCTTAGGAATTCTGGGAAGGATCTCGTCGCAAACCATTTGACCTTCTACATCTTCCATCACGTAGCCATCTTCCCAGAGGAGAAGTGGCCCAAGCAAATATCGGTTAACGGT
>JAWCNV010000006.1:84826-93414 GCA_038848185.1 Thermoproteota archaeon | reverse complement strand
GTTCCTAAGGATAGAAGGGCAGCCCATGCATAAGTCTAAAGGAATCTTCATATCTATGAGGGACGCGTTGGAGAAGTTTGGTTCAGACGCTACTAGAATAACCCTCTTGCTCTCCGCAGAAGGATTAGAGGATCCGAACTGGGAGAGTGAAAAAGCGAAGAAGAACATTGACCTACTTAGAGGCATATACAAGTTTGTACTGTCTCTTCCCAGAGGACAAGGCTCCAGTGGAAACCGCCACATGGAGGAATGGCTGAGAAGCTCTGTTAAGAGACATGTGAAAAACGTTACGGAGGCTCTTGAAAATATGCAGATAAGAGAAGCTACGAGCGAAGCCCTCTACGGCTTGAGGAATGACTTAAGATGGTACTTGAGAAGAGTCGGGGAACCGGATTCTGAAGCTTTGAAGGAGGCTGCTGAAACATGGCTTAACCTGCTTTATCCTTTCACACCACATCTCGCGGAGGAACTATGGAGCAAGCTTGGTGAAGAAACCCTACTCGTCAACTTTCCATGGCCGAGAATCGTTGAGGCGGATGAGACGCCCCTGCTCCTAGAGAAATACTTAGAGGGGCTCGTTGAAGACACATATCAGATACTGAAAGCCATGAAAAAGACATCGCTTACAAGGCTTAGGATCATAATTGCCGCTGAATGGAAGAACAATGCGTTCAAAGAAATAGTTGAAACAGCAGAGACAAACCGAGATAAAATAAGGGAAACGATAACTCGTTATGCAACCCGTGTCGGTAAAGAGGAGCTTGGCAGGTTCATAGGTCAAACTATGAAAAACATTCCTGCGATGACTGAGGAGTATAGGAGGCTTTTAAAACAGGTTCTGATGTCAGGGGAGCATAATATTCTGAATGAGGCTAAGCCATTCCTTGAGAAAGAGTTCAAATGCCGTGTTGAAATAATTAGGGAGGATGAAATCGCTAGGGATGAATCATCAACCCTCATTGGGAAGAAGCCGCCGACGCAGCCCGGAAGACCATTGATAATAATAGAGTAAAGGGGAATAAACTGGAAAATTTTAATAAATCCTAGGAGGACAGTAAGCGGGCCCGTCGCCTAACCTGGATATGGCGGCAGACTTAAGCCGAGCCCTCTAAGCTGTAATAATCTGGGTTCAAATCCCAGCGGGCCCGTTTTACATCGGGATAAACAGGTATCAGCATTGCCTTCTAAGGCACTTTTTAATATCTTTCGAAATTTACAGCTACGTTAAAATTACAAGTTTATGTAAAAATGTTGATTAACAGCCTTTTTTAAGGCTGTTTTAAGGGCCTTTTCCCAACCGCGTGGGTAATCTGGCCTTAGACTAGACAGTAAGTTTTTTTACATGAAAATGCTAATTAATAAATAACCTGTTGATATCTATCAGTGATGAGCAGACCGCGGATGGAGCAGGTTAGGAAGAAGATAAATATGGTGTCTCTGCTCAATGTGGTTAAGAGCAGGTACACTTATAATGAGCTGTCTCAGATAACCGGCCTGCCTGTCACCGTTTTAGCCCGATATGCTAAGGGGCACGTGCTTCCCTCTGATGAAAGAGTTGAAGAGCTCTACCAGATACTCGCAGACAAGATTCCGCTTGAAGAACTTATTTTAAGCAAGCTTGTTTTCGACGAGTCTGGTTACTTCGACTCTTCGAGTGTAATATGGGATGTTAACCTGCTTCGTCTTATCAGCCATAAGGCGGTGCTCCCTTTCGTAGGGAAGAGGGTAAACAAGATTATGACTGCGGCCGTAGACGGTATTCCACTGGCCTCATTCATATCTGAGGAGCTTAACGCGGACCTTGTTATAGCGAAAAAACATAAAGAGGTTGGGGTGAAGGATTTTCTTGAGGCCACCTACGTGATAGGGAGTTCCGCGGTAGTCAGCTCTCTGTATGTTCCTAAAAGCTCCTTAAAGAAGGATGATAACGTGCTTATTGTGGATGATGCTATTAGAACCGGGGAGACGGATATAGCGTTGATAAGGCTGGCGGAGAAGGCTAAGGCTAATATAGTGGGGGTCTTCATACTTATCGCGACTGGTAAAGATTGGAGGGAGAAGCTTCAAAGAGAAACAGATGCCCCAATATACGTTTTTACAGAGGTAACTCCAAAGAAGCTTTTAGAGGTAAACCAGAGAAAATCCTGGATGTAGGAGGGTGATTTCTTCGAGCTCCCAGCCTACTGCTAAAGCTAGCTTGCTGGCTCTCGGAAACAGAAGTATTGAGGAGGCTTTATCGGTTTTCGAGGCTCTTTACCGCAGAACTAGGGTGCCGGAGGCTCCAATCGTAATTCTCCATAGCAATAGAGGCAAGACAGTTAGCCTAGGGTGTTTCCAGGTTGCTGACGAGGACTTCATGGTCAGCTACCTGAATAGGAAAGGCCTGAAATACTTTTTCAGGCTTCACGGGGGAGACGTGATGCTTCATGATGAAAACCAGGTTGGAATCGGGTTGATAGTGCCCAAGGATGAAAAATACAGCGGGCTCCACGCTTCTCTAATAGGCTTCATGCTGAAGAGGAACAACGTGAAGAATTTTCAGGTTACGAACGACTATGTTCTCTGCTTCAACAAGGTTCTGGGGGAGACTCTCCACTTGGAGAAGGAGAACCTCTCCAGCTGGTTTACAGTGATCTATTTGAAGAGAAGCTACGAGGAGATTGCTAGCTTAAAGCTTTCGAAGGAGCAGATGGTTAAGGAGAGGATCAGTAAACTCAGAGAGAACTGCATAGGGTTAGACCAGGTTTTAAGAAAACAGGTTTCTGCAAAAAGTCTCTTCGAAACAGTTAGATCCGTGTTATCGGGTGAGTTGAACTTTAAATTAGAGGGTTTAAGGCTGGGGCTCGTGGATAAGAAGGTTTTCTGGAAAACCAGGGAGATGCTTAAGAAGAACAGTATATCTGAGGCTGTTCAGTCGAAGTATTCGGCGATGTTGAAGGAGAAGAGTGCAGTGCTTCTTTCAAAGATGCTGATAAACGGTTTTCTAAGGATGCGGGTTAAGACTAGGGGTAAGACTTTAGAGAGGGTGAGCATTTCAGGGAGCTTCGTCTTCGAGCCTCCTGAAAAACTCGATGCTTTTGAAAAAATGTTGGAGGGTAAGGAGCTTGACGAGTCGCTGCTAACAGAAAAGGTTACAGAATTCTTCATTAATGAGAAGGTTAATGCTTCCTTCACATCTTTCGACATTGTTGAACTATTATGTAAGGCGGCCGGTGGCTTAGATGAGCATGGAGGAGAAGAAGGAGCCTAATTTCCCAATCGTGGCGAAGAAGAGCCGTGACGAGGTTTATGTTACTGAAGAGAACGCTGTGGAGTGGCTTGATTCAAAGGGCTACGGCTTCAAGTTCAGGAGTAACCTGCTTATACTGAGGCCGTTTGAAGCGCTCTACCTTATGAGCCAGAATAAGCTTAAGCTACTTCAAAAATCTAAGCCGCTTGACTTCAACCAGTATCTAAGGCTCCTGGAGAAGCAGGACAGTAAGATGTGGCTCAGATACCTAATATATAAGGATCTGAGAGACAAGGGATATGTTGTTAAAGACGGCTATGGCTTCGACATAGACTTTAAGGTTTACGAGGCCGGGGAATACGGTTCAAAGCCTGCGAAATACCTTGTTTATGGTGTTGTTGAAGGCATACCTCTACCGGTCACGAAGCTCTACAATATTTTGAGACACGCATACTCTCTCAGGAAGACGTTGATAATCGCAACAGTAGATAGGAGGAGTGAAATAGTTTATTACATGCTTTCCTCCCTTCTCATGGGGAAGGAAACTGGGGAAGAAAAATGATTAGGGACGAGGAGCTGACTCTAAGGGGAATGCGGAATCTGCTGCCGGATGAGAAGGCGAAGGTAAACAGGATTGAGAGCGAGATAAGGAGGCTCTTCAAAATATACGGTTTCCAAGAGGTTGAGACACCCACGATTGAACCGTTAGAGCTCTTCGAGTTGAAATCAGGTGAGGAGATTAGGCACAGGATGTACAGGTTCACTGACCTTGGAGGTAGAGAGGTTGTGTTAAGGCCTGAGGCAACAGCCTCCGTTGTGAAGCTTGTCGTACAGGAGATGCGCAGTGCCCCGCTCCCGATAAAAATAGGCTATGTCTTGAACGCCTTCAGGTATGATGAGCCTCAACACGGGAGGTACAGGGAGTTTAAGCAGGGCGGTTTCGAAATATTCGGGTCTAAAAGCCCTGTTGCAGACGCTGAGATCCTCGAAGTGTCTTCGAGACTGATGGAGGGTCTTGGAATAAAGGATTACTACATAAAGATAGGGCATGAAGGGGTTTTGAGAGCAGTGTTAACGCAGCTGAATGTGGAGGAGGATGTTCAGGACAGGGTTCTGGGCTTGATAGATAAGGAGAGGCTTGCCGAAGCCTTTGAAATACTGGGTAATCTCCCAAAGGGTGGAGAAGCTATTGACATCATTAGGAGGCTCTGGGAGATTAAGAGCAGGGATACTGATGAAGCTGTTAAGCTTGCGGGTGAAGCATTGAGGGATATTCCCGGGGCCGTTGAACAGTTAGAGGACCTGAGGGAGATAATAGAGCTTGCCAAGGCCAGCGGGGTTGGCGAGCTTCTGGTCGACATGGGTTTTGCTAGAGGTCTCGACTACTATACTGGTATGATTTTTGAAGTATACGTTAAGGACCTTAGGATAGCTGTCAACGGTGGAGGTCGATATGATAAGCTTGCGGGGCTCTTAGGATGGGATATTCCGGCTGTCGGTTGTGCACCCGGGATAGACCGGTTAAGCCTCGCAATAGATGAGAAGACTGTTCCTCGAGACGACGTGATGTGTGTGGTTGTGAGCATGGTTAAGGAGGGTGATGTCCTCGCCGCTAAGCTTGCAAGTATGCTGAGGAGAAGGGGGCTTCCAACTATTGTTGACTCAACTAGGAGGGATGTTGGCAAAGCCCTCTCCTACGCTTCAAAAAGAAATGCGAAGTACACTGCCATAATCGGCAGCAGAGAAGTTAACAATAATACTGTCACCTTGAAAGACATGGGGACTGGGGCTCAGGAGGAGCTTAAACCCGAGCAGGCTGTTGAAAAGATATCGGCTTACAGTGTTTAGAGTATTTCACTCTTGAGAGAGGAGGTGCACATTCCCTACCCTAACCTTCTCCAAATGTTTCTTAGCTGCTTCATAGCATTCACGTGCCTGCCTCCTGCTTGTAGTAGGCATGTCGTCCATAACATATTGAGGGTAGAAGGCTAGAAGCGTGTAGGGGATCTCAGGGTTAATGCTGGATATGAACCTAGCTATGTTCTCAACCTCAACCGCATCAACATAGCCCGGCATGAGCAGCGTGCTCGCCGTTAAAACAGGCACCTCGGGGCGTTGCCTAAGAAATTTCTCACCTATTTCCCTGAAGTTCTCTAACGCTGCCTTGTTAGAAGCTCCACAAAGCACTTTACTAAGATTCTCGTCCCACACTTTAAGGTCGAACTTAACGATGCCCCCGCTCTTCAGGGAAAGCTCCGCCGCCTTTAAGGCGAAAGCCTTCGACATGTTTCCATTGGTCTCCCAGCATACCCTCAGCACACGCCTCTCCTTCTCAGCCTCTTCGAGAGCAATCCGGCTGGTTTCAAGAGCATGCATCATCTGAGTAGAAGGGTCTCCCCCGAAGAAGCATATGCATGAAACGTTCCGGTCAACTTTAGAAGCAAGCTCCCCAGCACTTACGAGAGGCTTCAAACTTTGAGCCATCTGCCTGAAATGCCAGTTCTGGCAGAAAAGGCAGTCAAAACTGCAACTCCCATAGAACACAGCGAGATTCACGTATCCTTCTTCAACACCAGGCTTGTAAGCATATTTGGGATACCCTGCGCCCGTGCAACCGGGGCAGAACCACCATGCGACACAGTTAGTGGGGAGAGGATCATAATACCATTCTAAAACTCCGTTCTCCGGCGTACCGCCCAACCTTTGTAAACGGTTATCTGAATTAAATACCAGGCCGCAAAATCCCTTCTCCCCCAACCCTATTCTGCAATCGTTGGCGCAGACACTGCAGGCTAAACCCTCCGGATTCCTGGGAATATCAGGTGGAAGCCCAAAGCTTCTCCTAGTTTCCGCGTGAACCTGCTTGGCTGTTTTAACAGCGTTCTCAGGGTTCTCTCTTATACATTTCAAACAGACTCCTAGCTGACTTGCTATTAACAGAGACTCCTTCTCGCAGATCAAGCACCTGCCCAAACGTTTCTTCCTGTTGATTATTTTCCGGAGAAATATATAAGTTAAAAGGGGAAATGTAATCGATAAACCACGCTACCTTCAACGGTTAAAAATTAATGGTGGAAAAATGTTTCCATATGTATGAGGTTCCTCTAACCCAAGCATAAATAGTGGTGGAGGACTAAGTGTTTATAGAAGCATTATGGGGAAATCAAGCATTCCTCCATGCGGCGCTTACTGCGAGGCCTGTAAGAGCCATGGGCGGAACTGTGCTGGTTGCGTAGAAACGAATGGTAAACCTTTCTTCCTAAGCAGGATGGGGCTGGATGCCTGCCCGGTTTGGCAGTGTGCGGAGAAGCATGGGGTTGAACACTGTGGGAACTGCAGCGAATTCCCTTGCAGCGAATTCCTAAGCTGGTATGACCCGGATAGGGGTATAGTCACATCCTTAAGGAGAGCGGGGCTTCTGGCGTTGAGGAGAAGAATAGGAGATGAAGCATGGGTCAGATGGGTTAAGGAAAAGAAGGTCGAGTTTGGGGGTTAATCTCAAAATAATACTCTTCAAAATCAACTATCCTGCCATTCTTAATTTTAACCCCTTCCTTAGCCAGCATCCTGGCTTTCTTTCCCGCCCCTTTCATTCCTCCGTAGCCACCCAACTTTCCATTGCTGTACACAACCCTGTGACATGGTATAGTCGGCGCATAGGGGTTGCTCCTCATTAATGCTCCAATAGCCCTCGCGGAATCAGGATGCCCAACAGCCTTAGCCAAAGCCCCGTATGTCGTAACCCTCCCCTTTGGAACCTGCTTAAGCAACTCGTAAACATGCCTTCGGTCAATAGCCTTCTTTTTCACAAGTATAGTTAGGGTGCAACGGGGAATTTAACCCTTTAGACTTGCTTTAGAATCATTAGATGAACGTTGGATAAAACGGAACCGACACAATAATGATAAATATAGGTTCATTTAGGCTCGTTCAGTAGACATATGCCAGGACCAATAGTAATAGTAGATTATAATTCTCAATGGCCACTTCTATACGAGGAGGAAAAGAAGAATATACTCGCCGTTATTGGGCATAAGGCTTTAGCTATTGAGCATATTGGCAGCACCGCTGTGCCTGGATTGGGTGCTAAACCAATTATTGACATTATGGTATGCGTTAACAATGCACCGGATGCGGAAGAATGCGTCCCTCTGCTTAGGCGAATAGGATACAATGATGTTACTCCTGAGGAGGGAAACCCTGATTGGTATTACTGCTTGGGTAAGGGAATTCATAGTGTGGGATATCATTTGCATCTAATGAGGTATGGTAGCAACTTTGCTAAAAAGCATCTCATATTCCGTGACTACCTACGTGCTCATCCCGATGTAGCACAGCAATACTATGAAATAAAGAAAATAATGGCAGCAAAACATCGTTTTAATCGTGTTGCCTATACTGAATCAAAAACATCATTTATTGAATCTGTAGTTACCAAGGCTTGTCGAACTTAAAACTTTAATTGTTTTACTTTGATAAGTTGGCATATGTTAACTATTAACAGGAAACTGGAGCTTCTGGGGTTCGAGCTTATTCAGGCAGCTGAAGAGGGGAAGAACGTGGAAGAATATAGGGAAAGACTAGGCTCGTTCGACAAGCTGAAGGTGGGACATAGGGAGCTGGACGAGTTATATGAGGAAATATTAACTTCCCCTACGGTACCGGGTTGGATATACGTTGAGCCTAACAGGCTGGAAGAAATAAGGAGAAATGCGAATCCACCTGGGGACGAAGAAACTTGGAACAGTAGGCATGAGCTTCGAGACAGGATGCTGGGGGCCTGGTTCGGTAGAGTCATAGGAAACATGCTGGGGAAGCCTGTTGAAGGCTGGTCAAAGAACAGGATAGACGAATATCTTAAGGAGGCAGGGTGCTACCCGCTTAACTACTATATTCCTGAAATTACAACCGGTGTAGGGAAAGAACTCCGGTGGGACATCACTAGGGCTCTTAGGGATGATGACATAGATTACACTATACTCGGCTTACTTGTTTTAGAGAGAAAAGGACCCGGCTTCGTGACGGATGATGTTGCTGAAGAATGGTTAAGCCGCTTGCCCTTCAACCTCACCTACACTGCTGAGAGGGAAGCATACAGGAACCTTACTCTCGGTCTGAAGCCTCCTGAGACAGCGACTTTCTGGAATCCTTACAGGGAGTGGATAGGTGCTCAAATAAGGGCTGATCCATGGGGCTACGCAAACCCGGTGAGACCTTGGAGTGCGGCGGAGATGGCTTACAGGGATGCCAGGCTCTCTCATGTTAAGAACGGGGTTTACGGCGAGATGCTGGTGGCAGCCATGGTTGCATCAGCCTTCGCTGAGTCGGAGCCATTGAAAATCGTGGAGAAAGGGCTCTC
>JAWCNV010000006.1:83443-84726 GCA_038848185.1 Thermoproteota archaeon | reverse complement strand
TGGCTTACAGGGATGCCAGGCTCTCTCATGTTAAGAACGGGGTTTACGGCGAGATGCTGGTGGCAGCCATGGTTGCATCAGCCTTCGCTGAGTCGGAGCCATTGAAAATCGTGGAGAAAGGGCTCTCCTGCATACCTAGGGAAAGCAGGCTGGCTGAGGCAGTTAGATGCTGCATCAACCTCTGGAAGAAGTGTGGCGATTTCGAAACCGCCTATGAGAAGGCTATGGCCAAATACGGGCGTTACCACCCGGTTCACACGATAAACAATGCGGCAATAGTTGTTCTAGCTTTGCTTTATGGCGACAGGGATTTCGAGAAATCCATATGCTTAAGCGTGTCTGGTGGGCTTGATACGGATTGCAACGGTGCAACAGTTGGCTCTATAATTGGAGCCATGATTGGCTTCAAAGGTATACCTGAGAAATGGCACTCTCCATTGAACAACACTTTGGACACAGCATTATCAGGCCTAAAAGAGCTTAAAATATCTGAATTAGCTGACAGGATGATTGAAGTCGTGACTAAGAACCGGGTTTAACTTTTTATCCAGAAGAAGGTTATGCAGGTTTAGAGGGAGCCTGATATTAGAAGCCAGATATTTAGGTAGATGCTTGCACCTAAAGAAGAGAGTAAAATAACTGAAGAAACAGTCTCCTTGTAGAAATCATAGCGATCACTAAGGATTATCATTGAGACGGCTAATGGAACAGAATGCATTATGATCAAAACAGTCCTCTCTAACGATGGCAGGCCAATCAGCAGAGAGATGAAGAGGCTGATTGTGGGCAATAGTATCATTCTTAGAAGGCTTAAACCAAATGATTCCACTAACCTCCTGTAGCTCCTGCCATAGAATAAGACGCCCAGCAGGAAGATCGCTACCGTTGCAGTTGTGTTTCCCAGCATGTGAAGCATGGTTGACAAGGGGTATGGAATATCTATGTTAATAAGGGATATCAAGAGACCTATTAATATGGAGAGGACCAGAGGATTTTTAGAAATCCTCTTTCCGATGATTCTTAAGCCCTTTATCAAACCAGGAGCCTCAAGCCGATAGAGCTCTAGAAACCCTATTGAGATTGAAACACTTATAATGGATATTGATGCTGCAGCAAGCGTAGCCGAGTGTTCAGCAACACCGGGAAAAGCAAATATGAGGAATGGGATACCGTAGAAGGCGGTGCTTCCGAAAACCGTTGTCAACACCAGTAGGTAGAACGTTTTTCTGGAAAACCTCAACACAAGGTGGAGCAAGGTGTATGCTGCCAAGACTATGAATATC
>JAWCNV010000006.1:0-83347 GCA_038848185.1 Thermoproteota archaeon | reverse complement strand
CCTGGTTTCAGCTAAATCTACTATGAAGAGTGATGGAAGCGCAAAATAGTAAACGTAAGCATTTAAAACTCGTTCATCCCCTGCCTTTAAAAGGCCGGTTTTCCTAGATAAGTAGCCTAGACCCATTAACAAAAGTATTGGAACAGTTGTTCTCAAAGCAACCTCATAAACCATTTCTTTACAAACATATGGCTCTCGTTAACATTTATGCCTTACTTCAAGATATGTGGCTAATGTAGCGATTTAATCTAGTCTGCTACAGGATTTTTCCGTTCTCTATAGTTGTAAACGACTGGCTTTTAATCATAAGTTTTAAATGCATTAGAAAAATTGCCTTGGATTATGGTGCCTGGGCATGGATAAGTACAGGATTATGGAATCGAAGATGGTTGAAGACATAAAGAATCTTCTCTGTAAGACCCCTGAGGAATTTAAGGCCCATCATGATCAAATGTTATCAGAGATAACTGAGGTATCGCAAAAATCGCCGGTATACCAGGGGCGAGTGAAAAAGATTAACAGTTTAGAAGAATTAAACGCCCTTCCTTTAACTCCTTACGATGTTATATATGACTGCATAAAGAGGTTCGGGCTGGAGAAGGTTCTTCTCGCAAAACCTGTTAAATACTGGCAGACCTCCGGGTACACAGGTGAGCCGAAGAAGTTCTACTACGGCCAGAAGGATCTCGATGAAATAGTCTCAACATTCGCAATGTTCGGCTACATCCTAGGTATAAGACCGTGGTTCTCTGGATGGAACTTCGGAGGGAGAGACCCCTTACTCTCCGCCTCTCTCATAGACATGTGTGCTGAGAAAATGCAGATAGAGGATTATCTTTCAACACCCTTAGGAAGCGAGAATGATTTCTTCGACGCTTTAAAGAAAGCTTCGAAGAGGAAGAGTTTTGACATCATGATGGGCACTCCTTTTCTTTTCGAACTTATAATCAGGGTAGCGAATAATCCGAGTTTTGTAGAAAATACTGTTGAAGAGATAATCAGGAAGAAATACAAGGTTCCCAATTTTCTAGCTGGGCTTATCTGCAAAATATTCTTGCACGGAATGAATTACGAGAATCTGAAGAACATCGTTAAAACAGGGAAAATGGGACTCACCTACACTGAGGCGATAGCTCCATACCTAGATAAGTTTAAGAAGGAATATGTTAACATGGTTTTCTACGAGGGTCTTGGAAGCACTGAAATGCCTTTTCAAGCTGTTCAAATATATAGCGACGAAGAAGGCTTATACTACATTCTTAAAGATGTTATCCCTGAGATAGCTAACCCTGAGGACGTTATGAAGGCTAAAGCCAGCCGAGACTACAATCTTGATGCAGTCCCATGGTTTAAATGGGAGAAGGGCATGAGAGGGGAACTACTAATTACACGCCCAGGAGAATGCCTCCCCCTAATAAGATACCCAACCGGAGACCTAATAGAGGTGCTGGATCCCATGTGCAGGCTGAGTGTGGAGGTAGGAGAAGTCAAGCTTACTCTTACTCTTCCAAAGGTGAAAATACTCGGCAGAACAGTTGACCTAGTGGACTTTGAGGTTCCTGAGGAGATGGGGGCTTTCATCGGAGGCAGAATCTACACTAGGCAGGTTAACGATGCTCTGCTTAAGATACCTAATGTAAAATGGTGGGAACTATATAATGTAAAGGGGAACCCTGGAAAACTTGTTTTCCTAGTCATACCTGAAAAAGAGGTTGAAAACGTAGAGGCTTTTAAGACAGAGCTTTTCAACAATCTTGCCCGTGAATGCGACTTCAGCGTAAGCATAGCGTACGAGCTTAAAATGATGGATTTCATAATCACTAAGCCTTCAGCTTACAAGGCTATTCAAGAGGAGATAAGCAGAAGAGCTAATGAAGGCAGGTCTCTAGGACAGTTAAAGCCGAAACACATTTACACTGTGCGAGACGAAGAAGAAATTAAAAGGCACCTCAACCATAAGTTTCAAATTTAAGAGGCATAAATACGTTAGATTCTTTTAATGAAAGAAGTTACTCAAACAATTCATAAATTATTGATAAGCTTACCCCCGTCAAGCATGAAAGAATAATCAAGAGCATGGAATCTACTTTCCAAAATGCGCCTGCAAGAATTGCTACAACCCAGATTATAGTATTTCCCAATATGTAACCTTATACTTGTTTTTGTGAAACAATGCAAACCTATCATATGCTGCTGTCCTCAGTAGAAGGCTGTATGCATCTCCTCCTATGGGCGTAAGATGGTATTTTTCCTTCTCGTTGCTCTATAAAAGGTGCGAGGATCCTAAGATGATAGGAAAGGGTTGGGCTATCAGATACTTTACTTGCGTTCAGGATCTCGGTGAAGGTGGAATCCTTACGTTCACCTATAAACCTAAGAATGTCTCTTCTCTTCTGATGGTCTAGTGCTTTAAAGACTTCTTGCTCAAGGCTCTCCGCCTC
This sequence comes from Thermoproteota archaeon, assembly GCA_038848185.1. Lineage (GTDB taxonomy): Archaea > Thermoproteota > EX4484-205 > EX4484-205 > JAAOZP01 > JAAOZP01. The sequence continues at coordinate 80,906 of JAWCNV010000006.1, read as the reverse complement.
TTCCTCTTTCTCTTCCATCTCCACCACTAAGACCATTATAAGACAGGGTTGATTATAAATAACCATGTTAAGCATGTTCTAGTAAAAGAGGTTTTACTTGAATACATGTGCCAGCATAAGCCTTTGAGATATATTTTTTACATCATCTTTCTCTTAAAAAGATATCAAAGATTAAAATCCAGCAGAGGGGGGCGGCTATGAGTAATCAGGTGGATGAAGCATTTAACTTGTCTTAATTTTGAGCACGCTTAGTGGGGTCTTAACTGGCTTGCCTGACGCTGTAGAAGTGAAGAAGGCGGTGGCTCGGAATTATTCCTCTATTACTGGTGCTAGTTGTTGTCTGGCTATTCAGCCACCCGATGGAAAGAATAAGGCTTCAAATAATTTTGAAAACATACGCATGGTTCTACTCGTACTTCATGTTCCTCATGTTAATCTTCATTTTCGTATATGTTTCTTCACCCCTCTTTCTTCACCTATTTTTCGGAGGGGGTGCACCATTCTCTTGGGTTGTAGGGATCATACTTCCCTGCTTATTTATCATGCCCTTTTTGTTTTATGCTATTCTAATAAAGCCAAAATACACACGGATTTACAGCAATTCAAAATTCTTGGATAGTCGTTTACAACTAGTTTTACTATATATTCTGGCTTTCGTGTCGTATATTCTTGTCGCCGGAGTAAGCGGGGGCAGGTGACATTTTAAAACCCTTGTTAAAAGCTGCTTAGGCCTACAAATAATAAGGCGGTTTACTAAACATCTTTTATACGATACCTGCAGTTTTTCCAAGGTTAGCCGATTTAACATTTTCATGTAAATTATATGAAACCTTTTTTCCCATCCTTGTTGTAAAAACTTAAATGCGGCATTCTATCACATCACATTTGTGAGTATAAAATGAGCCTACCCAAGCTTAGTGGGATGGTGGTTCTTCTCTTAATCATCTTCCTTGCTGTAGGCATAGCTGTAGGATACATTGTAGGAGGATTCGATAAAGTACCTAAGTCACAGTATGACGAGCTTCTGCAGAACGCAGTACTCAAGTCACAATATGATGATCTTGAATCAAGGTATAATGCGCTTCAGCAGGAAGTTAGCTCCCTAACCCGGAAGCTTAAAGCCGGCTTCATCTATGTTGGTCCTGTCGAAGATTTCGGGTGGACTGCTGCACACGACCAGGCTAGGAGGCAGGTTGAGAAACTCTTTCCTTGGCTTGAAACAGTTTACGTGGAGTCTGTCCCTGAGGCTGAAGCTGCAAGGTATATTGAAAGACTTGTTACAGAGGAAAGTGTAGACGTTGTTTTCACAACCAGCTTCGGGTTCATGGATCCGACGATAGAGGTTGCTGAAAGATATCCTAGCAAAATGTTCTTCCACTGCAGTGGCTTCAGAAGGCTCCCTAACTCTGGCACCTACTTCGCTGACTTCTACCAAGTGTATTATCTTAATGGGCTGATGGCGGGTGCTTTAACCAAGACCAATAAGGTAGGTTATGTGGCTGCCTACCCAATACCAGAAGTCCTTAGGCATATTAACGCATTCGCCTTAGGCGTTAAAGAAGCTAATCCTGATGCAAGAGTTTATGTGAGATGGCTTTTCGCATGGTATGATCCGACTCATGCTAGGGAAGCTGCTCAATCTCTCGTAAGCCTAGGCGTTGATACACTTGCCTTCACCGAGGACTCTACAGCCATAGTTGAGTTTGCCCAGCAGCAGTATCAGGAGGGGAAGCAGCTCTACGTTTTCTCACACTACAGTCCAATGCAGGATGTTGGCCCTGATGTTGTTGTCAGCGGCCAGATAGTTCACTGGGAGGCAATCTATGCTGACATACTTATGAAGACAAGGTTGGGTATCTACAACAGTACTAATCTGGCTAACGTTGACTACCTTTGGTTGCTTAAGGAGGGAGCAGTGGAACTTGGAGGAAAGCTTGGTGTGCCGATAAATCCGAAGTTTGTCGACGAGCTGAAGAGTAAGTATCTGCCAGGCCAATCTATGAGCGTGTATGACGCTGTTATTAACAGGCTTGCACTGATGAAGGATGCCAATATACCTTTCGACCCGTTCATCGGTCCAATCAGGGATCAGGATGGTAACATTAGAGTTTCTGAAGGACAGAGGGCAACAATAGCGCAGCTTTTCACGGAGCAGATGAACTGGTTCCTAGACAACATAATAGGATCACCATCAGGATGAACCCAGAAAACAGTCTCTCCAAACAAATTTTTTCTTTCTCAACAAGGTTATGACAAGGCTTGGCTAGTAATCATGACTATCTTGTTGAGATGCGTGGAATTGTGAAAAGGTTTCCTTCTGTCACTGCGCTTGATAGAGTTGATTTCAGGGTGAAAACTGGAGAGATCCATGCTCTTCTCGGTGAGAATGGTGCAGGTAAAACAACCTTGATGAGAATACTCTATGGCATGTATAGGTCTGACGCGGGGGAGATAATTATGGATGGTCGTAAAGTTAACATAGACTCACCAAGTACTGCTTTAAGGTTGGGAATAGGCATGGTTCACCAGCACTTCATGCTGGTCGACAAGCTTACAGTTCTTGAGAATATTACTCTGAGCCTTGAAGAAGGGCTGAGAATACCTGTCAACAGGATTAAGAGCAGGGTGGCAGAGCTGTCGAAGACATATGGTTTAAGCGTTGATCTTGACGCGAGGATCTGGCAGCTCTCAACAGGGGAGCAGCAAAGGGTTGAAATACTTAAAACACTCTACAGGGATGTCAGGCTCCTTATTTTGGATGAACCGACCTCCGTTTTAACACCTGTTGAATCTGAAGAGCTTTTCAAATCTTTGAGAAAGATGGTTGAGACAGGCAAATCAATTATTCTAATAACTCATAGGCTTGACGAAGCTCTTAGGGTCAGCGACTCCATAACCGTTCTAAGAAAGGGGAGGGTTGTGGCGGCTGATGTTAAGCCTAGTGAAGCAAATAGGCTTGACTTGGTCGGCATGGTGGTCGGTAAGTCTCTGGAATTCAAGCCTGATGCAAAAGGGTTTAAAACCGGTTTAAAAAAGGTCCTAGAAATAGAGAATCTGAGGGTTTTAGACGATAGGGGGATTATTGCAGTGCGGGATGTTTCACTAAGTCTTATGGAGGGCGAGATCCTAGGTGTTGCAGGGGTTGCGGGAAACGGCCAGAGGGAACTCGTTGAGGCAATCACGGGTTTAAGAAAGCCTGTGAAAGGCTCTGTTAAAATACTTGGGGTAGATGTTACTAAGAGTCCTCCGGAGAGGATTATAAGCCTAGGTGTTGCACATATCCCTGAAGACCGGTTTAGGTATGGGGTGGCACCTGAGTTAAGCGTCGCCGACAACATGATTATGAAGCTAAGTAAAAGGTTTTCAAAGAGAATGCTTATGGATAGGGAGTCGATAAGAAGGGAAGCAGAAAGGCTTGTCCAAGAGTTTGAGATAGTTGCTCCAAGCATAGATGCTCCGGTCAGCCTACTATCTGGCGGGAACATTCAGAAGCTGATAGTGGCCAGGGAGCTCTCAATAAGCCCGAAGATAATTATTGCCAGCAATCCTACTTCAGGCTTGGACGTTGCTTCTGCAAACTACGTTCACTGGGTTTTCCACAGGCTTAGATCATCTGGAAGCAGTGTTATCCTCGTCTCAGAGGATTTGGAGGAGGTATTAGCATTAAGCAACAGGATAATCGTAATGAGGGGAGGTAAGATTGTCAGGGAGTTTGAGCAAGGAGCTTCGGTCAGCGAAGTGGGTCTCGCAATGACTGGGGGAGGGTCGTGATCATGAGTTTGAACCTGTTTGAGATAAGGGTGTGAAAATTGATGAGTTTGAAGCTGAGAGTAGGATTGGAGAAGAGACCAACCATATCTCGAAGACTCAGCGTACTTACCAGAATACTTGCTGCGCTACTCTCCCTTCCGTTCATAGGTGTTTTATTTGCAGCATATGGTGTTAACCCTGTGGATGCGTACGTCAGAATATTCACAGGAGCCTTCGGGAGCCCTTATAGTTTATCTGAGACGATTGTGAAAACCCTGCCGATAGGATTATGCGCAGTGGGGCTATCACTTGCATATAAGGCGAGAGTGTTAAACATAGGTGCTGAAGGCCAGCTTATACTTGGCTCAATGGCCGCAACATGGGTTGCACTCTACTCCAATCTTCCTCCAAGCCTCAGTGTTACTGCAATGTTATTCGCAGGCTTCGTCGCTGGGGCAGCGTGGGCACTGTTTCCAGCTCTGTTGAAAGCGAAACTCGGCATTAACGAGGTTATAGTTACTCTCATGATGAACTATATCTCATTAAAATTGCTCGATTATGTTGTAACTGGCCCATGGAGAGGGTTGACTCAATGGGGTTTTCCTCAGACAGATCCTTTTCCAAGCTACGCTAGGTTTCCCTTTCTAGAGGGAACGAGAATAAACTACTACACTCTAATCATAATCTTTGCCTCAACGTTTCTTCTATATATATTGATAAACAGGACTAGAATCGGCTATGAGGCTAGGGTTGTTGGAAGCAATCCTGAAGCCGCTAGGTATGCTGGAATAAGTGTGTCTAGGAGTATTCTACTGGTCATGCTGGTGAGCGGAGGGCTTGCTGGAATAGCTGGAGTAGGAGAGGTTGCTGGAATACATGGGCGGCTTATAAGAGGCGTATCCCCCGGCTACGGCTATACTGCAATAATTCCTGCTTGGCTTGGAGGACTAAACCCAGTGGCAACACTTGTGGCATCATTCTTCATAAGTGGCCTGATGGTGGGCAGTGATGCAATACAGGTTTCACTCAGACTGCCGTCAAGCCTCGTATACGTGTTCAACGGGATGATTCTACTCTTCGTCATAAGCGGCGAGGTTCTAGCTAGGTACAGAATTGTACTGGAGGCAGGTGGAAGAAGATTTTGGATATAACGGCTTCAATACTGGCTGAGGCTGTTAAAGCTGGAACACCCCTGATGCTCGCAACCCTTGGCGAAGTATACTGTGAAAGGTCGGGAGTCTTAAACCTTGGGCTGGACGGCGTGATGACGGTCGGAGCCCTAACAGGCTTCGCTGCAACACTGGTAACGGGATCAGTGTGGATAGGCTTGTTTTCAGCAATGATTGCCGGAGGCCTGTTCTCACTTATACATGCCTTCACGAGCATAAGCCTCGGAGCTAACCAGACTGTTTCAGGACTAGCTCTCGCAATGCTTGGAACAGGGGTCAGTAGCCTCCTAGGAGCAAAATATGTTGGCCAGCCTCTTCCAGACAGGCTTCCATTGCTCCAAATACCAGTATTATCTGAAATACCTTTCGTCGGAGGATTTTTCTACCATGATCCGATAGTGTACTTGGGCATAGCGCTTTCAATAGTGATGTGGCTAATCCTCTTCAAAACGAGGCTTGGAATAGTAATAAGGACTGTTGGGGAGAAGCCTGAGGCAGCTGATGCAGCAGGTGTCAACGTGTACTTAGTCAGATATCTCTGCGTCTTCCTGGGAGGAATGTTCGGAGGTCTTGGAGGTGCCTACGTAACCCTCTCCTATACTCCTGGCTGGAGAGAGGGCGTTATGATGGGCAGAGGATGGATAGCCCTAGCGTTAACAATATTTTCACTGTGGAATCCCGTTGGAAGCATGTTTGGAGCATTCCTGTTCGGCGGCGTTGAAGTCCTCCAGTTCCACCTGCAGGAGTACGGGGTTCCCGCCAGTCTTCTCGGCGCACTCCCTTACGCTGCCACAATCATAGTCCTAGTGGTGAGTTCGATAGGGTTTATGAAGAAGAGGCTCGGCGCACCTGCGGCACTAGGCTCCCCTTACAGGAGAGAAGGCTAGAGACTACCTCGGTAACACTCGGTTGCCGGGCATCCTACACATTCCTCAGACTTATACCGGGTGCAGGAATCACAGTTCGTGCCACATGGTGCTTCTTTTAACCTTCTATGTGCCAACTCTATTCTAACAGGCATAAGCGGGGAATAGCTGATATCCTTTATCTGGTAGAACTCTGATCTACGTATTCCTCTCCCGCTTCTCAACGAGCATTTCCCCATAGATATGCTTTCCAGAGTCTCGTGGTTTTCAGCCACTATCAGTGCCATCATGTTATACCCGCCGATCATCGTGAAAATATAGACTATCCGAGGACATTCTTCAAAGCGTTTAACAAGCCTCTCCATGGTTTCAAACCCGTCTGTTTCAATCAGAACAATGGCTGAACGCATGTCGAAATACTTCAGGTTCAGCTGAGCCGCCACTTTGACCGCCTTGTTTTCAACTAGCTTTCCAAGCCTTTTCTTAACCCCCATACTCGTGTAACCCGTTATCCTCCCAAGTTTCTCGAGGGTCATGCGGCCATCAGTCTGCAGCTGAGATATCAGCTTCCTATCTACTTCATCCATAATTAGTTTCTATTCTAAACGGAAGAGATAAATATTGTTTACGATTCAAACTATGGTCATGGGGAAAACCGATCTAACGGATACCCTTGTTGAAGGTGAACAACATGCTGGATTCAAAAGAGGAGAGTTAGAGGAACAGGAGAGGAAGCTTAGGGAAAAGATGAGCAAGGTAAAACACAAGGTCGCAGTGATCAGCGGCAAGGGGGGAGTTGGGAAGACGATGGTGACGATAAACCTAGCCATAGCATTCGCTAAGAAGAGTAATCTTGGTAGGATAGGTATTCTGGACGCTGATATCCATGGCCCATGCGTCCCGAGGATGCTGGGTATGAAGGGTGAGATTCTGAGAGCAGGCCCATTAGGGGCCTTCCCTGCGGAGGGTCCGCTTGGGATTAAAGTTGTTTCAATCGATTTCCTGCTGCCGAGCCAAGAGACACCGGTCATATGGCGTGGCCCCCTTAAAATGTCGGCGATCAGACAATTCTTATCCGATATCACTTGGGGTGAGCTTAACCTTCTTCTCATAGACCTGCCTCCGGGCACTGGGGACGAGGCTCTGAGCGTTATGCAGCTTCTGCCAGAGATGGATGGCGTAGTCATCGTCACAATACCTTCAGAGGTTTCTCAGGATGTGGTTAAGAAGGCAGTGATGTTCGCCAAGGAGCTTAACGTTCCCATCATAGGCGTGGTGGAGAACATGAGTGGCTTAATATGTCCTAACTGCGGGACTAGAATAGATGTTTTCAAAACGGGAGGAGGAGAAAAAATAGCGGAGGAGCTGGACGCTGATTTCCTCGGAAAGATACCCTTAGATCCACGTATATGCGAGGCCTCAGACGAGGGCTTGCCCTTCATAATCAGCCAAACTGATTCTCCGGCGGCGGAAGAATTCATGAAGATTACGGAGAAAATAGAAAGATTCTTAGATAAAAACGGTATGAATATGAGAACCACACGCCCCGAAGATGTTCGGGATGAAGATAAAAGTAATACCACTTCAAAGGGAAAAGGTGAATAAATAATGACGGGGAAAAAAGCAGATGCTCAACCTAAGATTCTTAGTCTCTGCCACCAAGTTGCTGAACATGAAAACATGGTTTGGGTTTGCGACGGGGCTGCAAACGTCGGCCAAATAGGACATGAAGTGGGAGTCTTGCTTACAAACATGGGTAAGGCTAGAATGTGTTGCACGACAGCCCTAGCAGCAGGCTCGAAGCCACATCTAGACATAGCTGGAAGAGCTAAAATGAACATAGCTGTAAACGGATGCGGCAACAGGTGTGCCTCAAAAGTTTTAGAGAAAACTGGGAAAAAGATCGACTATGAGATCGACATATCAAAATACCTGCGTAAAATACCGACTCTTGATATTTATGAGGCGGACGTGGGAAAAATAGCACAAATAATAATTGAAGAAGCAAAATTATAAACGTCGTACACGTTACTTAGGGGAATTTCTTTAGAAAAGGCCATTCTAACTAGCTATGAAACGGTTACCAAGCGAGTTGATTTAGAAAATAAACCTTAAGAAAAAGTTTAAAAACGCTGTTTAAAAACGACAGTCTCATGATGAAGAACACTAAGAATCGTCCCAGATTCATAATGTGCTTCTGCACGGGAGAATGCCCAGGGTTCGCGAAACTAGAGCTGTGGAAACTGGTGAATTTCGTGAGAAACGAGCTTGATGTTGAGTACGCTGTTATTCACCCGCAGCTCTGCGTCACGGATGGAGACAACTTCTTAAGAGACCTCTTGAAAGATGGGGATAAAGATGGGATTTACGTGATTGGCGGGTGCGACCCGAGAATGCAGAGGAAAATGTTCAAGGACGTTTTCACTGAGAAAGGCCTCGACTTTGATAAACAGGTGTTTTCACTCGATCTTAGAAACATGGAGACTCCGGAAGCTATGAAGAAAGTTGCTGAAACCATTGAAAAATTAACGGCTAGTTGAATAATGGAGGTTTACGAGGATGAGTAAGGCAAACCTCTGGCCGCCGAGAGAAGAGATAGAGTGGTACCCCAGGATAAATCCGGATCTATGCATCAAATGCGGATCCTGCGTCGAGTTCTGCATGCATGGAGTGTTTTCTAGGCGAGGAGACAAGGTTGTGGTTTCTCAACCATATGAGTGCGTCGTGGGCTGCGAATCATGCAAACACAGGTGTCCCGCCGGAGCTATAAGCTTCCCTTCCCGAGAAGAGTTGAAACAGATGCTACGGGCCTTAAGGGAGAAGTATGGTAACAGTCAAACTAAGGAATAAGATACTGAAACATTTTAGTCACGGTTTTCCCACAAGCTTAAGAAAGCCCCTTAGGCCTTCTGCCCTATCTGCGGCACTCATGTGTTGAACAGCCCTTATCGCATATACTAAGGCTGTGACTGAAGAATGTATCAGCATTGCATACATAGCGTACAAGGGTTTCCCTAACCAGGGTAACCATGAGAACAGTATCATATATAGGACGTACACATTTCTCCTACCATCTACTCTAGCAAAGGTCCTGTCGAAACTGGTGTACGCTGTTAAAGCCTTCCCCATGGTCTCTTTAAACTGCATGTAGCAATGCCTCACAAAGCTGTCTGCGATAAGCATGCATAATCCCAGAACTAACGGCAGATAATTGTTTTCCAGCAAGTATAGGCTTAAGGCGAAACATACATACCATGCTTGCTCGTAAAGCATGTCGAACGTGTGCTCAATATATCCGAGCCTTGTTAAAATTCCTCTTGCCCTGGCTAGTTTCCCGTCAAGCCCATCTAATATTCCAACCATGTAAGCCAGAACCACCGCTATCTTCATGTATCCTAAGAGGAATAATACTGCAACAGCAAAAGCCAGCAAGTTTGTAAGAATCGTTATCCTGTTCGGAGTTATCCAAGATACTTCAGCTATGTGATAGGTGACACGGTCCTCTATGGGCTTATTTATGTAGGAGGTGAAGTGAAGCCCCTTTTGAGTTCTGAAAACAAGTTTCCTTTTAGCAAGCTCAATCGCATTCCTACTATTTATCTTGACGCAGACTGGAGAAACCCTGCGCTTTAACTCAACATGTTCCATCTCCATCTTAGTTATGTCTAGCCTAAGGATCTTAACTTCAATCTCCTCTAATATTTTACCGAGATTCGAAGCAACATCGTCTTGCAACAGTCTTGAGTACTCCCTGTCTAGTCTGTAAATTCCAATAGACTCACTGTTAAGATAGCAAGCAACACTGCCTGCTATCTTCATGATTCCGCTTACAAACTCCGTGTCTATAACGACATCTCCATTTATTATCAGCAAATCATCATTCAGAAACTCCCTCAACTTAGGAACCTCGCGTTCTCCTGCTTGAAGATAAAGTAGTTTAAGACCTATTTCCTCGCCGTTTTTAAACATGTCACGTATCTCCTCTCCTTTGGACCCTAAAACTATAAGGGCTTCCCTAATTCCTGCAGCTCTAACAGAATTCAAGATTCTCGCTATCAGGGAGACACTGCACACCTTAACTAAGGCAAGCGGCCTGTTCTTGCCGAATATGAAATCTTTCTCCGTAGCAAGTATTATCGCTCTCATCCCTTATCCCTCTAGGATCCTCATTAATTGGTTCCTCCTACGAATAAAAATTTAAGCATGTTCAGAGGACTCCGTGCTTTCATGAATCTTCTCCGTAATCTTCTCTATCATCTTTCTGTAGATGTCTCCGAAAGTCTTGTAAAGGAGCTTCGCCATATCGTAGAGTATTAATATGAAGAAGACGAATATTGCTAATGCTCCTAGCCTTGCAAGGTTTTCACCAATATATGGTATGAGCCTAAGCTGGGGAGGCAGATAAATCCAAAGCACTAAAGCCAGCAAGATGTATAGTGAATCAATCAACACGTGTCTGAGCGTGAACTCCGAGATTCTGAGAACCGCTACTAAGCGTTTAGTCACGACATCTATAAGGAATTTCAAGGACATAAGTATACGGTACCCGAAGTATATTGATATGGCTAGAAATAAGGCGGATAGCAAGTGGTCTGACTTCAAAACCAAGTCATCGATAGTTATCAAGGTAATGTCTGAAACCACTGGTGTAGCCATATGCAGGAAGAGGAGTGATAACGCCAGTTTAAGCGAGTTGGAAACAAGGCTTTCAATCTTCTTACCCACTTCCCCCCTCTCTATCACAACCTCAGGCTTAGGCGGTTTCTTTCTTCTCTCCGGCTTAGCTTTTTCCCTTCTGCTTCTTAAGGCCAGAATAATAGAGTACAATAGGTAGAAAATAGGTACTATAGACAAATAGTATAATCCGTATAGGGGAAGCGAAATTATTAAGGCAATAAAAACTACGAACAACAGCACGTCTCTGGTCGCAGGTATTTTTCTTAGACCCCTTGTTTTTATGCCAATACTGTTCAAAACCTGAGTCGCATAACTCACCAATATTATATTAGAGATTGCAAGAATAACAAACAGGAAGTTGCTACTGTCTTCAACTGAAAGTAGGGGCATTGAAAATCCGCCTACTATCGCAATATCTGAAACGCGATCCAGTAATGAACTTACGTGAAGTCTCCAAGAAGCTCCTCTGTCAAGGTTTACCAATTCATTGCCCACTTCACTAATTAGAGATACGAGTCCAACAAGCAATCCTCCCCATAGGGAGCTTCCTCTCGCTAGGAGGAAACCTGCTGACAAGGCAAGTATAAACGAAACCAGCATTATTGCCAGAGGCTCTACGTCAAAGCCTCGATAGACCGCTATAGAAACACGTGTCGATACAGGCTTAATAAGGTATCTCGAGATTAATCCACCTTCGGTCTCGTTCTCCCTCCTCAATATTTGCCAGTAAACCTCTCTACCCTTAACCAGATCCTCAGGCGTGTCTATGTCTTTCCAAAGCTTTCCAGTAACATCCACATAATCCACTTCATTCTCTGCGGAAGCAAGTTTCAACACGTCTGCTATTGTTGCATTAGGACCAAACTCCTCTATTGTCTTCTCTATATATTTCTTAGACTTCTCTCTGCATAGTATCACGCCCGTATCTATTCCGTGTCTAGGCAAAACCTTCTTGTCCGCGTAGGCTACTCCCTGCTCTTTTAACACGATTTTCAATCCTTCCTCCGCCTCAGTCTGCGAAGGCTTTCTCTCGAGGCAAACAGTGAACGCCGCCTTATTTCCTGAAGATAAAACTTCTTCGACAACCGCCTTCTCATAAATATGGTCAGACATGAGGATGAGGAAACTATCTGCACCTAACCTTTTCAAAGCTAAGCTAACACTGTAAAGGTTTCCAAACTCCTCCTTGTCAGTCTCCACTAAATCCACCTTCCCCCTTAACTTCTCCTCCAGTATTCTTCTAAACTGTGGTCTTGTAATGATAAAGACGCGGGGAGGTTTAACGTCCTCCAACCTACTTAGGATAAAGTCCAGTATTGTTACACCTGGCTCCAGCTCCATGAGGCATTTAGGCGTCTCCTCCGAGTAGGGTTTTAGCCTAGAGGCTACCCCTGCAGCAATGATTACAACGGGAAGCGTCACTAGCCGTCATTATTATAGTGTCTTGACGTATTAAATCTTATTGGAAACTAGACTAGTATAGAACTACTCATGCAAATGGCTCCGTCATAAGGGTTTATGCTTGTTAGAGTATAGTAAAAATGATATCGTCTACTCTTTTTAGAGGAATAATTTCCTAAAGGTAAGTTTATATTTAAGTTTAAACATATTATTCCCTGATAAGGGAATGGTTAAAACCATAACTATTAGAGAAGAGGTTTACAGGAAGCTGTTAGCTGTTAAGCGGGAAGGTGAAAGCTTCAGCGAACTGCTTGAAAGACTTATTGAGGAAGCGAGTCCCATTGATGTTCTGGTGAGACTAAGGGGCTGTGTTGAGATTAAGGATAAGGAGAAGCTTCTCTCAGAGATCTACTCGTTGAGGGCTGAGCGTAGAACATGATTGTTTTGGATACTGATGTTTTAATCGAGGTTTTCGACAAGAACTCTGTAAAAGGCGGGGAAGCGTTGAAGAAAATTGATGAAAAAGGCGAGCCAGTATGTATAACCGTCATCAACCTTCACGAAATCCTCTACGGGTTAAGCAAGTATGCTAAGCCGGTGAAGGATATCCTGAGGCTCCCGGTTTTAAACTATAGGAAGGAAGACGCGATCCTAGCATCCGAGTTAGAGCTGAGAACAGAGCGAAAAGGAAAACCGGTTCGGAGAACAGACGCCATGATAGCTGCCATGACAATCAACAATAATGCAAAGCTTTACACGTTTAACACTAAACATTTCAAGCTACTGGAAGAACATGGGTTGAAACTCTTGCAGTAATTCTCTATTAACCAGAGGTTTATGACTCCTCTTGTTTCTCAATTAAATCTAGAAGTATTAAAACCGATTCTTTAACGAAATTAACACGTTTCTCTTATCCAGCTTTTAACGCACGCGACCAAACACTTCATCAGTACGACTGATGCAACAAAATACAGCAGGACATTAAAACATTACTAATTCTCTTAGACAATATTATGGTTTTAAAAGGTTCCTTCTGAATCACTAGCCTTTGAAAACGGGCCCGCTGGGATTTGAACCCAGATTATTACAGCTTAGGAGGCTGCCGCCATATCCAGGTTAGGCGACGGGCCCAAGTACTTCCACTTCTCGGGTCTTTTTATATTTTCTCTTAGTGATCTATGTGTAATTTTAAACCATTGCGCTAAATTCAGAATGTGAGTTTTTGTAAAGGTGAAGGATAAGAATCCAGACTATGAAAAGTCATAAAACGGGGTTAATACTCGCTTGCAGAAGATAAAGAGCCTTGGCAAATAGGCTGGGCCCACCCGAAGCAAGATGCTTAACATTAATAAGCATCGCTTCCTATCCAGTTCTAATACAGGAGTATGATTAGAATGCAAGGTTTTGAAAAACTCGGGGTCTTCTACCTTGGTCGTCTTTACGATATTAAGAAGGGCTCTCCTTTGAAGGAGTTGTTGCTTTATGACTCAAAGGATCTGGTTACGCACGCGGTATGCATCGGCATGACGGGAAGCGGGAAAACAGGATTATGCATTTCTCTTATTGAAGAGGCTGCGATTGACAATGTCCCCGCTATTTTGATCGACCCAAAAGGAGATGTTACAAATCTACTTCTAACGTTTCCCCGTTTGCAGGGTCAAGATTTTTTACCATGGATAAATGAGGAGGATGCACGGAAAAAGGGGCTTTCCCCAGAAGAGTTTGCTGAACAACAAGCCGCTTTATGGAGGGAAGGGTTACAAAAATGGGGTCAGGATGGAAACCGTATTCAAAGGCTCCGTGATTCAGCTGAATTCCTCATCTATACTCCCGGAAGCAATGCGGGGCTTCAAATTTCAATTTTAAAATCTTTCGCAACACCCCCCATAGAGATCATACAGGATGAAGAGCTTTTACAGGAGAGAATAAACACAACGGTCACAAGCCTGCTCTCGCTCTTAGGAATAGAAGCAGATCCAATCAAATCAAGGGAGCACATTCTGATATCCAACATTCTTGCGCAATGTTGGCGGCAAGGTGAAGACTTAGATCTGGGACGCTTGATTCAACTCATTCAGTCTCCGCCTTTGAAGCGTATCGGGGTTCTTGACCTGGAATCGTTCTACCCGTCGAAAGACCGTTTCGAACTAGCCCTGCGGTTGAATAATCTTCTCGCCGCACCGGGATTCAGCCTGTGGCTCGAAGGAGACCCGCTGGATGTAGGTCAACTCCTTTATTCACCCAGCGGTAAGCCAAGGATATCGATATTTTACATTGCACACTTGAATGATGCTCAACGCATGTTTTTCGTATCTTTGCTCCTGAACCAGATAGTGGGATGGATGAGAACTCAGTCTGGCACCACAAGTTTACGTGCCATACTTTACATCGATGAGGTTTTCGGATACCTTCCCCCTGTGGCTAATCCTCCATCAAAACTACCGCTTATAACTCTTCTGAAGCAGGCACGTGCTTTCGGGCTAGGTGTAGTGTTGGCGACGCAGAACCCGATAGACTTAGATTATAAAGCGCTTTCAAATGCAGGCACATGGTTTCTTGGAAGGCTCCAGACTGAACGTGATAAGGAAAGGGTGCTAGACGGGCTTGAAGGAGTCGCGTTGGCAAGTCAAAAAGGATTCAGCAGGCAATATTTCGACAGGGTTTTGTCAGGTCTTGGGAAAAGAATCTTTCTTATGAATAATGTGCATGAAGACGCGCCAGCCGTTTTCGAAACTAGGTGGGCAATGTCATATCTGCGAGGCCCATTAACAAGAGAACAAATCAAAATGCTGGTTGAGCCGATGAAAAGACAGCAGAAACTTTTAATCAGCCCACAAACCACTTCCAAACTATCTCCTGCCGTAGCCTCACCTGCTCCATCGGCATTAACGATGACCAGTAAAAAACCAATTATACCGCCTGGCATAAGAGAATACTATATGCCTTACAAAAAAGACATAGGCAAACAGATCAGTATGATTTATCAACCTATGCTAATCGGGGCTGCACAGATACAATACTCGGTGCCGAAAGAGGGGATATACACAACGGTAGAAAAGGTTTTCATTACTCCCGTCAGCGACAAGCCCATACCTGTCAATTGGGATGAGGCAAAAGAAGTGGATGTAAAGGTTCCAGACCTATTAGAAGAGCCCCCAGAAGATTTACCTTACACCGATCTACCGCCTGCTGCTACAAATGCAAAAAACTATGCATATTGGGAAAAAGATTTTTCAAACTGGCTTTTAAGAACTCAGAAACTCCAGTTATTTAGAAGCCCCTCTCTAAACGAGCTATCGCAATTTGGAGAAACTGAACGCGACTTCAGGATTAGGCTTCAACAAATAGCTAGGGAAAAGCGTGACCAGCAGGTTGAAAAACTTCGGCAAAAATATGCTTCAGCGCTAGCTAGGCTGGATGAGCGAATAAGACGGGCGAAAATGGTTCTGGAGGAGCAACAAGCGCAAGCTAAAAGTCGGGAATACGAGGCTGCGGTATCAATAGGCGAAACCATTTTAGGATCATTTCTTGGAAGAAAGTCGAGCACCCGCGCTACAAGAGCCACGAGAGAAATATCTCGCACTATGAAGGAAAAGAGGGATAAGGAAAAAGCAGAGGAAAACTTGAAAGCCCTGCAGCAAGAACGAGAAAAACTCGAAGCGCAGTTTCAATCAGAAATCAATACCATAGAAACAAAAATCAACCCCCTTACTGAAACCTTTGAAACCGTGTGGTATACCGCAACAAAAACAGGTATTAATATTCAGCTAGTCGCCCTAGTATGGGTTCCTTCAAACATAAATTAAATTCCTAAGCAATACCCAAGTATTTCTCAAACTCCTCCTCAAAAATCTTAATAAATCGGCTCAGAGTGTTTCTGTCAGACCTAGAAAGGCGGGAGTAGCCAAGCCTGGTCAAACGGGACTATGGACTCGAGGCGCTGGACTTAAGATCCAGTCCCGAAGGGGTTCGTGGGTTCAAATCCCACCTCCCGCATCTTTTTCAATGGTGCTAAATATATGAAGTTAAATTAATGATTATATCATTTAAAAATCTCTCTTCTATATGGGAATGAGGATTAAAGTAAAACTTTATAAAGGGGCTTCTAATGCCTTCAAAAAGGCGAAGTAATTGCAGAACATCATAATGGTTAATTCGTTGGTAAAGAAGTATAATGGGGTTCCTGCAGTCGACGGAGTCTCTTTCAATGTTTTCGGTGGCGAGTAGGCACAAGCCGATTTCATAATGCCAAGTAGTAGGGCGCCTAACTAGAGATCAAGGAATAAGCCTGCACTTGCTTGGTTGGGCGTGGCTACATGACTTGAGTGAAATGATTATATCGGTCTTATGAGAAGCGATGGTACAGGGAAACTGGCATATGAAATGTGGAAAGATATTGCGGGAATAGTAAATAACTCTCTTATAAAACGCATGTATGGAAATTACATATTAGGAACATGTTGAAGTCAGAAGTATGACGATAAGGTTATCTATTGCACAACTCGGCTCTGTTTTTATGTAAAATGTGATTTGAATTAACATTACTAGATGCAAAACTTTATTTAATTGTTTTATACGTGAGAATAATGGTGGGAAATGGCTTCAAGTGAGGGGGAGAAAATTTCGGTGGCTAAGGAGTCTTCAAGGACTTTAGTCAAGGTTGTGATGCATATAGTACTATACGTGGTTGTTTCTGCTGTAATACAATACATCCTAGTGGATTTATTACCTATGTTGTTTGGTATTAATGTAAAGGATTACCTTGTTTACGTTAACATATTGCTTTCCCTTGCCTTCGGCTATCTCATAGTCAGCGGCATAGCCAACTTCATCTATTGGACTCTCAGGGTCAGACATCCTCATCCGACAGCTGCAGCGGTGAGGAACGTGATTAAAATAATTGGCATCGGTGGGCTTGCAGCAGCTATTGCGGGCGGTGTTGCTGGCGGTGCAGCTGGTGTCGCTTTAGGAGGCTTCCTAGGCATGGTTATAGGCTTCGCGACGCAGCAGGTACTGGGCCAAGCGGTTTCCGGGCTTTTCGTACTCATAGTCAGGCCATTCAAAATCGGTGATTCTGTCAATATAGTTGGTGAGGATGGTGTTGTAGAAAACGTAGCTACGCTTTTCACCATAGTTGTGAAAGAGGATGGAACTAGAGTGCTAATACCGAATAATTCTGTGATAGGTGGAAAAATATATGTTAAGAAGAAAGCATAGGTCCTCATATTGCATTCTAGATCACAGATTTTTAACGGATATCACTCTTGATGTTTTCCATATCTATTCTTGAAGCGTTATGGGATAAAATGAATAGTTTTTAAATATCAATGATGAAGCAATGTTCTTCCTGTACGGGGCCAATTCACGGTGTTTAAATGACTAGGTTTCCGTTCAACGATCTAAAATCCTTCAGGTTAAGCCGGATTAACACCAGTAAATTAAACACATCTTTCAGAATTATTTTAAAATTGTTTCTGAAATGTTCTAAAATATAGATTTAAAAAGCCATACAGCTAAAAAATAGTAGAATAAACATCCTTTACGGAGGATGTAAAAATATGGATAAGGCTTCTTTGCATGTGGGGCGGATATCACTATACAGCGCTCTTATCATGTTACTCTTGACCGGATGGTTCTGGGGATCATGGTTCTCTTATTTGGGGGCGCTAGTCCCACAGGACAAAAGGTCTATGCAAGCCGCTATAGCCACATAGTGATGTACAGATCACATAGAGGGGAATCAATGGCTATTTATGAATTTGCATTTTTCCCTTACAACTCCTACAAGGATGCCTATAAAGAGGCTGAGCTGGTGGTTTTAGGCAGAGTTATAAGCGTTGAGGTTGTAAGCACGAAGCACTTTCTTACGTGGGAAGTGATTACATACACCCTTTCACGCCTGAAGGTAGAGCTGGTTATTAAGGGCGAGTCACCTACTGGAATAATTACCCTAAGCCAGACTGGTGGTATAGAAGAGGAAGGAATATATTGCGTTGTTATAGAGGATCCGCCTCTTGAAGTGGGTGAGGGGGTCATACTCTTTCTCAATGGAAACGGAGGTTCTCCACCGGATAATCTGTACTGTTACCCTGGCATGTTCGGCAGGTTTGAAGTGGTTGATGGCAAAGTGTACTCGATGATGCATGAAGCACCCGGGCTGAAACTATTAGAGAAATATGGGCTACCGAAGCAGAAGAGAATAGAAAGTGCGTCAATATTAGCAGGTATGGATTACGTAAACGTGAATGGAATTCCTCTGGAGGAATTTATAGAAACTTTAACTGCACCCTAAGCACCTCAGGCACTTTTGATATCCCGATCAGAGTTTTTCGTTAAATCCGGATTAATGTCCCTTCAAGCAACTATTTATTGGCTTTTAGAACCCTGGTGCTTTTTCCCTTAATAATCATCTTTAAGCATGCATCTCTATCTGTTTTTTCTAGAGGTAGCTTATTTCCCGTTTCTAGATCAGTAACAGAGTAAATATCTCGCATTCTAACATTTAAAGCTAAGTCTTCTCTGTTATGGTTCAGCAACACAATGATTTTTATTTCCTCATATTCGTGTTCTAGAACTCCAACCTCAATATTGCGCCAAAGCTTGGAAGGGACATTTTCAATATCTACTGGACTTTTTACCCCTCTGCTATGAAGAAGTTTTTTAACAAACATTCTCCATCCTCCTTCTTTCAAAAGGTAAGACTGGAACATGAGTGTTCCAACAAGAATCGTTTTTCCTTCTCCGAAACGGTTTTCAATGATTGCTGGTTCACCGTTGATAAATTCTCCAACCACCTCTGCTTTAACATATGGTTCCAGAATTTCACGAAACGCGTAAAGAGGTAAGTTAGCCTCAAAAACAGACTCTTCTGTTTCAGATTTAGCTTCCACCCTGAGGAATTCATCATCATCCGGGGTTTCTATATCATAAGAATAAGCTCCAAAAACTTCATCGAGACCGAAACCCGGCGATGTTAGATGAACCGCTCCATATTCATCCTTCATAGCGCAACCGAAATCAGCTATAACACAACCGCCTTTTTGAACGAAATGCTTTATGGCGTTTGCCGAGGACTCGTCTAACATGTATGTAAATGGCATAATGAGCACTTTGTATCTGTTCAACATTCCTGCCGCGATTGACGGTGGATTAATAAAATCGCAAGGAATCTTTTCCTCCCAGAGCATTTTATAGGCGCCGAGTTGCGACTGAGTATAATATCTCCTTTGCCCCTCGTACGGGTGGAACATTGTTTCATCTGGTATTTCAGAAGCTGCTGCATTCTTGCATGTCTGTGATTGAAGGATGGCAACTTTCGCATTTGGACGAGCGTTTAAGAAAAGATCAGTATTCGCTGTTATTATTCTGCACACCTTGCCTGCAGCTTCAGCTCGAGGCCTCAACTCTCCATTTTTCGACACTAAGCCGAACTCATTGTTTTCCCAGCCGGAATGCACACTCCCTATTCTCGGCCTCCAGAGCCAGTATATCAATCCTTTTCCTCCTCTGGCTACTGTTTGCCAAGCCCAAAGCTCTATCTGTTTTGGAGAAGGCGTGACGGATTTCGAGTGTGCCCAAATAGTTGGCCCACCCTGTAACTCGGTTACCCATGCTTCTTTTCCTTCAGATTCTGCCGCTGAACGTACTGTGTCGATGATTTGAGAGAAGCACCACGGGAAATCGCCACCGCCTTGGGTCCATAAATAGATTGAAACGCCTAATGTATCGACAACTTTCGCCATCTTCCAGGTATCGGCGCCTACTGCAGGTTGATTATATAGGATTTGGTGGAAAAGAAGGTTTGTATGCGTTGGATGATTAGGATCTCCCTTTTTCAAAGCATTCGACACGAATCCTACCCACTCAGCTAAATTGTCATCGCAAAAAGACCTCCAATCTAGCCAAAGTCTATATTTCCCCCAATATCTTAAAGGTCTATTTGGGGGATAAACCTCTGAAAAACTCTTGAATCCTTCATTCCAAGCTGCATTCAGGCCCCCGAGCCCTCCATATTTAGTATTCAACCATTTTCTAAATTTCTCTACAGAATAGTCGCAATAACACGCTATGTCACCATATGTTATATGAGGCTCGTTCCAAGAGATCCAGCAGTAAAGGGCTGGATGATTTTTAAAATGGGAAGATAAAGCGATTAAGTATTCAGCCGTCCCCCTCCGGACATGCGGGTTATCGAAACACGGTTGAAAATGCGGGTAAGGCTTACCAATCTTTGTGCCAATACCTATTATACCTTCACCAATCTCTTCACGCGTAATGTCTGGCGGAAGTCCTGCGTCTACAGTAAGGGCACACTTGATTCCAACATCATTTGCAACGTTCAAAAATTCTTCGATTTCAGAAAAATCATATACTCCCGGTCTCTTTTCTATAGACGACCTAGAAACCCATGTTCTAAAGACAGTGAATCCTAAGTCTTTCATCTTCTTCAAGTCTTTCTTCACATCTTCCTTAGGAGGAAAATCTCCACCAGCTATGTAAGTTGCTCCAAAAGGAAAAATTTGCTCAACCATTCTATTTCACGAAAAGTATGATGGGCGATTTGTTTATAAGTTTATCCTCTTCTTGTAAGCACCACCTGATTTAAGTGAAAAACAATCATCGTCTAATAAAAAGATCCTTATATCACGTTTATCAGGAAAATGATTCCGAATAATAGGAAGACTATGCCACTTCCAAGCTTAATGTACTTCAGGGGTATAAGTCTTATAATTGTCCTGCCGATTAAAACCCCCAACCCCGTTACTAGGGTGAAAGCTGCAATCACACCTGCATAAACTAGGATAGGAATGCCATATTCTGCTGCGAGAGCTATCACCGCCAGCTGAGTCTTGTCTCCAAGTTCCATCAGCGTGATCATCGAGAAGGCGGATAAAGCTACACACCCAGTATTAGATTTCTCAACAGGTTCCTCGCTTTTTCTAGATAGAAGCATGTAAACACCGTAAGCTAAGAATAGGAGTGCTGACGCAACACGTATTGCTGGCAGGGGTATCACTAGGTTCAAGACATCTCCAACAGCCACACCTATCCCCGCGACCAGCATGAAAGCCAGCATCGCTCCGGTGAAAACAAGGATAGCATTAGAACAGGATGACAGGGTTATAACTGTAAGCTGAGTCTTATCACCCAGCTCCGCAACCGCCACTAGCAGAAATGAGGCGATGAGCGGCGTCAGATCCATTAAAGTGGTGAGCTAAACAATCCCCTATATAAGTCTAAACCAAGGTTTTCACAGCACCATGATAAAAAAGGGTTTTTATTAAGCTATAGTTTTACTGTGCCCTACTCAAGCCTTTTAATTATGTGCCAGCCGAACTGTGTCTTAACAGGCTGAGAAACCTCGCCTTTCTTCAACGCGAAGGCAGCTGTTTCAAACTCCCGCACCATCCGCCCCCTTCCAAAGGTTCCTAAGTCTCCGCCCCTCTTCTTAGACGGGCATAACGATTTATCCGCAGCCAGTTTAGAAAAGCTCGCGCCCTTCTTCAACTGCTCAAGAATCTCCCTAGCCTCATGCTCCGTCTTAACCAGAATATGTGCACAATGTATTTGATCAGCCATAGTAACATGCTCCCACACTGTTCTTATAAGCATTGTCTTGATTAAAATTATTAGCAAATTGTGGTACCGCTTACGCTTTTAAACTAATTCTTTAAGACACCGATTGAAATAAAGTAAAGAGGGCTCGAGAAGGAAAAACATAATAAGGAATTATTACGGAAGTTAATCAAATAAGGGCCGAGTCTAGTGTGGTTAGGATACTGCCCTTACAATCCTGAGGAGGAGGTGGAGGCTTCGGCGGAGGCGGAGCTGGAGCGAGATGGAAGAACCCGGTTTTAAACCCGGAAAACAATTCGACTAAAGCCAGATTAAATTTAGTATTTAGACGAGCTATATTTAAACATATCTTTCAGAATCATTTCTGAATAGTTGCAAATTGTTTCTGAAACGTTCTAAAGTGTAGATTTAAATGAATCTTATGCGGATAGTTGGAAACGTGGGTGAAAATGAGAAATAGAATTTTGCTTGTTGCCTGCATCCTTTGCATATTTGCCTCCACGACTCTCTTTGCCGTGGTGGAACACGTTTATGGTTACCTACTTTGGGGTCTAAAATGGAAGAAGCCTCCCTACCCTGACCTATGGTACATAAACCTATGCGCAGATCCTGATGACTTCTACGCTACACGTGATGCGGCAAACGACTGGAACAATATTAATCTCCCATCCGGGGTAAGACCCCGGTTCCACGACTATTGGTATCCTCCCCAACACGTATATGTAAAAAACGTTTACTATCCTTCTCAATGGTGGGATGGAATGACATATCCCTATGACTATAATGGAGATGGCTACTTCGAGTATGTAAATATCTCGTTAAACAACTATTACACCCAAAACTATCCTAGGAATAAGATAAGATCTGTTATCGGGCATGAGTTTGGGCACAGTCTAGGCTTGGCCCATATGTTTTTTGCCCCAGTCCTAATGAATCCAGATACAAGCGAGAGGTATGATGTTTACGGTATTTATAAACCAACTCAAGATGAAGTTAATGGAATAAATGCTCTTTACGGAGGGGGATAAATCTATGGGTGAAAAATCTTCACATGTAGGACGGCTGACACTGTATTTATCTCTTGCAACATTACTCTTGACTGGGATGGTTTTGGGAATCGTACCTTTCTTAACTAATAACTTAACGGAACAAAAGGGTCTGAAGGTTATGATAGGTTCCGTATCCTACGCTATTACCTACAGGTCGTACAGGAAGGCCTATGAGGATGCTGACCTAGTAGTACTGGGAAAGGTTGTAAGTGTTGACAATGATTCTAAGTATCGGGAGCTGAGGAACGGAACATGGGTAACCTTAGAAGATTCCGAATCCGCTGGGCCTACGGTGTCAAAACACTTTTTCACGTTTCCAGTTCTAGAAGTAGAGCAGGTTATCAAGGGAGAATTATTCAGCAAGACAGTTACTATAATCCAAGGCGGTGTTGGTATAGATGCGGAGAAGGGAATAGTCTACATTATTCTGGAAGACCCGCCTCTTGAAGCAGGCGAGAGAGTCATACTCTTCCTCCATAAGAGCAAGGATGAAGACTATCCGTCAACATACTCTTATCTTGGGCCATTCGGCAGGTTCGAAGTCGTAGATAGCAAAGTGTACTCGATGATGTATGAAGCACCAGGGCTGAAACTATTAGAGAAATATGGAATACCAGAGCAACAAAGAATAGAGCAAGCAGCAATATTAACCCGCACAGAATACGCAAAGGTAAACGGAACCCCTCTGGAGGAATTCATAGAAACGTTAACAGCCCCATAAGTATCTCAGACACTTTCCTTCAGTCTGCTAAATAAAACTTTTTATCCGTCCTCTATATTTACCTTAGTTACTCGCGGCGTTCGTCTAGTCTGGCTAGGACATCAGCCTGCCACGCTGGTAACCCGGGTTCAAATCCCGGACGCCGCATAATTCACTTTTTGGAAGCTAATCGAGATTTTTTCTTAGTATAAATGTCAGCAACGCTTATTAACATGTTACTATTGGTGATAGTAGCCTAAAATGAGACTGACCAGAAGCTTCTCATTGTATGAGCCTGAGACGAAAACCTCTCCTAAGTCTTCAGCAACAACCCTTATTCTAATAGGGATTTTGATAGGGGCACTGGTAGGTTACTCCATCGGCATTCTAACTATCCTAAGCAGAATGGATGATCTTCAAAACAGGCTTTCAACCCTTGAGACCCGTGTTTCAACTCTCCAATTGACACAGAACTCGTCGAGCGTAGTGACTATCTATGCTTCAGAGGGGAATTTCTCCCTATCTGAGCTTTACGAAAATGTGAGAGACTCCGTTGTCCTGATAACCGGAACCGTTGTGCAATACGATATTTTCTACCGGACATACTATAGTAGTACTCAGGGCTCAGGCTTCATTTACAGGTTTGGAGACCAGTTTGTGGTTGTGACGAACTACCATGTTGTATATAATGCGCGCGATATTACTGTAAGATTTAGGGGCGGAAACACTTATCCTGCTGTTGTCAAGGGTGCTGACCCCTATGCTGACTTAGCAGTCCTTTCGGTGAATGCTTCCATCAATGAATTCAAGCCTCTTAAAATCGTTAGTTCGTCAACACTCAGAGTCGGTGATGCTGTGGTGGCAATAGGAAACCCATATGGGCTTGCAGGCTCAATGAGCTCAGGCATAGTTAGTGCCCTCGGCAGAACAATCTCTGAAGATATTAGCGGAGGATATTCAATAGCCAACTGTATTCAGACGACTGCCCCAATAAACCCAGGTAACTCGGGTGGGCCTCTTCTAAACCTTCGCGGCGAGGTTGTTGGAATAACAACCGCTATCGTGAGCGACTCGCAGGGACTGGGCTTCGCTATTCCTTCCAACACGATACTGCGTGAAATAGATTCTCTAATTACGAAGGGTTCTTACGATCAGCATCCTTGGCTTGGAGTAGCAGGTATAGACATGACTTATGACTTGGCTCTAGCTATGAATGTGAACATAACGTACGGCTGGTTGATAACAAGCATTACTCCCAACGGGCCAGCTTCCAAGGCAGGCTTACAAGGCGGAAGTAGGCAAGTTCTGATTAAGGGAAGCAGGTTCATCATAGGCGGAGACGTCCTGATAGCGATAAACGGCACAAAGATTTCTAATGGTGATGACCTCTTCTCTTTTCTCGAGGAATATACTTTACCGGGCCAAACTGTTATATTGACAATAGTTAGAAACAATAAAGTTATGAACATCCCTCTTACACTAGGGGCGAGACCATCATTAACCTAGTTACGGTTGAAAACCAAAAGGTAGATAGGTGAATCCTCATTCTCCCACAGCTTAAAGAGGGTTAAAGACTTTAACCTAAGTTTTAAGTAGCTGGGTGCTCGCATATTTTTGAACCTATCTAAGCTAGGTGTTAAAGAAAGCCCCTTTCCACTTGGGAACATCCTGAAAGGCATTGCCGGCAAATACTGTCTTACAAAAGAACTTTGAATTGAAGCAAGATAATATGTGCTCACAACACCCACAGCAATTATTAGAATAGATATTACTATCGGCACTAATGGATTAGAATGAACCGGTTTATCCCTGCTACACAGCCTCTTAATATTCTCAACTCTCTGATCTAGCTTCGGATGAGTTGAAAGAAGACTGCTTCCCATTGAGACGGGGGAAGATAAGAATAATCCTGATGTTAAACGAACTGTGAAACTCTCTTTAGGGAATAAACGCGACGCCTCATGTATTTTAATAAGCGTCTTCGCCAGTAGACTCGGATGCCCTAGGACTCTAGTGCCATCCTCATCAGCAAGAATCTCCCTCTCTCTTTGAGCTGTGACAGATGCGAAATACGCAAAAGGATTGAAGAAGGATAGTAATGTCAAGGTTGTGGAAAGTGTTTTAAACAGGAAATCATGGTTCTTCACATGAGCCAGCTCGTGGGCAGCGACTGCAGCCAGCTCCTTCTCCTTCAAAGTCTTGAGAATGCCTAAAGAGAATACAAGCATCGTTCTTCGCCCATATCCTATTGTGAAGGCATTCGGTCTCAAATCTTCTGCAAGCCCAATCCTCGGTGGTTCGATGCCTAGTTTCCAAGACAATTCTTTAACCTTCCTCTGCAACGATTCATACTCACTTGGTTCAAGCTCAACTATGTGAAAAACTCTCTTAAGAATCCTGTCTCCCAGAATAATCGTTACTGCTAGGTAGAGTAGTGACAGTGTTAAACCAACTGCATAGAGTATGCTGGTTATGGGTGGAACACCGATCAACCTCGTTACAGATGGAACCCCAATTAACTTGAAATGGCTGAAAATTGTTGGAAGAGGCGGAGCCGTATCAGGGTTGAGAAGCACAAGTAATGATGTGTTGCGTAAATTATGGCTTAAAGGGCTGATAAAGAAGAATCCCATCGTCAGCAAATATGGAGTTAACGCTATGAGTAAAGCAGGAATCGTAAGCGGGAGTAAGTAGCATAGGCTCCTAATCCTTGTTGTAAGAAAATGGTTATACTTAGCAAGGGCTTTGATGCAGAAAAATGAAACTATTAAAAGGGTTGTGGAATAATAGAAATACGGCTGGAAAAACTGCATAACAATATAATTGAGTTCTATGGGTATCATCTTCAACCCTCCTTCTTCTTCAAAGCTTTCTCAAGCCTCTCCTTCAAACTCTTACGCTCCTGCTCGTCTGAAGATACTCTTTCAACTAGGTAGCTTGCAACTATCTCGCCAAAGTTTTCAACCAGACTATTCAAAACTTCTTGAACAGCCGACTTCTTGAAACTATTTTTTTCAAACCTTGACCAGTAAACATAGAATACTCCGCCCCTCCCTTTTTCAACGCGTCTGTCAAGCAACCCCTTGCAGTAAAGCCTATCCATCGTAGTCATAACAGTGGTGTAGGCAATCCTCTTCTTCCGCTTAAGCCTCTCATAAACATCTCTAACTGTAAGAGGACTCTCAGAACCCCACACGATCTCTATTATGCTTGCTTCCAATGGGCCTAGGAAAGCCTGAAGCTCCTTCTCCCCAATGTTATACTGGGATATTTTCGCAAGCTTCCGGGGCATGTTTTCCTATACTATGGCTTATAGTAGCTATTTAACTTTTTTTAACCTACTATCTAAGATAGTAACATTTATAAAGGGGGGCATAAATAGGAATGCTACGACTGGTGATAGTAACAATGAGAAGGACCGCTATTGAGGAGAAAGATGATATAACAAAAATAAGTAATCAAAATCATTCGCATAAGCTCATTATTCTTGCAACAATTTTGCTAGCCTATTCAATAATTCCTATTCGTGGCCAGTTTTCCAGCCAACAATCCACCGTATCATACACTGTTCTTGGAACAGTTAAGGATGTTAACGGCAATCCTCTAAGCTACGTGACTGTTAATGTTTACGATACTTCAGGAGCATTTGTGGCTAAAACCCGGACTCTTCTCGGCGGAGACTTTTCTGTGAGTCTCAGTGCTGACACCTACAGGATTCAGCTGGAGAAGAAGGGTTATGAAAGCAGGTCGGTGGCAGTCAGCTTAAGCAGGTCCTCTGTGGATCTGGGAGAGATTCTTCTTGATTATGCTCTGGGTATTTCAATATCTCAAACATTCACGAGGGTGAAGGCTTTTTCAGAGGTCAGCATACCTGTTTCTATAGAGAACAAGGGGTCAGAGGAGGAGACGGTAACAGTTTCAGTAGAGGCTCCAGAAGGATGGGGTGCTGGCGTCTACTATGGTTCAGCCGAGGTAGTTAACTTGACACTTAGCCAAGGCAGTGTTCAAAACCTGAACCTGAAGATACAGGCTCCATATAGTGCGCAGGGGCTCTACCACCTGACGGTTAGAGTATCAGGCTCAACGATCCAAGAGAAAACTATTTCACTATACGTTGAGGAGGCTGACCTCAAAATCTTAACTTCAACATACCCGATTGTCCGAACCACTCCGGGCTCAACAATAAGCTTTGATTTAACGGTCAAAAATGTTTTAACAAGCAGGTTTACCGGGACAATATTCTTAGAGATTCCGAACGGTTGGACAGGAAGTATCGTTAAAGGCGACGGTAGCAGCCTCTACGGGCTCTCTTTAGAACCAGGCGAATTTGTGAATGCGAAGGTGAAGATAGATGTTCCGGCAGAAGAGGATTCTGGAAACTATTTGGCAACTGTTTCCTTAAAAACCAAGGATTTCTATTCAACACTCCCCCTTAACATAACAGTGGTTAAGGGGGCTCCCAAGCTGAAGCTGCGTACAGACACTCCTTACGTAGATGCATACGCTGGGAATACTGCCAACTATCCTATAGAAGTTGAGAACACTGGGAACTCGGATGGAATTGTAAGCATCAGCGTTACGGGTATTCCTGCTGGCTACAACTGGGCGATTAAGGATTCTTCTGGAAGCGTCTTGTCTAAGCTCTACTTGAAGGCTGGTGAAAGCAGGAAGCTAAACATGATTGTAAGCATACCTCCACTAGCTGAGCCGGACGTACTTTCAATAGTTTTGGAGGCTAGTGCAGCGGAATCCAATGACAGGCTGAATCTGGGACTAGGTATACTTGGATGGTATAGTGTTGCATACGTGACACAGAACTTTTACTGTGAGTCGACAGCCGGCGAATCCATAGTTTTCCAAGTTGAGGTTAAGAACACTGGGTATAGCTCACTCTCAAATCTTAAACTTGAGGTTTCTGATACGCCTGACGGTTTCGAAGTTAAGGCTGATCCTAATGTTGTGCCATTGCTTAAGCCTCAGGAAAACGCTGTTTTCTCACTAACCATCACAAGCGACGCGGACATAAGTGCTGGCGACTACTACATTACTCTAAGCCTTAAGGCGGATCAGACTCAGACAACCACCCGCAGCCTCCACGTTTACGTTAAGCAAAGGAGCGAAGTCCTGTTAATCGGAGCAGTCATCGCTGTTGTGATGATTGGAGTACTACTCATGATCTACCGTAGGTATGGGAGAAGGTGAGAAAATGAGTCTAGCAATAGAAACTGAAAGCCTCGTGAAAATATACGGTAAGGAGAATTCAGGAATTAAGGCGCTTAACGGCGTAAACATGAAGGTGCCTAAGTCAAGCACCTACGGCTTATTCGGTCCAAACGGATCTGGAAAAACGACCTTAATCTCCATCCTCATAGGGTTATTGCTTCCCACAAGCGGCAGTGCTAAAGTACTTGGTTTAGACACTGTTAAGGACTCTGTGGAGATAAGAAAGAGAGTAAGCCTGCTTCCAGAAGGCTTCGGCTTCTACGACCATATGACTGCCCTCGAGAACTTAACTTTCCTAGCTACGCTCGACGGAATACCTTCCGACCAGAGGAAGAAAAGAGCATTGGAAGCGCTCGAAACAGTCGGTTTAAAAGATAGGGCTAGCGACAAAGTTTCAACATTCTCCCGCGGCATGAAGCAGAGGCTGGGAGTGGCGCAAGCCCTGTTGAAGGATCCGGAGCTACTGATATTCGACGAGCCGACAGTCGGAATAGACCCGGAAGGGGCTGCTGAATTCAGAAACCTAGTTAGAAAGATGAACAAAGAGGGTAAGACAATCCTCATGTCCACACACCTCCTATACGAGGTGGGCATGGTGTGCACTCACGCAGCGATGATACGTGAAGGAAGGATCTTGACGCAGGGAAGCATAGAGGAATTATACCGGCCCGTTAAAGCAGCGAAAGGCTACCGTTACGAGCTCCACGTTAAGCCTGGCAGTGAAATCCCGTTGCAGGAAATAAAGTCTATGCCGGGGGTGAGGGAGATAACGCAAAGTGAAGATAGAATAACCGTTTCCTCGAACAACGATATAGGAAGAGACCTCCTCTCGATGGTAACAAAGAGCCCATATAAGGAGATCGTCGAATCACTAACGCCCGTAGAACCGTCGTGGGAGGAGATATACCAGTTCTACCAGGAGGGGAATAAGAAATGATGAAGAATGCTTTCCCGATTGCACGTAAAGAATTTACTGACGCTGTAACCAGTAAGAGGCTCTGGCTGATTACAGGCATATTCCTGCTGTTTTCAATAGCCAGTACATATTCAACATCCTTCGGCTTCCAAATGGGTGCTCAGCAAGCAATGAGACCGATGATCCAGATAGCTTCAACAATAGCTTCAGCAACAGCATACATGGTTCCACTACTCGGCATAGCCTTGGCCTTTGACGCCGTATCAGGAGAGAGGGAGCGCGGAACCCTTAGGATTCTGCTTTCAAGACCAATATACAGGGAGGATGTGATCAACGGGAAGATAATATCAGCACTCGCCGTAATAGGTTTAATCATAACAGTGTCCTCATTAGCATCAGTATCAGTATCAATATTGCTACATAACATTGCCGTGACACTTGATGATATTGCAAGGGTCGGTATCTTCATCGTTTTTTCAATAGTTCTCTCTTTTGCCTACTATGCTTTTTCACTCTTCGTCTCAACCTTATCAAATAAGTCTAGCCACTCGTTCATAATTGGTATAGGCGTCTGGATTTTCTTCACATTCATACTGCCCATAATAAGCATTCTTATTGCGGTTGCTCTCTTAGGTCAACCCCCAACAGGCCCTCAAATCATCATATATGGTAACGCCAGTTTTCCACAGCAGTTTACTCAAGAATTTATTAACTATCAAAGAAAAGTTTCAGAAATTTCTAGTACAATACAGATGCTATCAATAAACTACCATTATAATCAGATAACTAACTCGCTTTTCGGCTTTGCCGCCGGCCCCATTGAATTCGGACAGGGGAGGAGAGTAGTCAACATTCTTACAGTGTTCTCAACACGCTTAATAGATATCGTAGTACTCATAGTCTTCCCAATAGTTTTCCTAGTGGCCTCCTACATGGTGTTTACGAGAAGACAGGAAAAATAGACAAATTCTTTCTTTCAAATAAGCCCTTTACTAGGCGTTCCTATACTTTTTTATACTCCATTGTTAACGCTCCAATTCTACTTGTTAGAGGCAGTTTACTGACTACAGGGTCTCCATCATAGGTTTTAACATGTACTTCTCCAACCGATACCAGATGGTTCACCAGCTTAACTAAGTCTGATGGCTTAGGCTTCGTATAGAAAGGGTTTAATTCAACAATGCTTATCGACGCATTAACATCGCGTAAATGCTTAACTATGTTGTCGTTAAAACTGTAAAGGTGTTCTCCAATTATTAATCCACGCGAATTCTCAACTATCGCTATGACGCCGCCGCATCTCAAGACTTTACCGCTAGTCTTCAAATCTTCGAACACGCTTCTAGTTATCTTAACCGGGTAGTAGCCAAAGTTGACGACCCCTTTCCTCTCCCGGAAGCCAACAGCCTCCTTTAAATCCGTCCATTCAACATCACTCGTTATGCGTAAGTCTCCTCTGAAAGCTTCATCCAGTGGGGTTGAAGTAATGCAGAAGAGCCTTCTATAGAGTTTTCTGAAGCCTGTCTTCTCGAAGAACCTTATTGCCATAGTATTCTTCTCCTCTGCGAAAAGGTAAACGTGTCTTGTATTCAGACTATCTAAGGCTGTCTTCAGCAGTTTACTGCCCACACCCATTCTTCTGAAATCCCTGTGGATGAGGAGACCCCCGATATATCCACAATCATAAATGTAGTTTAGGGAATGGATGCAGCCAACTGTTTCACCATTAACCTCCGCCACAAATATTTTGAAGGATTCCAGCCGGCTGAGCATTTCCACAAGCGGAATATTCGTCAAATATGTGAACGGGATGTCCTTATGCCGCTCAAACAGACTAGTGACTTTATCTAGATCTAGACTCTCTTTAACAATGATTTCCAATCTATTGTTTTGAAACCATTTGATTAGCCTATTTAAAACTTCTGACTTTTCAGGAAAAATTATCACCGCCATTGCCATAGTTATTTTACACCGGCTAAGAAAAATTTATATAGCACCTACTACTGATAGTAGTAGCAAAATGATGAGCAAGCCTCTTAAGGTAGTGCTACTTGCCTCTCTCCTGTCAATAAGCATCTTGATTATATACGCTAGCTTAATGAGCGTTATCGCGCAAACAGACGCTTCTCCAAAAGAATTCGGCTATGGGCAACCAAGCCGCGGACCACTGGTCTTTTTCAGACGAGGCTGGAGCCAGAACTTTAACAAATCTGCTCAGATAAACCCGTATTGCAACCGTTTCAGGCGGGGGCTTGGCTCCATAGAGGTCAGCGAAGAGTTTAAGGAAAATGTTGCCAACATAGCTAAGAGTGATCAGGATGTGCAGAATTTGCTTTCCGAGGGTTATAACATTACTTGCGTCAAACCCGTCATCTCAACCACCATCGAGGGGGATGGAAGCGTTGTGACAAAAGCTAAGGGCGCTGTCCTCATGCTGCGCAAAAATACCTCGGGAATAGCATTTGTATGGGTTGATGTTGAAAAGGGTAAAGTGACTAGAATTGAGATAATAACGAGAACCGTGATCGAGAAACCCTAAAAGCGCATCTAAGCATTCAACCCTTCTTAAAAACCGTTTTTCAAAATCCCCTTTCTCTCATGCTGTCTCTCGTAAAGCTCCCTAACTCTCTTCAACGTGTCTGCTTCAGACGGGTTCTTATCGCTCCTTATCCTAGTTATTCTCGCAAACCTGAGTGCGAAACCAGACCTGTATCTTGGGCTTCTCTGAATCTCGCTGTAAGCCACTTCAACAACTATCTCCGGCTTAACCCAAACAGTATTCTCCTCCTTCCCTGTCTTCAGCTCCAGAAGTCTTTTCGTCATTTGCTTAAACTCCTCGTCAGTTAAACCCTTGAAAGTCTTGCCGATTATCTCGTAGCTGCCTGTCTCATCGTCTAAAGCGGCGAGAAAATAGTCGCTCAGCCACCCTGTCCTCCTACCGTAACCCCATTGAGCCCCTACAATAACAAGGTCAAGATAGTCAGCAGTCTTCAGCTTAAACCATAGTCTTCCCCTTGTGCCAGGTATGTAGGGGCTGTCAAGGGCTTTTGCAACAACCCCCTCATGCCCCTCAGTCACAGCCTTCTCCATGAACCTTTCAGCTTCTCTCACGCTTGAAGTAACTATTCTGGGAGCCAGGTTCACACCTCTTGCAATTTCCTCAAGTCTGCTCCACCTCTTAACATAGGGCTCATCTATAAGCTGCACACCATTCAAATACATCACGTCAAACAAGTAGAGTTTAAGTGGAATCCTCTTCATCTCCTCCTCCACATTCCTAACCTTCGTGAATCTCCTCATCAAATCCTGGAAGGGCAAGGGTTTCCCGTCAGTACCAATTGCTATAACCTCACCGTCAAGCACAGCCTCATCAGCATTAATCCCGTTAGCAGCCTCGCTAACTATCTCAGGAATACTTACAGTGACATCTGTTAAACGTCTGCTGAAAATCCTAACCTGGGTCTCCTTCTTATGAATTTGCACTCTCGCCCCGTCAAACTTGTATTCGAACGCAACATTTTTATGATATTCGAAAACCTCATTAACGCTGTAAGCCATCTGTGCAAGCATCGGTTTCACTGGGTTGAAAAGAGTCAGCCCGATTCTCCTCAAGCCCTCTTCGCCAGAAGTTAAAGCAACCTCCGCAACCCTTCCAAGATTACCTGAGAACATTAGGGCTCTCCTCACGAGTTCCAGACCGGTGTCAGAGGCTTTCGCAATCGCCTCCAGCATAATTCCCTCCCCAACCCCATGTTGCATCTCTCCGAAAATATTCTTCACAATATACTTGGCCTCAAGCTCTGAAGCTCTTTCAAGCATCGACCTGAGGAGAAGATCCTTATTCTCCCTAGACCCTGAGCCAGAGGCCCTTGCAATCTTCTCGAAATACTCTGCAACGTTTAGAATTGTCAAGGGTTTCTCGAAAAGCGTTTTCTGAGAACGGGTTTCAAAGATCCTGCTTATAGTGGCGTAACCTATTTCGAGAGTCTTGGAGGAGGCTTCCGGGAATATTTCTCCAACTATCAGAAGCGCTGCCGGAGCTATCTCCTCTTTTCTCAGCCTCTTCAGAAATTCCCCTATTAGCCTAACCTTCTCCAGCCTTTTGGTTGTCTTAGAAAGACTCTCGCAAAGCTCCGCAAGCTCGACGAACAGCGTATCGTTGCTTTCTCCCATTTTCCCGTTCAGGCTCTTGAAAAAGACATGCGTTTGAAAACTATAAACCTATTGTATTCTTACGTTTAGAAAAATACTGGTTAATCAGGGAGGCTTTCTAATCCTAGGGACCTATGATAGTTTTTAAGCGAACCTCCGTTCAACAGAGTTCCCATAGCGGAAGCCAGTTTAACAACCATATCCTTCTCCCAACCTCTTCCAAGCCTTATGCGAGACTCTATTGCAGCATGCCTAATAGCCTCGGCGTTATTCCACCCTTTCTCCAAGAGGCTTAAGACTTCAACAACACTCCTAGGAGGGTCTAATATGCTGGCCTCGTCCTCATAACTCAGGGTTAAGAGCCTCAGGTATTCGCCTACCGTAACCGGTTTCTCATTCCAGTAGAGTGTTGCGTTAACCCCTCTCTGAGCCGCCTCAACCCTAGACTGAAGATAAGCTTCATGCGTCAAGCTGTTACAAGGTTTCTCCCCATTCCTCCAAGCTGAAGCCAGAATCCTCAGTATAGTTATCACAGTACAAACATACGGAGGAATATTGCTATCACAAACCCTTATTTCAAGCGTAGAGGGCTTATGCTTGTTCTCAGGGTTAAGATTCATCTCCCTATAGTGATTCTGGTTCAACCCGCCTTTAGCAACAGGTATGCAGTACTCTCCTCCCACGCGCAGCATCCTGTTAGATGAGTATCCCGTTATCCTTCTCCTCCAAACCGGTGAATTGGAGGAAACCGCTATTAGGAGAGGAATATGGTCGTGAATATAGTTTGCTAGGCTCAACGCTTCTTCTTTCCTTAATCCTTTCTCTTTAAAACCGATGTGGAAATGTGCTCCTGCAAACCTGTCGTTCCATCCTCCTATTGGAAGCGGAAGAGCATTATAGTTTTTAGATGGATCAGCATATTTCCCCAGACCTCTCTCTATGGCATATAATGCTTCCTCTATGCTTTCAAAAGGCTTAGTAACGTATTCTGAGCCTATGCTTTTATCAATAGTAAATCTTTCCCCGTCTTCCGAAGATTTTTCTCTTGGAAGCAGGACGCTTCTCGATATTCTTTTCTCGTCGGTTAAAATTGTGTAGCACTCTATCTCCACACCTATGGTAACGGGCTCCTTCTCCTCAACCAGCATGCAGCTTGCTCTTCTCGTTTTCAGCAAGTTACTAAAATTAAGGCTAAATATAAAAGTTCTCTTATAATTAAATCTATTTTACTAAATGAATCATGGTTCTTTCCCGTTATTCAACGAAGCTTTTCAACAATTCCTCTTTAGAATGCCAATTCATGTTCTTAACTAGTACCAATGCTTTAAACAGTGATATGAACCATTTTACTTCTTCAACAGCTTTAAACAGGCTAGGAGAAACTGGAAAAAGTTTTCTAACCTGATTATCTTGAAAAAACACATCTTTCAGGAGAGTAACTCTCCAAATAGTCCTTAGAAAGCTGTTTCTCAACCATAACTGGAGGATTCTTCTAAACCCCTTTGCATCGAAACAGTTAATCTTCAGAAGACTCTTCTAACAGTATTGTCATTTCTAAAGCATTTTTTTAACCCGTTTAAAAAACAGGTTGAAACTTAGAGAGGCTTCGAATCAATCGGCTCTTGGAGGAAACTGTTTGAAACACGCCGTGTTTCTCAAAACTATGGCATGCAAGATTAATGGGGAAGGCTGGTTCCTCCAAAACCATAATGGTTCGGGATATTACAACCAGTAAACCTGTTCCTAGGCTTAGATGAGCCTGTGTGTCATAGAAATCACATTAGCTGGGTTTTCCGCTTGTTTAAAATAGTTGAATTGTCTTAGGAGAATTACTTCTTCAGCAGAACTTTGCTAAGTGCTTTTATTAATGAGTTATGCCTATTTTCGTGTACATTTCCTTGTGGCTTTTCGCCTCAACCACTAGGTTCACGAAATCAGCTCTATTAACCAGTTCTGGGGGCGTGTATCTGCCTGTTAAAACCACATCCGTCTCCTCCGGAAGCTCGTCTAAAAGATTCAATACTTCTCCGACAGGCACAAGCCCTATGAATGCTGCTAGGGCAATCTCATCCAACACTAGTAGAGCAGGCTTCTCCTTGAGTTTTTCTCTAGCTAGGGAAAGTCCTCTTCTCGCCATCTCCCTATCCTCCTCAGAAGGGTTTCTAAGGTCAACCCATCCTTCTCCCCCGGCGAGATGAATCTCATACTCAGGCTGTAAGCGTTCAGCTATCAGGTATTCCCCAGTGTTCCTCCAACCCTTCATGAACTGTATTATCACAACCTTAAGCCCGTGACCAACCGCTCTAATCGCCAAGCCTATAGCGTTAGTAGTCTTACCCGCGCCGGTTCCTGTATAGAGGAAAACTTTACCCATTCAACTCATCCTCCTAAGCCACAGGACATATGCTCCACCCGCAGTCGAGACAGTGAAGACACCCCCCCTCCCTAGTAAGACGCTTACTGCCGCAATTCGGACACTCCGTGTAGCTGCTTGGAGCAGTGTTTCTTTCAAGAATCAGAACAGGCTTCTCCGGCATCATCTTTCCGGAAGGAGGATTTGTAATTTCCCCCGCATATACCTTTATCTCTATTCCTAGAGACTCCGCCATCTTAATAGTCGAGTTGTTGAAGGTCTTCACGTATCTCCCGAGTTTAGAGGACGGTGTAACAAGAACTTGCGTAGGAAGAGACCCATCCCGGTAGATCGTTACGCCTTTAACCCCCATAGCATGCGCCAGCATAAAGGCCTTCTCAACATCTTCAACAGTAACCCAGTTAGGCATATTTATCGTCTTGCTCACCGCGGCACAGATCCACTTCGTAAACTCTGCCTGTGCCCTAACATGGTCCCACCAAGGTATGTCGTAGGCAACTAGGAAAACATCAGCTAATTCCCTTGGAATAGGGTCAAGCCCTACTAGCGACCCGCCGTTATCTGAAATCAGTTTAAGCATCTTCTCCTCGTAAAGCCCGTTCTCATTAAGAGTCTTCTCAAACTCTGCGTCAACATAGTAGAATGTTCCCATGCTAACCCTCTTCTCATATATGAGGGCGAACTGAGGCTCTATACCGGAGGAAACGTCTGCCAGCATCGAGATTGAGCCTGTTGGCGCGATAGTTGTTACTTCAGCATTCCTTACTCCGAACCTTTTTACCTCCTGCTGGAGCTCCTGCCAGGGAAGTGTCTGCCACTCCTTATGGTAAAAGCCTTCAACAGGCATCTCGCCATCCGGGTAGGACGAGTCAGGGTATAGGGGGAATGGGCCCCGCTCCTTAGAAAGCCTGCAGGACTCTCTGATGGCGTAGAAGGTTAAGTGTTCAGCTACCATGTTCATCATCTTAAAGCCCTCCTCACTATTATAGGGTATTCTAAGGGCGAAAAGCATGTCTGCCAGTCCCATGACTCCTAAGCCCACCTTTCTAGTTTGTTTAGTTTCACGCTCTATCTCAGGTATTGGAAACCTGTTCACGTCTATCACATTATCCAGAAACCTCAGGGCAATCCTAATCGTGTTACAATACTCCTCCCAATCGAAATAGGTTTCTTTCCCATTCCTTTTTACGAAGGCATACAGGTTTATCGAGCCAAGGTTACAGGATTCGTAAGGGTATAATGGTTCCTCACCGCAATTGTGGTTTATAAAACCGTTTCCTATGTATTTATGATAAGCTGGAACTGTAAAATCGTAAAAATCTACCCGCCCTACATCTTCGAGGGAGGACACGGTCACTAGTAAAGAATCTCTTTTAGTCTTTTTTAGGGAAAGTTTCTCAAGCTTACTTATATTTTCAAAACCTATAAGTTCTTTAAATATCCTCCTACTATACCCGTTTATCACTAACTCGTAGTAACTAGAAGCCGTGTAACTCCTTTCTTCACCATCCTTGGTAACATAGTGGAATTCTCCTTCATATGGTCTCTCATAGATTCTGGATGCTATGCCAAAGATTGTTAGAAGTAGTTGAGCCTCCTTAAGTATTTGTAAGCTGGCACTCGTCAGCCTCACCGCCCTATCGTTATCTACATACCCGTCAGCAGTAAAGAGCCCCTTGAGAAAGAATGCTAAAGATCTGGGGCTTAGCTTCCAAATGACCTCTGGAAATCTTCTATTCCTACTCTTCTCCATCAAGGAACCCATGAGATTCATCATATTCTTGTATACAGTGGAGTCCTTATTATACTGTATCTTATGCTCGCTCTTACTTATAACATAAGTGTGGGATAATGGGTTACCTCCAATCTTCTCTATCCCTCTTCTTATGCATTCCTCGGCTGCTTTATCGTCCTCGTTGAAAAACCAAGCAATGTAATGTTTGTTGAATGAGCCGTCTCCAACAAGCCACCCTAATACGAACGATACATCCTCATCAAGATTGTAGCTCCCCTTGTAAACATACTCTAGGAACCATGGATGAAGCCTGCTGGCCAATACTTTATCTCCTGGTGCAAGATCCTTGGCCTTTTTCCACCCTTCTTGAGTCAGTAACTTGTGATCGTAAGTAACAGTCAATTCATACCCTTCCTCTGTCCTCACCACTAAACCCGGCTTCTTACCCACATGCCAGACCCAAGCCTCTGCTTCCCTAGGAACGGGAAGATTCAATTCCTCTCCATGAACCGTTCTGTATACTACTTCTTCTCCTTCTATAGTTACTAGCTTCGTCCTGTAAGCTTGTGGCTCACCTCCATCACCTAACAGGTCTTCATCGATTGCTACAGCCTTAACTTGACCAGAAAGCCTAGCCTTATGAAACAGCTCGTCAGCCCTAATCCATCCATCAGGAGTAAGAATCCTCGTGTCACCGGAGACGCATGGGTTGGTTGATCTTATGGGTCCCTTATGCTTCGCTAGCATGTTCCTCCTATTAATGTTGTCGAGGAATATGACACCTGGGTCGCCAGTCCTCCAAGCCATCTCGCTCATCTTACGGAGAACTTCTTTAGCTTGAACAGTCTTCCAGGTTCTTCCGTCCCTAGGGTTCACAAGAGGATATGGAGCATCCTTATCAAGGTAATCCCAGAAATCTTCTCCGACAATTACAGATATGTTGAAGTTTTCAAGCCTTCCTCGTTCAGACTTCGCCGTTATGAACGTCTCTATATCAGGGTGATTAACCTCGAGAATCCCCATGTTCGCCCCTCTCCTCTTACCTCCTTGCTTCACCACATCAGTAACAGTATCTATTATCCTCATGAAGGAGACTGGGCCGCTTGCCACTCCTGAAGTGCTGGACACAATGTCCCCGGCAGGCCTCAGCTTAGAATAGTTTATTCCCACTCCGCCACCGGATTTGAAAATAATTGCTGCCTGAGTCGCCGCATTCATGATTGACTCAATATTGTCCTCTATGTCGAGCACGAAGCACGCGGAGAGTTGGCCGAGCCTTGTTCCAGCGTTGAACAACGTCGGTGAATTCGGCATGAACCTTTTAGAAACCATGAGATCATAATACTCTTTGAAATCATTGTAGTAATTCTCGAATTCTCCTGAACCCAGCATCCTCAGGAAATCGCTCCAAGAAACCTTCATTTCACCATGTGAATTAAGCTCGTCGTAAAGCGTCTTCATACGCTCCAGATGATGACTGTTCCAAGTAACAGTATAGCCGTCACCGTTCTTTCCGAGGCCAAACCTGTTAGCGTAAGATTCAGCGTTAAACTCTTCACGTGGGGAAACTGGTAAACCTCCGTCCTTAAGAAATACCTTTGGGTCATGAAGTATATCCGGTATCACAATTGCCATAGCAACCCGTTGAAACATTTGCTTCGGCGTTTCCGCAAGCTTCCCCTCCTCATCCTTAAGCAGGTAACGGCTCGCCATCAGCCTGATCGCGTTGACTGAAAACTCCTTGTCAACCTCATCTATGAAATCCTTCTGGAGAAGCGCCTTCTTCTCCTCCCTTATTCTCTCCCTTTCCTTCCTGTAAAGAATATACGCTTTCGCAACATCGTAGAGGTCAAACTTCACAAGCGTAAACTCCACCAAGTCCTGTATGTCCTCAACATGTGGGGTCACACCCTGCTCATACCTCTCGTTTAAAAAGCCTAAAACGTAGCTGACAACTTTCTCCAGAGTCTCCTCGTCATACTGCTTTACACTAAGCATAGCCTTCATAACAGCATTCCTAATCCTAACAGGGTCGAAATCAACAATCCTCCCATCCCTCTTAACAACCTTTCTTTTCTCCATACATGATTCAAACTACCTACTAAGTATTAAAGGATTAAACGAACATAATGTCAAAAAGAAGAGCATTTTAAAAGGATATTTCTCCCTATTCTATCCTTATTCAAATTTGAAACGCTCGGCAAACGGATAAATTTTTATCTAGCCGTATACTCACACTAGTTGGAATCATGTCGAGGTAGCCAAACCTGGTTAAGGCGCGAGCCTGCTAAGCTCGTGGCCCACACGGGCCGTGCGGGTTCAAATCCCGCCCTCGACGAATTTTCAGTATGCATTAAAATGTTTTTGTTTATTGGTGTTATCTTCTTATCTTTGACAGGATGTTTTAGGGGTCTCTCCGTGAAATATTTATTTAAAAAATTCTTATTAAAATGCAGATTCCATTAGTGGAGCTGCTTTAGGCTAATAAAACTTTAAATCTAGCGGACAATATCAATATTGTGAAAAGGAGGATAAGACATGATAGATATAACAGCATTTTTGATAAGGGTCATAGTAAATGTCATAATAGTTGCTCCAGTATTGTGGATTGCTGGAAGGCTGATCGCAGGCAAAGGCAAGGCTAAATTCACAGATGCGATCTGGATTGTTGTTCTCGGAGTAGTCCTAGGTGTAATAGTTGGTGTTTTCCTTAGCGGCTTGGTTGCGGCTCTGGTTATGTTTATAGTTTGGCTGGCGTTGATAAAGCACTTCTTTGACTGCGGATGGATACAGGCTTTTGCCATAGCTATTCTTGCGGTAATAATCTTCATAATCATAGGCATAATACTGGCTCTAATCGGAATTGGAGTGTTTATGCTAATCTAAAAATCCCCTTCTTTTTTTCTCTTAAAATACTAATCACAGGTTAAAAACCACAATAAGAACAGTTCGTCCACTTAACTCCTACAGTAAATGGCTCTAAAAATATCGTGCTTTATCAAGTGCTTAAATAAGTCTTATCCTGTTCCACCCGTATTGCCCGATTGAATCTTCTCCCACATGGCTTCTTTCAAGGCGTAGTAGGCTGGCTTAGGCTCATAGGACTCGTCGAAGATCACGGCTGATCCGTATCCGGAGAAGGAGTAAGATACCCAAGAATATTTATCTGTAAAACCCCACAGTATGAACGCATCCGGGCTATCGCTATCTAGATACGTCTTCAAAATATTCTTGTATATTTCTGCTTGCCTGGCAAGATCATCATTCGAAGCAGGAAGCTTAATCCTAACATCCATCTCCGTTATTTCAACCTTGAGGCCGAGTTCCCTGAACCTCCTAATGTTTTCAGCAATGCTCGATGGATCAGGATACCACTCCAAACCAATATGCATCTGAAGACCTACGCCGTGTATTGGAACACCCTTATTCAGAAGCTCCCTGATGAAGTTGTAGACAGCGTTAGACTTCTCATTAACCCCCTCTATGCCATAATCATTATAGAATAAGAGTGCATCAGGATCAGCTTCATGCGCCCACCTGAAGGCCAGCTCGATATATTCAGGACCGATGTTTTTTAGCCAAACAGTCTCCCTAAGCTTACCATCATCGCTAAAAGCCTCGTTCACAACATCCCAAGCATATATTCTTCCACGGTATCTTTCGACAACCGTATGTATGTGTTCCCTCAATATTTCAACCCACTCCTCCTTCGTATATTCTCCCTTTGTTATCCATTGAGGAAGCTGATTATGCCAGACAAGTGTATGACCCCTAACTTTCATACCGTTAGCTTCTGCAAAAGAAATGATTTCATCTGCCTGCTGAAAAACGTAGCGTGTAGGAGCCGGGTGCACAGGTTCAAATTTCAACTCGTTTTCTGGCGTAACTATGTTAAACTCTTGAGCCAGGATATTCCTGTAAACACTGTCACGCTTCAAAGCATTATAGCTTACACATGTTCCGATCATTATGTTACACTGATCTGCTAACTGTCGCAGAGTATGGTTTTCAAGCATTTCCCCATTGGAGTTTATAGTGTCCTGTGGGTTAACATTATCTGTTGTTTCTCCGGGTTTCTGCCAGACCGCAAAACCTACTATGCAAAGCACTAGTATGGATGTTGCTACAACTATACCTATCATTTTCCTATTCAACCTGCATTAGTATCCAAAACTTTTATATAAAAGTTCTCTGCGAGATGAATAAAACTTGTTACACTCATGATAAGTTCTGTGTTTATGAATGAGCGTATTAGTCAAGAATAAGTAAAAAGAAAAGATTTATTTTCCTTAGAAGGACCACAAATATGGCTTTGAAGAAATCTTTAATCGTAATCCTGTTGTCAGCAACCTCTGCTGCAATTATCTTTTTCTTAGGAACTGGGGTAGTATCTAAAGAGAATGTGGTGACAGTTGATGGCTCGATAAAATATCAAGAGATTGAAGGTTTCGGGGGATCCGGAGCTTATTATGAATCATCAGTAATGCTCTTGAAAGAGCCTAGTAGAACAAAGGTTCTTGACCTATTGTTCTCCGACCTTGGTATAAGCATCTACCGGTTAAGGGTGTGGACTGATGTTGAAAGGGTTAACGATGATGCTGACCCTAATAACTTTAATTGGGACGCATTCCATTTCAGCATAGCGAGTGATAGGCAGATTTGGAATGCACAACAAGCTAAGGAAAGGGGGGTTACGAAATTCATGGCTTCTGTGTGGAGTCCACCCAGATGGATGAAGAACACGGGTGAGGAGAAAGGAGGAGGTTATCTTCTTCCTGAAATGTACGAGGAATTCGCAGAGTTTCTAGCTGCCTACATAATAGGGTATAAAAATCGCTTTGGTATAGATATAGGCTGGATAAGCCTGCAGAATGAACCTGATTTTTCAACCGATAAGTGGGAAACATGTACATATACCCCTGAGCAACTAAGGGACCTTATCAAGATCGTGGGTGCTAAGTTTAGGGCTGAGGGTTTATCAACGAAAATAATGGTTCCCGAAGCTGCAGGTTGCTCCGGCGCTGTAAGATATATACCTCTTATAATGTATGATGCGGAGGCTGCTCAATACGTGGAGGTTTTTGCTCACCATCTTTATGACGTCAGCTTCTTCAACCCGGATGAGGAGACCATTCAGATGGAAACTATTGCAGGATACGGTGCTCAGTTCAAAAGACCGGTATGGCAGACAGAATACAGCTGTTCGGAAGACGCTAATATCGGAACGTTTAAGGAGGCGCTTGCTACAGCTCACCATATACATAATGTGCTAACTGTTGAAAACGCCTCTGCATACTTTGTATGGGGCTTATTCTGGTACATGAAAGGCGGTTTGATTAGCGTAAACCCTAGTGACAATAGCTATAGGGTTAATCCGACATTCTATGCTGTAAAACAATATTCTGGGTTCATCACTCCAGGATCGAGAAGAATATATGCTGCATCCAATATTCAGAAAATACTGGTCTCTGCATATCTTAATGAGGCTGATAATCATGTGACGATCATTATCATAAACGAGAGTCAAGATACTATCAACATGAAAATAAATCTGAAAAACGTTTCACCCCTGTTATTCAAACAGTACCGTACATCAAAATCTGAAAACTGTGCTTATATTGGCGATATAACAGTATCTAATAACCTGCTAGATGTGGCCGTTCCGCCGGAAAGCATAACAACCCTATTCGGATGATGCAGGTTCCTCATCATTTAAAATTCTGCTGCTCTACTATCGGCATACATCTTGCTTCGGGTTTCTTCGTCTAAGCCACAAACGTATCGTAAGCAGGCTAAGAAAATAACCAAAGAATGGTAAGCAATTATATACGGATTATGTCGTTAAGCTGTAAGCGATGTGTGATTCAACAGGGTGATGTTAAGGCTGCGCGTGGTATGTCAAGGAAGCTATGTTCAGTAGGGTACAAGCCTATAAGCGTAAACCGGGTTTATCACATCCTTATAAAGGGTAAGCGGAAGCCTACAAGGTGAATTTTATTAGGTAAAAAATAAAAATAAGGCTTGCAGAATAGGAGGCTGTTAACTGATGAAGCGATATAATCTGGATAGGCAATGGTTTTTCAATTTTGGCGTAGCCCAAGGCTCGTTCGCAAAGCAGGCTGAAAGAATAATCGTGGATTTACCTCATGATTTCAGCATTATTCAAAAACGTGATCCAAATGCACCTGCGGGTGCTGCTAACGGCTTTTTTCCAGGAGGCATGGCGACTTATGAAAAAACACTATTCGTCCCTGAGGATTGGAAGGATAAGAAAATCCTTCTCGAGTTTGAAGGCGTATATATGAATGCTGCGGTGCATTTCAACAACAATCTTGTGGCCAGACACCCCTATGGTTACACCAGTTTCCTTTGCGATGTGACGCCTTATTTGCTTCATGGTCGGGATAATAAAATCCGTGTCTTTGTGAATAATAGTGCTCACCCAAATACCCGTTGGTA
The DNA here is from genome assembly GCA_038848185.1 of Thermoproteota archaeon. GTDB lineage: Archaea > Thermoproteota > EX4484-205 > EX4484-205 > JAAOZP01 > JAAOZP01. Next base: position 36,859 of record JAWCNV010000006.1, on the reverse strand, counting down.
CAGTGGCTCAGGTATTTACCGCCATGTATGGTTGCTGGTCGGCGAGAAAATCTACATTCCTCCTTGGGGTGTTTATGTGACGACTCCAAAAGTTTCCTCCGACGCCTCTATTGTTTCAGTTAAGACCACTGTTGAAAATACTGGTCCCACAGCAGCCAGTGTCACTGTCCGTTCAACGCTGCTGACAGCCTCAGGTCTAGAAGTTGCAAAAGGAGAAGTTGAACTGAAGGCTCCTGCCGGCGGTTCAGCTGAGGCTGCTCAGGGCCTCAAGGTGTCTTCTCCAAAACTCTGGTCCTTGGAGAATCCGTTCCTTTATATTCTGAGAAGTGAAGTTATACGGGATGGCACAGTTGTTGACAGGACTAAGACTAATGTGGGAATCCGCTCCATATCTTTCGACGTGAAAAAAGGCTTCCAATTGAACGGTGTACCCATTAAGCTTAGGGGAGGATGTGTACACCATGACTGTGGGCTGCTTGGAGCAGCGTCATATGACCGGGCTGAGGAGCGCAAGGTTGAGCTGCTTAAAGCTAATGGTTACAATGCAGTAAGGTGCGCCCACAACCCGCCCTCCCCGGCTTTTCTAGATGCTTGCGACAAGCTGGGCATGCTGGTAATAGACGAGATCTTCGATTGCTGGCGTGAGTCTAAAAACCCTAATGATTACAGTATGTATTTCGAGGAGTGGTGGCAGAGAGACCTGGCTTCCATGATTCTTCGCGACCGTAATCATCCATGCATCATCATGTGGTCGATTGGCAATGAAATCCCGGAATTAACCGGATTCTCCGAGGGCTATGCTTATTCACGCAGATTGGCGGAATTTATCCGTAGCCTAGATAATACGAGGGCTATTACAAGTGCTCTGACCGAATCTTCTCTCTACTCTTTGGTCGAATCTTCTGACCGGAGAATTCCTGACGAACTCTGGATTGAGCATTCTTCCAAGTTCACAGAGCCTCTGGATGTGGTAGGCTACAACTATATGCTGCATCGCTACGATAGCGATGGAAAAACCTTTCCCAATCGTATAATATGCTGTACGGAGAGCTTCCCTCAGATGGTTTACGACTACTGGGAAGCGGTTGAAAAACTACCCTATGTCATCGGTGATTTCGTCTGGACTGCTCTAGACTATCTTGGTGAAGCCGGTATTGGACGGGTCAGTTATGAAGAAGGCGAGTTTCCATTTCTAGGATCATATCCTTGGCACCAAGCATTCTGCGGAGACATTGATATTTGTGGCTTCAAAAGGCCTCAATCATACTACCGTGACTGCGTTTGGGGGATATCTAAAGCCCCATATATCGCGGTTCATAAACCAGAGAATTACAATAAGAAACCTCATATCTCACTCTGGGGCTGGCCTGATGTGGTATCCTCATGGACTTGGCCGGGTTACGAGGGTAAGCCGATAATGGTAGACGTATACAGCCTCAACAGCGAGGTTGAACTCTTACTCAACGGTAGGTCACTAGGTCGAAAACCAGCGGGGAAGCCCAACCGGTATATTGCTTCCTTCAGGATTGTCTACGAGCCTGGTGAACTAGTGGCAGTCGGATACGAGAAGGGTGTTGAAGCCTCCCGCACTGTGTTGAGAACAGCAGGGAAACCTGCAAATATTCGTCTGAAACCTGACCGCAATGTGTTAAAGGCAGAATTCGGAGACCTATCTTATGTTACCGTGGAGCTGGTGGATTCTTCAGGAAATATTTGCCATAACGCAACCAACAATATTTATTTCACTGCCTATGGTGTTGGTTCTATAGTGGCCGTGGGCACTGGCAACCCAGTTTCTGAAGAAATGTATGTTGGGAATCAGCGTAGAGTTCATGAGGGGCGTGCAATGGTAGTTGTCCGTGCCAACGGTGAACCGGGAGAAATCGTTCTCACCGCTGCCACAGACGGGGTTCCTACTGCTAGCATAATCATCCAAGTGCGAAGATAAACATACAGGCTTCCATCCGTATCTGCAGTTTACTCCTTCTCCTAACCAGATTAACTGCTCACCTATAAAATTAAACATGGTAACATGGATCTAAGATGCGGAGCTTAAACGCATGACTGCCAGATTAGCGGGCCCGGAGGGATTTGAACCCTCGACCCTCAGCTGACTCCATTCTTGTTTAAGAGGCTGCTGCTCTGCCATGCTGAGCTACGGGCCCTCGGCTTAATGTTTTACCTAGGATTTTAAAAACTTTTAACCGATGCTTTTATAGCGGTGTGTGGAGAATCCGGTATGAGTGGAAGAGGCAGGGTTGTTCTTACTACTGGAGTGTTTGACATTATTCATCCCGGCCACATCAGGTTTCTTGAGGAGGCTAAGCGTCTTGCTGGTAGAAACGGTAGGCTGATAGTTATTGTTGCTTGTGACAGTGTCGTCAGGAAGAGTAAGGGTAGGAGTCCAATGTTCAGGGCTAGGGACAGGGCTCTCATGCTCTCCCGACTTAAGCCTGTTGACGCTGTTTACATCGGTAGGCGTGGAAACATCGAGAGAAACATTGCATGGTTTCTGAGGAGGATTAGGCCTGATATTATTGTGTTCGGCTACGATCAGACTGCTATCATGGAGAAGACCCGTAGGGTTATAGGTGAACTGGAGCTCAGGGTTAAGACTATCAGGATGAGGAAGTTTTTCAACATGAGTACCAGTAAGATAATAGAGCGGATTAGAGATGTTTAAAGATAAGGATGTTCCCTAGGGCTTCTATTCTTCTCTTATCGCGGCAGTCTTAAAGACAAACGTAACCTTGTCCCCATCCTTAAGGTTAAGCTCCTTCCTAAGGTTATGGGGAGAGATTATTTCAACCACAGAATTATCGTAGACTGTTCTTATTGCTTTAACTATTGCTCCCTCGTAGATGCCGTTCACGATTACAGGGTAACAGTACCCGTCTCCAAAAGCCCTCTCATGGTTCGTGAAGCCCTGTATAAATATAGGTGGCTTAGACATTCTCTCAGCCAGTAGAAGCTGATCCATGTACTGCTCTATCCTCAGGTTCAGGGTGCCCGGGTAGGGTTGGTAACCCAGCTTGGATTGAAACTGATCGAGATACGGCTTTTTTGAAATATAGTATGCTCCCTCACCCAGCCCTGTGAAAACTTTTCCAGTGAACACGTGGGTAACGTAAACCTTGTTAACCATGGATAGCAATGAGCCTGCGTGAAGCTTAATCTGGTCAAGCCCTTTGTTCGACAGTTTTACTATACGGCCTTTCGGGGACATCATGGTCTCTATAAGCTTCTCTTTCTCAAGCTCCTTAAGATACCTTGCGGCTGACTGGTGCGACATGCCTATTTCCTTAGAGAGCTCTCTTGTTGAAATAGGTGTTCTCCCCTCCTCGATCAGCTTGGCTATTGCAAGCAGCATGTAAGTCTTCTTATACTCTTTCAGCATTCTTAACCATCTCCCTAAGCATTTTAACGGAGAACCTGTGAGCAGCCTCTAGCGGGATGGGTAGTTTAGAGTCTCCCGGAGTGGTTCTTCTAAGGATTCTGGACGCTCCCTCCAGGGTCATCATGTTGCCTACACTATAATAATACTTGTCTTCGAACATTCTTAAATTGTTAACGTTATGTTCTGCCTCCGGGTTTCCAAGGGGTTTCTTAGCCACGCCGATAACGGGTTTTTTAAGCATTATCCCCAAGTAGGTTGCGAGGCCGCACCTCCTAGGATGGGCTAAACCATGGCCATTAACAATTAGGAGGTCATAATCGTTGATGAATCTTCTGAGCCTTTTTAAAACGATGGGGCCCTCCTTGAAGCATAGGAGGGTCGAGATATACGGCATTTTAGAAAAGGCTCTTGAAACGCTTACCAAGGTTATCCTGTTCTCAAGAATACTGTAAACCGAGAAGCCTACGGCAGCTAAATTCTCCATGTAGGCGGCGTCAACCCCTGCGACTCTTCGAACTCTTTCAAGCCACTCATCTGAGACAACCACCCTCTTGGAGAGGGCCTCCTGTATTTTGCAGAGCCTATAATATAGAAGCGGGTCGAGACCAGTCTTCTGCTTTCCGCTGCCCGTGTTAACGCGGCTGTTCAAAGTATTTTTCCATGGATGACAGGAAGGCTTTTCTCCTAAGTTCCTCGTTCAGTATCGCGTAGGCCGATTCGACAGAAGCTCTGTTAACATCTATCTTCCTCTTGAAACCTGGTAGGACAGCGTCACCCAGTGCAATCGTGGAAACGTTCTCGTAGAGCTGTACCATTCTCTGGTAGGTTTCCTCAGCCCTCTTTAAATCTCCCTTCCTAAGATGCTCCATCATCACCCTCTTCAACTCTCCTATAAGGTCTGACACTGCGTAGAGTATTGAAGCTGGCGGGGGCTCTATTTTCAGCCTGTACTCTTTTCCAGATGTGAACCAGTATATGAACACGGCTTCAAGAAACTCTTGATATGCTTGGATGATGGGTGGCCAAGTATCATTAATCCCATCTTCAGAAGCTGTTTTCACAACCTTAACGATGTCTCTCTGTATGTTTTCCAAAAGCCTTCTTGAGGCAGGGAAATCCTTAGCGTAGGATGCTTTAGCAGACTGCCTGCATTTCTTAATGAGGCTGCTTATCATTCTCAGCAGCTCGTATTTAGCATCCTCCTGCCTCCTCAGAAAGTCGTAGGAGCTTTTAACAAGTAGGTTTATCCTAGTATTTAAATCCCTCGGCAAGACCTACACTATCCTAACTGTTCTTTGAAGAGTCTTATTCTGCCAAGAGTATTTCCTGATCTTAGGAGATTTGCCGAAGCCGCATGCGGCGCAGTACTTCTTCCTCACGTTGAAGGATCTTCTCCCACACCTTCTGCAGATACTGTGGGTGCTCTTCTTGTGAAGTCTTCCGAAGGCTGTTGTACCTGCTGAAGTCTTCCCCATTTTCTATCTATCCCTTCTCCTCAGGCTTATACTCTATAGGTGGTGAAATCAGGATGACGTTGTCACCCCTTATCACGATTAGCCCTAGCTTGGCTGTTTCACTGCCCTTAAGCTCCTCCGCGTCCGATAAGACTATGTTTAGATGCGGGTCGTAGCCGTCTAGGATGCCGCGTATCTTGACGCCTCCCTTCAGCTTCACTATTATGCTTTTGCCGAGCGATTCTTGAAGCAGCTCCATCGTGGTGTCTGTAGACAATTCTTAGTGTCTTTGAGAACCGCCTAAATAAATACTTTTTCTATTCTAGTATTCTCAAACCATTAGAAGGAGGGTAATCCTCGTTAGTTTTTAAATACTTGGGTCGACAGGTTGCAGTTAAAGAGCCCTGTATGTTTCGAGAAGCCTCGGAGAATATACGTGGTCCCCGTAAACCCTGTCAAGTATCTTCTTCATGTTTTGAAGCTTCTTTGCCTCACCGTGGACTAGGAAAAGCGGGCCCCTCTTAGTGTATACGCGTCTAATATAGTTTAAAAGCTGGTTTCTGTCCGAGTGGCCTGAGAAACCGTCAACCCTCTCAACCATGCTTCTTACAGTTATTGCTTCAACCCTGCCATTAGTGTTCTGCATAGTGAGCTCCCTCAGCCCGCTTAAAACCCTGCTGCCCAGTGTCCCCTCTATCTGGTAGTTTACGAAGATTACTGTAGACTCCTCCTGGGGAGCAATCAGCTTGAAGTACTCCATAACTGGGCCTCCTTCAAGCATGCCTGAAGGTGAGAGTATTATATTGCGTCTTCCCTCAGTTATCTCCTCCTTAGGAATCGAGTTTTTAACCGGTATCAAGTATTCTGATTTAAACGGGTTGGCGCCGTTCACCATCATCTCTCTAAGGTCTTTTGAAAGATAGTTTGGGAATGAAGCATGTATGGCTGTTACCTCTGAAATCATGCCGTCCACATATATAGGTACCTCAGGAATCTTCTTGTTTCTTATAGCGTTGTCGAGTATAAGCATTATCTCCTGCGCCCTCCCCACGGCGAGCGTAGGAATAAGCACGTTCCCGTTTTTCTCCAGGGTGGAGTTAACTAGCGTGATAAGCTTGTTCTCCACTTCTTCCCTGGGAGGCATCACATCGTTAATCCCACCGTAAGTGCATTCGGTTATGAGTGTTTCAACCCTCGGAAACATTGTGGAAGCATGTTCAAGAAGAATGGAGCGGTCGTACTTCAGGTCTCCTGTGAAAACTATGTTGTGCAGCCCCTCTCCGATATGCAGGTGTATTATTGCTGAGCCAAGTATGTGGCCAGCGTTCCTGAAGGTCAGCTTTATGTCTGGAGCAACATCAACGACAACCCCAAACTTAACTGGAATAGTGTGTTGTAGGATTGTTCTAAGATCCTTCAGCTCGAAGAATGGGGTTACGCCATTTTTCTGAAGAACATCATAGAGGTCGTTCAGCAGGAGGAACATAAGGTATACTGTTGGCTCAGTCATGTAGACGGGTCCCCGGTAACCGTATTTGAAAAGGAACGGGAGTCCCCCCACGTGATCCAGGTGGGCGTGGGAAATCACAACAGCATCAATATCTTCAACTGAAACCGGGATCCTGTCGATTCTTGGAAACGAGTCTGAGAAAGCGTTTGCAGCAGGGTTTATTCCGAAATCCATTAACACCTTGCTCTCGTCTGTTGACACAAGTATGCTTGACCTTCCAACTTGTTCAGCACCCCCTAGGAAGGTTAGGGTTATGCTCTCAGTTTTAAACAGGGGTTTCCTGAATATTCTCTCCCCAATCTCCCTGAGTATTTTAAACCTCTCTTCAGCACTTTGGTTGAAAACATACATTACCTGAGGGATAATAGTTGTGTTAAGAGGCGGGATACTTATAATGCTTGGCTTCCACCCTGTTTTAACAAGTATTTCGTTCAGAACCTTTTCTCCCAGCTCCTCCACAATACTAGGGTGCCTGACTGATATCAGCACTTCGCCGAAAACCTCGTTGAACACAACTGCCTCTAAACCTGCTTTCGGAGGGACTATCTGCCTAATGGTTTTCTCAGCCTCCTCCTTCGCAGCTCTGACTGTTGCAGCTGGCCTAACGACGATCCTCTTCCTAAGCTGTTTCGCAACCTCAGCTAAAACCTGCTGCCCGTTCACTAAGAAGTCAAGGTTTTCAATGTAGACCGCTATCGTGGGCCCCTCCATCTCTATGCCCACTACTCTCGCGTCTCTAGAGATCTTTTCAAAAATAACTTCTTTAATAGTGTTTTCAGAACTCATTTCATCTTCACAAGCCTAGCCTTCTCCTCGACACTCAGCTCCCTGCACCCCTTGGAGTCAACCACCATAACTTCAAAATCATTGCCGGTAGCAGTATCTCTCTGCATCGCTGCCAGAATGGCTTTAACCGCAACAGGTATGGCTGTGGCAGTGTCCACCGGGTTTTTAAGCTCAGCCTCAAGATATCCCAGTGCAACTGGGGAGCCTGAGCCTGATCCTACGAAAGATTCCTTCGAGAAGCCTCCGAGGGGGTCAAGTATATAGAGGCTTGTTCCCTCCTTGTCGTAGCCTCCTATTACCAGCTGTATGTACAGGGGTGCCATGCGCGTGGATGAAAGAATTATTGAAGCTATGTTGGCTGCTGCCTTAACAGGCATGTTTACTCCTCTTTCAAGCTTGTATGTTCTCGCCTCCCATTGGAGTGCTGCCACTATGGCCTGAGCATCAGCCACTCCGCCGGATATTGTTGCAGCTATATAGTCATCTATCTTAAGGATCTTTTTTCCACGTTTATGAGCTATGAAATAGTAGCCTTGAACAACCCTAGTGTCTGAAGCGAATACAACGCCGTCTGTACAGGAGATTCCGACGGTAGTGGTACCCCATAATGGTGAACCCTCTCCTACAGTTCTTCCAGTAATAGTGTTCAACTCTCTTAACACCTCTAGAACCTTAACCGCATTTTCAGGGAAAGGCTTAAAGATAAACCTTTCCCTAACATCGTTAAACTATTGAAGGACAAGAATAGGCATGTGATAAAGCTTCCCAGACATATAATACTTGGGAAAGGGGCAGTGGATGAGCTAGGTGCAAGCATAAGGGAGCTTGGCGCGAAGCAGGTGATTGTTTTAACGAGCAGGACCCCTCTAAAGGTCTTCGGAGAAAGAATTAGGAAAAACCTGTCGGAAAACAAGGTTTCCTTCAAAATGGTTTTGATAGGCGGTGGAGACGCTTTCTCCGAGGCGATGAAGCTTGAGAAGAAACTTGCTCAGCGGGATAGGAAGCCGGGTGAAACTGTTGTAGCAAGCATCGGCGGGGGGAGAGTGATAGATGCAGGTAAGATCATAGCTTGGAGGAACAGCCTAGAGTTTATAAGCGTCCCAACCGTGCCTTCGCACGACGGGATCGCAAGCCCATTAGCCTCAACTCCAAAAGGAAGGAAGCGATACTCTTTCTACACAGTGATGCCCTCCGTAATAATAGGAGATGTTTCGATACTTGCAACCGCACCCGACAGGTATTTCGGCGCAGGAGTCGGCGACCTGGTGGCGAAGTATACTGCGGTGAGAGACTGGAGGCTATCCCGGTCGCTCAGGGGGGAATACTATGGTGAGTATGCTGCCAGCCTTGCTGAAACCATTGCGGAGAGAATAATGAAGTGTGCGGAAACTATTGCGAGCGACAAGTTTGAGGGTGCAAGTATTCTTATAGAGGCGCTGATACACTCCGGAGTCTTAATCGGGATAGCTGGGAGCAGTAGACCGTGTAGCGGTTCTGAGCATCTTTTCAGCCATGCTCTCGACCTTGTTGCAGGCTACCCTGCTCTCCACGGGGAGCAGGTTGGAATAGGGACGATAATGATGAGCCGGCTTCACAACGGTGATTGGACTGGGATAAGGAATACTCTTTCAACTGTTAAGGCGCCTGTTACGGCGAGGGAGATCAACGTGTCTGAGAAAAAAGTGGTTGAGGCCTTGACCATTGCACATACAATAAGGCCTGAAAGATACACTATTCTCGGAGACAAGGGTTTAACCAAGAAGGCTGCTGAAGAGCTTGCTAGAAGCACTATGGTAATATAGCTGGATGAGCTGCCTTGGGCAAGTACAGTTATCTAGAAGCTGAGGTTAAGCCTGGGCATGTTTTCACCTACACAGGTGAAGCATACGAGTGTGAGAAATGCGAGAACAGAAACAGGTGCCACGGGTCTCTAAACATCGGCTTCACCTACAGGGTTGTTAGGAGAACAGAGGGAGTCAGCATATACTGCATACTGAGGGGCAGTGAAATAGCGCCTTATGAAATTGCTCTTGAACCATTCATCCTTCTAGCGCCATCCGGAAAAGTGAAGGCTGGGGCAGTGATGGAGCCAAATCCAGAAGCCTTCTGCAAACCCGGGTGCAGCAGAATCGGGGAATGCCCTGTTCTCTTCAACATGCTTGCTGCTGGCCGCAGGGTCAGAGTTCTGGAGAAAATCGGAGACTTCAACTGTCCTGAGAAAAACCTTGTCCTATTTAAGGCAGAGATGCTGGATTAAAACTGGAACTATTTTTGAGTGGTTTCAGCTTCCTGGGCTGGTTTCGAAGCCTGCTCCTCGCTAGGTGCTGTGAAAACATCTATGAAACATACTTTCTTAATGTTCTTAAGAATACTCGCAACATCTTCGAAGACGGCTTTCTTAACCTGTTGAATCCCTTCTGAAAACAGTGCTTTCTCCGGAAGCCTTATGGAAGCAGTGTCACCATTAAGCTCAACAGAAACCTCGTCGACGGAAACCTCTGGGAGACGCCTGTTAACAAGATGCTTAATCTTCTCAGCATCGTCTTCAAGCATCCTGACTATTTTAAACCTGTAGACGAGGGTTCTCCCTGCGAGAGGCGGGTTGAAATCAACCTGAACCCTGCCGCCGCTCAGGTTTCTCACAATCCCTATCCTGTTATCCATTTCAACCAGTGCACCTGGTGCAAGCTCTTGAGGCTTGGAGAATCTTCTGGCTGCGTAGGTTTTCACCTTATTCGGGTCTCTGAAGCCGTAGGCTTTCTCGGGAGGAATCTCGACAACTCTTTCAACACCGATCTCACTCTTCAGCAGCTCCTCTTCCCAGCTTTCTAAAACCCATTTACCCCCAAGGTAGATTAAACGGGGAGAATACTTCTCGCCCTCCCTATATACTGAAGCCTTCTTCGCCTCCTCCTCCACAGTGGTCTCTATGACGCTACCCGTCTCCTTAACAGTAAGCGTATAGTCCACGAGTATGAGTGAACCTGGTTCCATACTTAGAAACTGGTTGAGGAAGGGTGTTTATAAATACTCTCACCGCTGAGCCGCCTCGTCTGAGGAGGAAAGCGACCTTACTCTTTCAACCCCCCCAATACTGTTAATATACTCGTATACTTTCCTGGGCACCAGCCGGCTCCAATCTAGGTCTGAGAGCATCCTTCTCCTTATCTCTATGCCAGAGTATTTCTCGCGCTCAAGATAGGGAATAGGCTTAACCTCGTAACCCGCCTCCTGGAAAAGCCGGCTCGTGAAAGGCTGGTTAGTATAAACCATTCTGAAGGGGGGAGACATAGCTTCAACCAGACGCACCCAGAGAAAATGCATCCCGGGAACATCCGGAACCCCTGTTACAACGCATTTCTCAACCTCTATGCCCGACTCCTCCAAGGCTAGGTGAAGCATTTGAAGCCTCTCCCCGAACGTGAAGGGATTATCCTTATCGTGGCTGGTCAGGGAGCTGCCTACTGCAACAATAATCTCCGCATGGTTTGAGAGAATATGCTTTATAGCGTGAACATGGCCAAGGTGAACAGGCTGGAAACGGCCGACGTAGAGTGGGCGTGCCCCCGTGTTCATGTTTAACCGTGCAGATAGCTTTAGAAGGCTTGATAAATATTAGGTTTCCACCGCTAAGCGTTTAAAACCTACTCCTTCAACCCTGTAGCCACCTGGTGAACCCAGCCCACCCTCAACCTGAAACCTGACAGGTAGAAAAAGCTCCATCAAACGTATCGTGGTTAAAGCATGCAGCGTCACCTCGCTTGTTCTCAACGCTGAAACACCTTTAGCAAGAGCCGCGTAGACCACAAGCTGGTCCGCAAGATTCCTGTCGGCAGGAGCCTTAAGCTCAACCTGCCTCACGAACTCTAGAGCCGCCTCGCCTCCAACCCTCTCAGAAGGCTTACCCCTCTCCCCTAGAGCGCTTGAAGCAAACACAATATTGTTCTCAAGAGTCCCAACTATGATGATTCCGCACCCAGGGTCTAGAGGCGCATTACGCTCCTCCCCCGTCATAAACTCATACTCCACAGAAGGCTCTATTCTAAGCCTCCTGCTTATCTCTGAGGCGGCTGAGCGGGCAATCCTTTCACCCACGTGCTTGGGGAGTCTAGCGCTGTAAACAAGAATCCTAATGCTTTTAAGCCTAGGGAACTCTGTGAGGCTGAAAGGCTTCAGGAACTCGACTGGCTTAGACTTGAAGTGTACAATGCCTCCGCCCCTCGGGTAGAATCCCCTGCGCTCAACACTTATCCCAACCATATACCCCATTGCCTCCAAGGCTTTAGCAAGCACCTCCTTAATGTAGTCTATTGGCGGTGCTCTAGGGTTGTTCGTACCGCCTTTAAGCACTAGGCTTGACTCCCTTGGGGAGAATGCTAGAACAGGCATCAACGCTTGAAGCACGAGAGGAACGCTTCCAGCAGTACCGACGTCAAGCACTATGTTTGAAACATTCGCCTCGCCCGGGGTGAAAACGATCTGTCTTGAACCAACCTCCAAGCCCTCAGTCTTCGCACCCGTTAAAAGTGCAACCGTCTTCACAGCGGCAAGATGCTGAGGTCTTAAACCAGGGTTGGAGCGCTTAGCCCTAATGTTGAAAACCCTAATAGGCTTCCTCAGCAACGCTGAAAGAGCTACTGCAGTTCTTAAAACCTGGCCTCCTCCTTCACCCATGGAGCCGTCTATTTCAAGCGTTTCACCCATATTATCTAAGCACATGCAAGAATTTATCTATAAAAGCTTATTTCCGGCCTCGCGGCTGGAGAAGCATAGACAAGGGTGTTCAGAAAGATGGGTGAAATAATGCCTGGGGCAACCGTCGTCGGAATAGTGTATAATGATGGAGTTATACTTGGAGCAGACAGAAGAGCCGCATACGGAACATTCGTGGTAAGTAAATCCGTTAAAAAACTCTACCGGATAACTCCGAAGATAGGTCTCGCCTCAGCAGGATTAATATCGGATGTTCAGACGATAGTCAGGGAGCTTAACTACCACGCTAGAATGTTCCAGTACAACACCTCTAGGGAGATAACCGCCAAAGCATTGTCGAAGCTCCTATCAAACATCCTCTTCGCGAACAGGCTCTACCCACTGATAACGCAGACAGTTATAGGAGGCTTCACCCTCAACTCTCACGGCATATACGTGCTCGACGCCCTCGGCTCAGTGATAGAGGACAAGTATGCTGCAGCAGGAAGCGGGACAGAAATAGCGCTCGGAATACTGGAGGCAGAGTACAGGGATAAGATGAACAGGATCGAGGCGAAGGAGCTTGCTTTGAAGGCGATAAGGACAGCCCTGCAGAGAGACTCGGCGAGCGGAAACGGTATAGATCTGCTTATACTGGATAAAACGGGTCCCGCTGAGGAAAACTATCCGAGTTAAAAACATTAGCAGGGTTCTCTGGGAGCTTAAAAACAGTTTTAGAATAGTGTTAGAAGACAGTGAGCATAACCTGCTCTGAAGACCTGAAAACCATTGCAAAACACTACGGCGAGCTGAGGCTTAAAACACTAAGTAGCCTCAGAAAGATGAGTGACTGTTCAATGATTCTTTTCAAAGCATTCCTGCAATATGTTGAGAGGAGAAGAGCGGAGGGTCTAGATATCCCAGTGTTATTAGAAGACTTTTTCTCAGGAGAACTGGCTCTGAACCGGGATGAAGATAAGAACACGAGGCTCTCCCTGGCTAGAAGATTCTACAGTCTTGCGAAGAAGCATGTTCGAAGCCCGGGGGAACAGGCCAGCATCCTTCAATACCTTGAATATTGAAACATCCTTGTCGTCAGCCATCTCATAGCTTGATTAATACTGTAGGAATCCGGCTAATCTGCTTAAAATCCTCGGGGCTAAGAACCTACTGTTCAGCATCAGGATCAAGAGGACAAGTATTGAGGAAGACAGTACCAATACAACGGATATTGCAAAATAAGGCTCCGTGGACAAGCTGAGGAAAAACTGGAGGTCGCTATACGTTAACCATGGCAGAAACGGGACGGCTGACACAAGCAATATTAGGACTGGTGTTGCCAGCTTATCATACTTCGCAGGTAGAGATACTGGAAAACTCCTCCACCCTTTAGCAATAGCGTATGCTGAAGCAACAGTGATGAAAAGCTGCAGGAAATGAGCCAGCAGCATAGACGAAGAGGAGAGTGAAAGACGCAGGCCGAACTCCCCCCATGAGAATGGCGACAATAGGGGAGCAGTATTATCTATAAAATCCGCTACGATATGCGACATGAGCGCTAGGAAATACGGGGCTGCTCTCCACCTGTACTTGGCTAAAAATGGTACAGAGACCAGCGTCAGCAGTAACGGTGAGTGAGTAACCCCATGATGCCCGAACGGCGTTCCGAACGGAAATGGTGATACGTAATCAACGTCAGGTGCTGCCCCAAGTATAGCTGCAAGCACCCCGTCGCGAGGCCCCCTGCTCTTCAACATCTCTACGGTAACGTATGCGACGAGATACCCTATCAAAGCGTGAACCGGCCCAATCATAATAGATGCCTCCCACCCTGCTTCAAGGTTAATAAACAATACTTCAAACTGGAACATTTCTGCTCCAAACTGATTAGATACGCTGGCGACAGCAATAATGGGTTAAACTGAAACACAGTGGAATAAGCTAAGTGTCTCATAAGCCGCCGGTAGTTTAACAATAGGAAAATATTAGGTGCGGAAAACATTTTTCATCAAGACCAATATTTCCACGGCGAAGCAATTCGCCGCTCATTTAGAGCCAATTTATAGTTGAGAACTTTTCTAAACCATTCTGAACTGAAATAAATTTTTTTCCAAGAGATTTAAGGGTAGACAACCCTAAAACGCTTATAATAAATATTTTTCGAAACATCTTACTGTAAATGGGGACGAGAAAGACCGCGGTAAGCATCATCCTGATCACCATGACTCTACTCGTGCTGACACGGGTCGTGCCGACGGATGGCGATGTTTCACAACCAACCCTCTACACAGATAAAGACAGCTACATAGCTGGAGAAACCGTCGTGTTCTCTGGAGAAGGTTATTTGCCCGGCGGAACCTATTCGATAAGCATTACTCGGGAAAGCACCCTCTACGCAACCATAGAGTTCACCTCTACGCAGGAAGGATCGATTCCGGGCGGCGTAGAGTGGAGTACACCGGGCGACTTGCTCAGTGGTCTGTATGAGGCAAAGGTCTACAACACGACGGATCCGGAAAACACTGAAACCTACATGCAGGAAGTGGCTAGCGCAAGCTTCACCGTGAACACTACCATTCTCCAACCGGTTCTTCAGACAGACAAGCAATTGTACATGGTTGAGGAGACAGTAGTGTTTTCCGGAACCAGCTATGTTCCCGGTGAAACCAGCTACGTGATAGAGGTAGAGTTCGAAGGGGAAATCCTAGCCACGCTCAGCTTCCTTTCACAATCCGACGGCACGATTCCACCGGGCGTAGAATGGGCAATACCCTTTGACGCTCCTAACGGAACCTACGTTGCCAACGCCTACAACGACACGGAGCCAAGCAAAGGTGTCCTACTCGCCTCAACAACCTTCCAAGTGAACGCTTCAGCAGCCGCTAAGACTGAGGCAATGCTTAAGGAACTTGAGGCTCTGAAAGCCTTAATCAACGCAGACGTCATAGGGATAAACATCAGCCTGATTCAACGGGTAACCGGAGTCGCTAGGAAGATTAATCAGTTCGCAAGCTGGGTTGAAGAGGAGAAGAATAAAACTGCAGCCAACATGCTTAATGCCGCCATAAACAAACTCAGAGCCTTCATCCGCCATGTCCAAGCCCAGAAAGGCAAACACATAGACGAGGAGACTGCTGACCAGCTGATACAGCAGGCCCAAGCCCTCGTCGAAAAAATGGAGGATACAGTCTCATCTATGAAGAACAATGGAAAAGGAAAGGGTAAGGGAAATTCAACGTCAGAAGACTCTTCGGAGCAGGGTTCAAAAACCAATCCTGGGCAGGGAAAAGGGAAAGGCAAAGGCAAGGGGAAGAAAATCGTAGAAAGCACTTAAACCGTAGGCTTCCTCATTACTTTTTTCTCCATAAGTACCATATTGCCTTAAATAGGTCGAGACAGGGATTAGGCTGAAAATAATGATAGAGCTGCCGGAAGCCGCTGTTTTAGCCAAGCAGGTTAACGAGACAGTTACTGGCAGGAGAATCAAGAAGGTGGTTGCTGCCCAAAGCCCGCATAAATTCGCCTGGTACTACGGTGACCCGAAGAAATACAACAGCCTGTTAACTGGGAAAACCGTCGGCAATGCTGTAAACCATGGCGGCATGGTTGAAATAAAAGCCGGCAACGCTACCCTGCTTTTCGGGGACGGAGTAGTCATGCAGTATTACGCGAAGAGTGAAAAACTACCGGATAAGCATCAACTCTGGGTTGAATTCGAAGACGGTTCATCCCTAGTCGCCAAGGTTCAAATGTACGGTGGGCTATGGGCTTTCTCTGGAGACAGTTTCGACAACAAGTATTACTGGATGGCAAAGAAAAAACCCTCACCCCTGCAAGCAACATTCGGCAAAGCCTATTTCAACACCCTGTTCAGCGAGGAAACGGGTAAACTATCGCTGAAAGCATTTCTAGCAACTGAGCAACGCATCCCCGGCCTAGGGAACGGAGTCCTGCAAGACATCCTGTTCAACGCCAAGATGCACCCGAAGAAGAGGGTGAACACGCTCACGGAGAAAGACAGGAAAGAACTGTTCAGCTCACTCAAGTCAACCCTGGCTAAAATGGTTGCTGAAGGCGGCAGAGAAACGGAGGTAGACCTATACGGTAAGCACGGCGGGTACAAGACGATACTAAGCAAGAAAACCGTGGGCAAACCATGCCCAGTCTGCAAAAAAACCATCAGGAAAGAAGCATACTTGGGTGGAAGCATCTACTACTGCCCCAGATGCCAGAAACCGTGAAAAAGGCTTAGCAACCCTCGTTCATAGGGTGTTCAAAGTTTTCCAAAGGCTTTAAGAAACGAGGCTGATTTCCTCTTTGCCTCCTCGAACAGTTCTTTCAAAGGTTCCTGCTGAAAATCTCTGGCTGAGGGCATTGTGAACTCGCTGCTGAAAACCCTATGATACTCCCTCACGCAACTAGGCTTAAGATAGCTACCGCCAGGGCCAACCTCCTTAATCAGACCGAGGCAAAGCGTATCCTCGCTCACCTTAATCTCCTTCTCCAGAAAGGAGCGGTAAGAATAAACATCCTCAGAATCTATTACCTCTAGAACCCTGTTTATCAATGATGATCCTCGGGTGAAAGCGTTTTCGCAAATAAAACCGTCAATCACCAGTTTCAGGATGCTTTGAGTATTCTCACCCTCCAGCATCCCGGGTCCGGAAACCACGTTTACCCCCGCCTCCTTCCCCTTAGCCAAACAGTAGGCTGACTCGACGAAAGCCCTCTCGTCAACCATTGAGGAATCAGACACACCCAGGTAGGCGTGGGTCGGAATCCCAAAGTATTTCCCAACCTGATTGTAGGCGAGAATAAGCTTCAAGACCCCGGGGTGGCTCATTAAAGGGTTTTTAGCCTGTAGGGAGGGAGAGCCCCCGTAGATAACCTTAGCCCCCGGCTCAGCGCACTCAGCCAGCACGATTCCACTAAGGTTCTCTGCATGATGCTGAACAAGGCTCCCGGCGAGAGTCGGGGGAGAACAGATGAAGGGCATCGGCATCGAAATAATCGTCGCCGGAATATTGTTCCTCGCGCACTCAATTACACTATGGGTTAAATGCCTGCTCCAGCGTAAAGGGCTGTTTGGGCAAGCATCAAATATCGCAACCGGCTTCCCGCTCAAATCCGTATACTTCGAAAGAACATTTTTCATCTTATCAAAATCATCCTCCCTGAAAACACCTGTGACAACCGGCTTCCTAGAGGCCTCGAGAACAGCCTGAAGCCTAGAGACAGCGCGCAAATCCTCCTCAACATCCTGAACAACCAGGGCCGTGCTCTGCATCTGCAGAAAAGGCAGCTTCTCAACTACTTGTGCAAACCTCACCATGTCCCTGTAAAAAGGTCTCCTCCTCTCCCCATTCTCATCGATATACCAGCTCGCCGTTGAACCCGGGTTGAAGTAAACCTCGTCACCCCCAAGCCTGCAGCTTAACCTTCCATCCAGATCATAGAGGTTAATGGAGGAGGGAACCTGCTTCAAACACTCCTTCGCCAGCTCCTCAGGAATATGTGCAACACTCCCCCTCACCTCAGCCCCATTAGACTTCAGAATCTGAAGCGCCTCCCCGTTTTCAAACATCACCCCAACCTCCTCCAAAACCTGCAGCGCAGCCCCATGAACCTCCTCAATCTCACGGTTACGCAGCATTTACACTCAGCCGGAAAACAGCCTACTCTTGAATAAAACAATTTCCTCCATGCCTATCTTTCATCAAGCCAGTTTCAAGAAGCCCGCTTGGCTAAAGGTTGTACCGCCCCGCTATTGACTTTGACTAGATCCACCGCGACCTGATTTCCCGTATTGAGGTAAGATGCGGGTCATTAGTGACGCATTCCGCCTTCAATAATTTTGCTGTAGCCACTATTATAGCATCAGCCATCGGAACATGATACTTATACCATGTTAACGCCGCCTCCCTCGCTATCCTACTGTCAACATCAACCACCTTGAAGTCTTTCTCGAGAAGACTTGTTCTCAAGTCCGCAGCCTCCTTCCCATCCGTCTGGACTGAAAGCTTATAGACCTCGTAGACGCTGACTGCTGAAACATACTTCAACTGTCTCCCAGCAAGCTCCCGCCTCAACCTTTCCTTCTCATCCTGATTCTTCGAGTAATAAAGCGTCGCGAAAAACCTTGTATCATACACCGCCTTCCTTCTAGCGGTCATCCTCTTCTCTCATCTTGGAGAGTAACTCATACGCCTTTTCAACATCTATGCTCCCCGTCCCTATTAAGTCTGAGGTCGTACGCTTCCTCCTGATAATTATCACCCCATCCTTATCCAGAACCTCAAGCCGAGTCCCCTCAACAATCCTATACTTCCTCCTTATCTTAGCAGGAATAGTCGTCTGCCCGCGACGCGTCACAACTACCTCCGTCATTTATAGTTACATATCCTACATCCAGATTATCCTATTTAAGGATATTCCTACCAAATACAAGCTACAAGAAGCCATGAAACCTCGTTATGCCACACTTTCTCCCGCGTAAATCCACGCCTTTTTCAAAATTTCCCTCTTATAGACTACTAGCCAAAAGTTTTCAAAGTTTATAGTTATTTAACCAGTCGACCTACACTGCTCGACAAAGGATTTAAGCCTGAAGAACAAAATTTTAGCGGATGAAGACAATAGGGCTTATCGGCGGAATGAGCTGGGAATCCTCACTAGAATACTACCGTATAATAAACGAGCAGGTTAAGGAAAGACTGGGAGGACTGCATTCCGCGGAGTGCATACTCTACTCCGTCGACCTTGAAAAAATTGAGAAACTCCAGCACGCGGAGGAATGGGGAGAGCTCGCAGCAATAATGATCAACATAGCTCTGAAACTCCAGGACGCGGGTGCTCAAGGAGTAATCATATGTTCAAACACCATGTATAAGGTGGCGGAAAAAGTTCAAGAAAACTTGAAAATCCCCCTTATCCACATAGTTGACGCAACAGCCGCCGAAATCAAGAAGAAAAGCTTGAAGAAAATAGCCCTGCTGGGAACCAGGTTCACAATGGAGGACGATTTCTACAGGAGAAGACTAAGGGAGAAACACGGCATCGACACAATCACACCCGGGAAAACAGACCGTGAAAAAATCCACAGAATCATCTACAGCGAACTATGCAAGGGAATAGTAAAAAAGTCATCCAAGAAGGAGCTCGTAAAAATCATAAGAAAACTCGCCGCAGAAGGCGCCGAAGGAGTAATCCTAGGATGCACCGAGATCCCGCTCCTCGTAAAACAGGAGGACGCAGCCATCCCCGTGTTCAACACGACAGAAATCCATGCGAAAGCAGCAGCCGACTTCATGCTGAGCCCGTCAACCTAGTCATCGTAATAAAATTCCACCAGCCCCTTAAGAAACAAGATAAACAAAGCTTGAGAAAAACGGTTCTCTAATTTCCGGGAAAACAAGCCTCAGCAAAGTTAAACACGCATTGCCCGAAACGCTCTGGACAGCATCCCATACAGGCTTAACGATTCACCTATGACGACTAGCCCACGCTAAAACTGAAAAAACATAGAAAAACCTAGAGAAACTTAGAAACCCAGCTACTTCGCTTCAAACGGAACCTTCTCAGGAATCTCAGTCACAATGCCAGCAGCAACAGTCATACCCATATCCCTGATGGCAAACCTGCCCAGCTGCGGAAACTCAGAGTAAACCTCAATAGCAACAGGCTTCAAAGGCCTAAACTTCACGAGAGCCGCGTCACCCGTCTTCAAGAAATCAGGCTTCTCCTGAACAACCGCGCCAGTACGAGGATCAATCTTCTTCTGCAACTCCTCAAAAGTGCAAGCAACCTGCTCAGTATGCACGTGAAGCACAGGAGTATAACCCGCAGCGATAGCAGTCGGATGCCTAATCACAATAATCCTGCCAACGAAACTCTTAGCAACAGTCGGCGGAGCATCAGGGTAACCAATAACATTACCCCTCTTCAACTCCTCCTTAGCAAGGCCCTTAACAGCCATACCAATATTATCACCAGGCTCAGCCTTCTCCAGCTGCGTATGATGCATCTCAATAGTCTTCAACTCACCAACCTTATCCACAGGCCTCACAACAATCTTAGTATTAGGCTTCAACACACCAGTCTCAACCCTGCCAACAGGAACAGTCCCAACACCAGTAATAGTGAAAACCTGCTGAATCGGAATCCTCAAAGGCTTATCCACAGGCCTAGGCGGCGCCTGAAACAGGTCAAAAGCCTCAAGCAAAGTAGGACCCTTATACCACGGCATCTTCTCACTCTTCTTAACAAGATTATCACCAGTCCACCCGCTAATAGGAATAATAGGAATCGGATTCTTCTCAAGGTTAAAACCAATACGCCTAAGCAAATCCTCAATACCCTTCTTAACCTCGTTAAAACGCTCCTCACTCCAGTTCACCGTAGGATCATCCATCTTATTAGCGCCAATAACAATCTGCCTCACACCAAGAGTAAACAACAGAAAAGCATGCTCAGTCGTCTGACCCTCAGCACTAACACCAGCCTCAAACTCACCCTTCTTAGCAGAAACAATCAGCAAAGCACTATCAGCCTGACTAGCACCAGTAATCATATTCTTCACAAAGTCACGGTGGCCAGGAGCATCAATAACAGTATAGTAATACTTCTTTGTTTCAAACTTCACGTACATCGCGTCGATGGTTACACCACGCTCACGCTCCTCCTTCAGCCTATCCAGCACCCACGCAAACTTGAAAGTGTCGCCCATACCAGTCTTAGCAGACTCAGCCTCCAGCTCCTTCATCTTCCTCTCATCAACATACCCCGTCAAATACAGCAAGTGACCAGTAGTAGTACTCTTACCGTGATCAACGTGACCGCAGACGATGAGATTCAGGTGTGGTTTGCTTGACGAACTCATTTCCTTTTTTCCTCCTTGCTGTTTTCTTAGCTCGGGAGAGGGCTATTTAAGGTTTAAGGCGTTTAGGAGGTGGAAAAGGGCTTTAAGGGGATTTAACGGGTGTTGAGCGGTTTTACGCTTTCTTCTCGGATGGTTTTTACGCTGTTAGCGTTGAGCAGAGGATTATGCTTGAAAAGGCTCTTGGAAAAGTGAAGGTTGACCCTGACTGGGACCTGCCTGACCCTGATGAGGATTAGAGTCTTTTTTAAAACTCATATTTTCATTATTTTCTCTGTTTTCCTCGTCGTAAGGCTTAACTATTTCTACTCGTGCTTTTTCCAGCGATGCCTGCCGCCTCCGGGGTGAGGGTTAAGACTTTTATCCTAGCTGCTTCAGCAATCTTGATTATCGCTGCTTCATACTATTACTATTTCCTGGTCTATCTTCCCGAGCAGGCTAGGAAGCCTTATAGGGAGGCTGGCCTTACTCAAGAGCAGGCTGATAGTTTTATTAAAACTTATCCTCAGCAGAATGGTAATTCAACTTGGGTAAGCTTTGCTAAGTGTTGGGTTGAGGATAAAAGCTTAGCGGACTCTGTTTTTAAGAGTTTCAAGGATTTGAATAAAACTTTAGAGTACCTTAGCTTGAGCAATGATAAGCAGCTTTTAAGCTCTGCTTTAAACGCTTACGGTAGTAAAGCAAGAGAGTTTGTGAATTTCGCTGAATCCAATGGCTTTGATGGGGTTAATTTTCTAAAAGATCTTCCCCAGTTTAAAGAGAATTATCTCGAAGTATTGCCTGCTTATTCTAAGAATTCAACTCTCGTTAAAACTGCTTACGACCAGTTCTTGAGAGACGATAGGGTAAGCTTGGATAAGAATTATTTGTTCCTCGAGGCTTTGAAGAATTATGGAAAGCTCAATCTAATAGATAAGAATCTCTACTTGCAAACAATTCAAGCTCTTAACAATTTAACAATAGCTTACAAGCAGTTTAAATTGCCTGAGCATAGCAAAGAAAGCATTTGGCTTTTAACTAATGCCACTCAGCTTAGCAAGGATATTGTAGACTTTAGCCCAATTGTTTTCAAAAGCGTTGATGGTAATAACGCTTACTTGATTCCTGAGCCTGCAAGGGAGACATGGCTTACTGTTGAAACTTTGAAGAGAATAAGGGAATCTGGATTTGAAATAGAGAAGCATCCTGAAATGTTTATGGGATTAAATGGAAAGATAATAGCGAACGCTTGGTGCTTCTTCAACGATAGCCCATATGATAGCATAGCTGCTGCGGAGAAAGAAATGAACAACAGGGTGATAAAAATAACTGATGAAGAGGTTTTAAACGCCATGATGCTCCAATGGGATTTGTATTCAAAGTTTGCTCCCCAGCTTAATGGAAGCGAAAAGCTTTACAACAGAGACTTCCCATGGTATGATTCAGCCCAGCTCAAAGCACTGTATCCAGATAAAAACGAGCTTAGAGTAGCATTGTTCAAATTATTCTACTTGCCTGAAACAACCTACAGCATGAAAGAAGGAAAAAGAGTCTTCGGAGTAAAAGCAGTGGAAACAAGCTTGAAGGAAGCAATGGAAGAATATGAAACAATAGCAAGACTGTACCCGAACGGGAAGATTGGAAGGTATGATAGTGATCCAAGAACATATTTTTACGATGAAATAGATGACAGATTTCATAATGGATTGCCCTATACGGTTGGACAATTTGTTGGCTTGAGCAAAGAAGAGATTGAAAAACTAAATACTGGACAATTTATTGATTTCTTTAAAACAGCAGAAATTAAAATTGAGATAAATGAAAAGGGTGGTATTAGAATATTGGATTGTGGACCAAAAAACGGTTTAGACCAATTCTTAACAAGAAACTGGAAGTATTGGGATTTGGTTAAGTTCATAATTGGGTATGAAAGATGGAACCCAAATACAGGTAATGAAGCAGAAGGAATAGCTTTCATCATGCCTGCTGTTTTAAGGATGGCAGGATTTCCGAATTATTGTCTGGTTATTTCGCCTACGCCTTTGGGTGCTAGTGGTATTGAATGGGCTGTAGCATTGCCTCCCTACATGGTTGAAGCGATGAAAAGAGAATTTCCGAATTCAAACATTCTATTTGGTCCTGGATATACTTTCGGTCTATTTTCTTGCGCAGACGGTTTAATCAAAGAAAGGGGAATAGATAACACAGTCCCCGGCAATCCAATTGATAATGGTATTCTAAAAGTTTTCGAATGGATTGGTGACAAAAGAGTCTACCTCATGAAAAGGGATTAAAGCTCAAAATTAATTCAAGCAAACTTTTCTTTTCACTAGCTTCTCCAGAATTCCATTCAGGAGGGTCACAAAGATACTTATTATTACACCTCATATTGCCTTGTGAAACACAACTTCCAGGCTTCTCTTGACACTCAGCTGGTAGAATTGGATCAGCAGTACAGCACCAACCAGGAGCGCAATCCTCATTTTTCTCACAGTTTAGTAAAGCACACGCACTTTCATAGCCTATCACCAAGTGGAGAAGATAGTTGTTTAATCTTAAGACTTAAATCCTTTAATCAGAATCAAAATAATTGATAAGCATGAGTTTAAGCTTGCAGGGTTTAGATAAAACCCTTTATCCGCTTTTTTCAGAACTGCAAAAATTAGAGAAAAGGCTTAATGCAAAGACCACTTTAGAGCTTGGTATTGAGAAGAGCATAACTGATTCTGGGGCTAAGCTTGCAATTTTATCTAGCCTTCATAAAGCTGAAGTTGAAACTAAGGAATGTAAGAGATTTGGAATGAAGAGAAGAAGAGTTGAGGTGAAGAATTATGAGGATTTCGTCAAAGCTCTTGAGAGTTATGCTAAGATAAGCAACTTGTCTCTTACCCCTGAGCAAGTTTATTTCGCTCTGAAAGATTTGGAGAAAGGAGCTGAAGGCGAGCTTAAGGATAAGATTAGAGCTTTAAGAAAAGAAGTTGGCAAAAGGGAAGGAATACATTCTAAGAGGATTGTTTATGGAGCTGCTTTAGGTATAATAGCTTTAGCTTCTCTAGGAGGCTTGTACTATCAGTTTGTTTTTAAGCCTGAGCAAGAGAGGCAGGAGGCTGAGAGAAGAGCAGAGCAAGCCAGGAGGCCTTACAAGCAAGCTGGTCTTACTCAAGAGCAGGCTGATAGCTTCATCTTTAACCATCCCGGGCAGAACGGAAACTCAACCTGGGTAAGCTTCGCTAAGTCTTGGGTTGAAGACCAAAGCCTAGTGGATTCAGCTTTTCAGACTTTCAAAGACTTGAACAAGGCTTTAGAGTACCTTAGCCTTAGCAATAACAAGCAGCTTTTGAGCTCTGCTCTCCAGGCTTATGGAAACAGAGCGGGAGAGTTTGTGAATTTCGCTGAGTCAAACAATTATGATGGGGTTAATTTCCTTGCTGAACTATCGATGATTAAAGAAATTTACAGGGATGCTCTGCCCCTTTATTCTTCCAATTCAAGCCTTGTTAAAGCTGTTTGGGACCAGGTTTCAAGAGACAATAGAATAAGCGATAAGCTTAGTGTTGCCAGTAAGGCTTTCAGCTTGCTTCGAGATTCGGGGATTAGAAGCTTAAATTGCTACACTATCCATGTTCCTGGAAACTATTCCGCAGCTTTATTAGAAGGGTATCCTGGGGCTGATTTCGAGAAGGCTTTTGAAACATTGCTTAAAGACACTAAGGCTGCTGACATAAGGCAGATCCAGATTATAGACATGAACGGTGAATTCGGCTATCTCCCTGAGAAGATTGACTATAAAAGAGCGTTCTGGCTCTTGTTAAGCTTATTGGAAAGAATAGGAGAGCCTCAGACAACAGGAGAGGAGGTTGCAACAAGAGTAGCTGCTTATCAGTATGATCTGAGCGAGGCAGGCTTCTCAAAGCAGGAAATTGTGGAAAAGGCTTTAAGGCTTTACCAGCTTGTGCCGAAAATAGGATCAAGACTAGTGCAGAACATTCAGAGCGAAGACGAGAGGAGAATAGTGGAATACTACAAGGCGCAAGCTCCTCTACTACTGTATGATTTTAAAACAGACAAGTACTATGATGACAAGGAGGCTGTTGAAGTATTCATAAAAAGGCTGGAAGAAGGGGTATATGACGGAGATTTTTGGAAACATCTAGAGTCAATAAAGGTAAATGAGTCAGAAGTATATGAATATGTACTGAAGAATGGATTTCCTTTAAGCCTTCAAAAATATATTGAGCTTGTTAAACCGATCGAAGGGAATCCGACAAAAGAAGATTTACACTATCTTTGGGTGTGGTGGCAGTGGAAGAGCGATAGAGCATATCACGGTCTAAAAAATGCTGTTCTTCAATCAGTTAGAGTAGACCGATATCTAGAAGAAGTATATCCAACATGGAGTAAAATCAAAAGGATTTATGATCATGTAATTAGCAGAGAAGGAGAATGGAAAGCGAGAAGAGGGGGGTTGAAGATAGTTTTCACCCTGCTAGATGAACCTATAGCTTATGCAAATCCTGTGCATAATTTTACTTCTGAAAGGGCTGGTGGGGAAGAGTTTGGAATATTCGGAATTCCTGACCAAATAGCCCAGCCTATAAAGCAAGGCTTGTACGGTAGAACAATAATACTGCCTGGTAATGGCATTTCATTAGGGTCGATGATAGAAGGAATAGAAAAAGATTTCGTAGAAAATCCCCTAACCTATTCTTCCCTCATGCTACCTTACAAGTTTAAATCAGATTACGAGTGGTTATTTAAAGGAATCTACCTCTATGAAAAATTAATACCTCTAAGTTAAGCAAAAGGATTGAATGAAGAGAAGAATAGAAGCGGAATTCTGCTCAAATCTTGCTTTTCCTCAGCCTCCCAGCCAGGAGGGTCGCAGAGATGTTCACGTAATCCCGGATAGAACCGATATTGGGCGGCGGCTTCCTAAAGAACTCTTTGAAGCACGTGCTAATATGGGTGTATAAATAGGGTTTTTCAACTATTGTTTCAGTATGTTGCTATATTCGTTTAAGGTGGTGTTGTGTCGTTTTGCGACGCAATATTTTTATATTTCTTCCCATCGCTGTGGGAGAGTCTTGAAGAGGCTTAGGTTCATGTTCCTGCTCCTAGCCTTCTCAACCCTACTTTTCTCTCTCTTTCAAACCCCTGTTTCCCCAGCTACTTTTGAGCTTAGTCATGATGATGGTGACTTTGATTATGGCTGGTCAGACTTCTACCCTAGTGGTGCTATGGTGAGGTTCTCCCCTCCTTCTCCAAGCTGGAGGATTAAATCCATAAGAGTTCACGCTGTCTGCTCCCTCAGCACGCGGGAGTTCCCGTCATCGTGGAGTTGAGCATAAAGTTTAATAATTACCGTTAAATATAGACCGATATAGTATGTACAGAGATGAGGCATCTGTGCAGGAAAGCCCACGGCGCGAAGGTCGCCAAGTGGAAATATATGATGCCCCTCTGTCTGCGGGGTTGATCGAGATGATACCAATATCGCTTGAAATACTTTTCGGATTAACAATAATTATTTGGTTGCAAAATATTTGCGAGAAATTATATTATTTTGAAGTTCTTGGTTGGGTATTAACTTTTTTGTTAGTTATAATCTTTATCGCCCTTGAGTTTCAAATGAGGTGTACCGCCTTTTCAAGATTCTCTCGATACAGCTACTGGCCCTTAACCATAACTATTTATCGGGCTTATGAACGAAGAGATAAGTATAACTTAATTGGGGTTTTTATTCTTCTTAGCTTTTTCCCGTTTTTGTATTACTTAAATCCGACTTCATTTATAGATCCCTTCTTAAGAATTATTGTTCTAATAGTTGTTTGGGTATCTTTGTCGAATGTGAGTAATTGGGTTACCGGCCTCGTTGAAGACGTACTTTTGAAAAGAGGCGAAATAAGATGAAAATATTTAGAAAGAAGAAGCTTGTTAATTTCCTGTCAATTGATAGGTATCAATATTTGATAAAGCAATTGGTTGAAGATACAATTAAAGTTTCATCACCTAGTGCTACAGTTGTTAAGATATATGAATTTGGCGAGACGCTTTCTAAAATAGATGATGATCTTGGTCTCAAGTTCTTAGGTTCTCTACTTAAATTTACTGTATCTGGCCCAGAACTCTTACGTATCACTTTATCCGACCTCTCTAATCGTAGTGATTTAAGAAAGGACCTTTTAAATCAAAGAAATTTGACTATGCGTGAAATTGAAAAAGCTTATGCCTGGTCTGATCTACCGAGGGGATATGATGCTGTAGTAAGGTTCTTCGAGAAATTTTGTGGAGATGAGTTTCTGAGCGTATCTGAAGAATACTCGATAATGAGTAAGGCAATTTCTGATGAAGCTAAAGCCCTCCAGAATGAGGAACCAAATCGCCTTTCACTTTACAACATATTTGCTAGATATAATCATAGGATACCAAATTCACAACCGGAGCTAGCTATTGCACTGAATTATATGTTTCAACTATTAGTAGAATATATTTATGAAACAAGACCGTATTTGACGCCCAGTATGTTCAAAGAGATTTGTAAGGTGTTCGGTAAACAACTTCAGGCATTGAGTTTAGCCATTAAAAAAAGAAATCGTCTCAAGTTATATGAGAGTCTATATAATGGTTTCCATGCTATTACAGAGTTATCGCATAGAATTAATGTACCTTTGCAGTCAAACACTAATACTAGGTGAAGTTTTCGTTGAAATGCAAAATAGGTGATATTCTAACTCCCTTAAAAGATGAGGTGTTAAATACTTTTTTAAAAACAGATATTGTAAAAGAAATCATCCGTATCTGTGGCGACAAAGAAGGGTTCGATATTTTTGAATGGAGAGCAATATCGGATAGCAATTTACTCGTTAAGATAGTCAACGCTCTTTATGAAGAGGTGAAGGATATTTGGAGAGAAATCGATTATGTCGCAGCATTGGGTGGGTCAGGTTGTTCACTTGCAAGTATCCTTTCTGCAAACTATGAAAAAAAGTTTATATTTATCAATGATCGATGGGGGATAACAGAGAAATTCCAACCTGTCAAACCTCCAGAAGTGCCACTAGTTAATAAAACAGTGCTTCTCGTTGATACAGTTCTTAGAACTGGTTTGACAGCTTACAACGCAATACAGACAATTGACAAGAGCCACCCCATATTGTTGGTAATGACTATTCTTCCCGAATGGATAGACAAAGTCTTATATGAGAGGATGAAGGATATTGATCTTTATTATTTATTCGCATGGAATAAAAGGATGAGATGTTTGGCAAAAGATTTGCTGAAGAATGCATAAGATTTATTAGGAGTAGGCCGGTTTAACTGCTGGGGCTGGTTAAAGGCGTCTGCGGCATAGGAGTTCAGAGGCGTTTCTTACGGATGTTACCGGCATCGAGAACCCAGACTACGTGACTAAAATGATATTCATCTCCAGCTGTATCGTGACGAGGGATAATCGCCGCCACAGGAGGAAGAAGGGGTTAAAGAGGCTTTGTTAAAGGCTATTTTTAATCCGTATGGTACGTTAACCAATAATCTTTTTCATCTCTTATAGCCACTCTTTAAAATTGTTTCTTTTCTCTGTTCTCCGAATTAGTCCGGAGATCTATTTACGAAGTTAGGTTTTAATCCTCTTTTATCCAAGATCCTATTAGAAGGATAATCCGCGAAGAATATAGGAAAGGATTATTCCTGCAATAACTGTTGCGAGGATACCGCGGATGAAATTTATCCAATCCGGATGACGTTCAATAAAACTCTTGACTTCAGCAATTGACGGTTTAGGTATTGGGGTACGGATTCTAATTGGAGATGCGTATAATGAAATTAAAGCATCTTCAGTTTCATGCAAGAATCTTGGATTACTTTCTGCTTCTAATCGAGAAATTTTCTTCTGTTCATTCCATTTTATTGCAGCAGCCTCGAAAAGAGAAAAAAGACCTCGACATTTTCTCTTACAGGTTGAATAATGGTATCATGATGAAGCTTGAAAACTATGACATCCAGCTCTGTCTTTTGGTTTTCTTTTGGATAGAAACAAGCGATATAGCAGTCTTTTTTATAAATGAACTCGATGATTTTTATTTTCTTAGTTCTAAATACCGAGACCACTCTTGCACCTAATAAGCGAAATAGCTTTTTAAATCCTTCAAGAGAACGTCCATTAATTTCGTCATTAACTGCATATGAGTAAATGATAGGTTTGTACAATTTTTCGTATCCAATAAAAAGTCTTAAAATTGCGACACTACCTATCCACCATACAATAAAAAGGAAATATACAACTATTTCCATCGCGAGAAGATAACTCATAGGTTGAATATTGTATTTCGGAGAAACTATGTTCAAAAGTATTGTGATTAAGGGCGATAGCCAAATAAGAAAAATATTTACAATAAGAAACCTAAAGACTTTAAGAAAATAACTTGGTATAAGACATACTGTAAACATCAAAAATAATATTATAAGAAGAGAGGCATCCATCCCGCATACGATAGGAAGCAAATATAGTAATACTCCCGTGAGAACAGTTAACGCTATTCCCACGATAATAGTACCATGAACTTTTGATTCCAATCTTTTTTTAACATCCTCGTTTTCTATACTCAATCTAATCTGT
The DNA here is from genome assembly GCA_038848185.1 of Thermoproteota archaeon. Taxonomy (GTDB): domain Archaea; phylum Thermoproteota; class EX4484-205; order EX4484-205; family JAAOZP01; genus JAAOZP01. The sequence continues at coordinate 7,552 of JAWCNV010000006.1, read as the reverse complement.
ATTTTAGAACATTTAATTATAAAAACATGATGCCTCAACATAAAAAGGCTAGATAACTTTCTAAACTATGTTGCGACTTTTTCCACCTAATACTCCTCTTATGGTTAATATGGGTGTATAAAAAGGGTTTTTCAACGATTGTTTCAGTATGGTGGTATATTAGTTTGAGAGCATGCTTTGTCGTTTTGCGACACAATATTTTTATATCCCATTCCCATTGCGATGGGAGAGTCTTGAAGAGGCTTAGGTCAATACTCCTAATACTAGCCTTCTCAACCCTACTGTTCAACCTCAACCAAATCCCTGTTTCCCCAGCAACGTTTGAGCTTAGCCATGACGATGGCGGCTTCGACTATGGTTGGTCAGACTTCTACCCTAGTGGGGCTATGGTAAGGTTCTCCCCTCCTTCTCCAAGCTGGAGGATTAAATCGGTAAGGGTTCACGGCGTCTGCTCCCTCAGGGGCTCAGGAAGCTTCTATATTCAGGTCTGCGACAGCAACCTCAACACCAAGTACTCAGCCTCCTTCTCCTTTAACGAGGTTTTCAAGAACAATGTGTTGGACTGGTACACCGTTGAGATTCCAAACGTTGTCGTAACCGGGGAGTTCTACGTTGTCATCATCCCAATGTTTACTCTGGATGGTTCCCAGCTCTGGATTAGCGTGGATAATGATCCTCCAATAGCTAACAGCAGCCTCATCGTCAACACGGACACGCATGAAACCCTGGCTTCGATGAACGCTACGAGCAATAGACCAGGAGACTTCATGGTTAGGGTGGTTGGGGAACCTACTGCGATGTCTTCTGAGCTGAGGCTGAGTTCAATCGAGTTCAACGAGAATGAGACTATCGTTGCCTTCACCTATCCTGGGGAGATTATGAGTGTGGGTGCTAGGCTGGTTGAGTGGGACGGGGGCTTCATTGAGGAGAATGTTACTAGGAATGGTCAGAGCCTAATCGTAAGAATCAAGGATCAAGGAACATTAAACGTTTTCGTGGTTACTCCAGATTCAGAGATTGTTGGTACTAGTGTGAGGATTGAAACAGGCTTGAGAAGCCTCTACAGGAGGCTCTTGGCTAACTACACTATTCTGAAGGCTAATGCGGATGAGATGGGGAGGTGGCTTAATTCTCTGGCTGAGGAGAACGAGAGGCTTAGGATAGCTGTCAGGGACTCAGGCTACGCCATCGGCACTCTTCAAAACCAGGTCTGGGGGCTGATGGAGAACGTCACTCAGCAGGAGCGGCAGATAGCTGAACTCAACGGGAGTGTTGAGAGGCTAAGATTTGAAAACATGGTTCTAATAATCCTCCTAATAATGGCAATAGCTGTCTCCATCATAATTCTGACTTTTAAAAGGCTTAGGATGAGGAAATGATCGGGCGGAGAGCCAAGGCTGCGGGGATACTTCTAATACTCATAGCCTTAAGCATGGATTTCACACCCCACCTGCTTGTCGCAAGGGTTCTTGCTCAGCAGGAGGACTATGAGGGTTTCCTGGGCAGGCTTGAAGGTTACCTGAGGGATGCTCTCCCGCCGGAGTCTGAGCCGATTGAGGAGTGCGAGTACGTTGCTCCAGACGGGTTCGACCCTTCCCGTGCTGAGAGGCTCTGGATGGATCTTGCCCCGTTCATAAGCCTAGGCTACTCTGAGCAGGCCCTCAGGGAGAATCTTAGCAGAATTTATCCAAACGCTACAATCCCCGTCGAGGTTAACGGGAGCACTGTTGCGCTGAACCTCACCGGCCTAAGGGTTGAGAAGCCCTCTGATGGAAGCGTCAAAGCCAAGATACCAGTAGTCTCCGACAAGCCCCTCAACTACACCCACTACAACTCAACCAACGTCAAGATACTCTACGAGACTTGGAACGAGACACTGGTAAAATACTACAGTGTCAGGAATCTGACTACGCTCCTCAACGTGACCTATAGGAGCCTCGAGACCAACGAGACTTTGACCAGGCTGATCAAGCCTTTCCTAGACACCACGGCGACGCTTGGGGATAGCACTGTTACCCGGGGGCTCGGCTTGAACGTCACCATGCCTGAGCATTCTCATGAGCTTGTCACTGTTGTCCCGGAGCACGTGAGGGAGTTCAGCGTGCTATTTCCCAAGTACAGGATTAAGGTTGAGGTTATGACGCCAATAGGCCCGCCTAACGGCTCAGCCTGGCTGGTTGACGAGAGTGTTTGGAGACCATGGTTCCCCGTCGGCAGCGAAATAACAATAACTGTCTGCGGCATCCCCAACGATCCTAACGCCGGCTACCCCTACTCAGACTGGATTAAGGAGCCTCTGGACGCTATAGTCAGAATAAGCACGTGCGAAGGCTTCCAAGTGGTTGGGTACGATACCCTCCACCTCACAACCTCTCAGCCCTACGGCCACTTCACCCTTAAGGCGGTTAAGACGGGTAACCATAGTGTTGTCTTCGAGGCTGAGGGCAACGCCGTCTTCCAGGACGGTTCTAAGGATTACGCTCTCCCCATCGAGGTCATTGGGCCGGAGCACCCCTGCATAGCCATCACAGTTCTAAACTTCACAGGCTCAGCCCCCGGGTTTGTAAACCTGAGCTTCAGGGTCAGGAATGTCGGCGGTAGCCCCACCAAGGCATGGTTCTTCCCCACCTACATCGACTGGGATGGTGAGCTCTTGGATGTTCTGCCCTGGCTCTGGGCTTGGGGGCCAAGCTACTACCTTGGTGTCATCCCCCCAGGTGGGAGCGTTGACTACTCCTACACCTGCCTCCTCGCTAAACACGCCATCGTTAAGATCATAATCATCTACGGTTATTTCCCGCCCACCTTCGTCTCAAGCACCCACCTCTACCTGAATTATGCTCCCCCATGGGTTACGGGGGAGGAGTACCTGATAGCCGTACCCGAGTACCGTGATGTTCCTGAGCACTACGATAGGCTTCTCGTGATGATTCCTGTGCACGAGGAGAGGCTGAACGTCACCATACCCGGATACAAATGCCTAATGAGGATAAGGCTGCACAGCCTGGGGGTCAACGCTTTCGAAAACATGATTCGAAGCATGCTGAACAGAGCTAACATGACCGCCTCGTTCATGCTGGGCGAAACGCTGCTGGAGGGAACAATAGCACCCCTCTCCCTAACCCTCCCCGTATTAGGCATAGAGCTTGAGGCAGGTGAAAAAAGTCCTGGGGAGGATGCATCAAGGTATGTGATGGAGAGGGTTGAACCGCTTTACGGGGACATGGTGGTGCTGAGGGAGGAGGATGCCTGCAGGCTCACCGGGGTGAGCAGGCATGAGCTGAGGAGGGGGATAGTGCCAGAGGAATTCAACGTGACACTATCCTACGAAACTTGGGTCAACAGCTCGAAGATACTCTTGGACGCAACCCAGTTCGCAGCATACAACCAGACAATCAGCAACTACATAACAGAAAACAGTCTGCAGGGCGAGTTCAGGATCGGCTGGAATAAGCTTACTAACGCAACCAGGTTCTCTGAACCATCTGGCGAAACAGGCTTCCTAACCCTCATCTACCACCCCCTCAGCATAAGGGGAAGCGGGCCCCTCAAATCCATCCAAGTCAAGAACTATGCGGGTGCTGACGCGAGGTACGTGATGAAGGTTGACCAGTTAAGCTGGTCTCCCCAATACGGTAAGCCTGTTTGGAAACGCTACAGCACCCCTCTCCTAGTTAAGGGCATGAGATACAACGTTACGCTGGCAAGCTCCATAGCATCAGAAGGCTACACGTACATCGTCAGGCTGCTCTACGGTTCAAACGAGGCTGCTCAAATAGTGTTCGACCTTAGCCCGGAGGCCTCGCCCTTTTGGGCAGGCTTCTGGACTAGCTTAAAGGATCAGCTGGGCGGCATACTGGTAACGAGCTCAATAATAATCCTGACCTCAGCCCTGACAGGCGGAGGCACCGCAGCAGCCTACGTGGGCACAGCCCTCTCAATCGGCGCAACGCTTTTCCACCTAATAGGGGGGTCATTCGTGAACGCCGAGCAGCTTAGACAGGGTGCGGACACGGCCATATTCCTAGGCGGTCTCGCAGACTTCTACGGCAACCTCAGCTACAGGCTGAGCAACTACACTCCCCCCAAAGCCCCGCCTCCATACGGAGCTCCTCCGACAGGAGTATACAAGCCTTTCCAGCCTGAGGGGCCTCTGGCTGAATTATTCTGGGAGGAGTCGAAAGCCTACAGGACGGCGTCCGCAAAGGTCATGTTTGACACTGGGCTGAACATAGTTTTCAACGTAGGCATCTCAGACTTCGAGACAGCCTTCAACCCCAACGCGGAGGAGTATGACAAGGGCTTAGCGTGCGGCAGGATAGTTGGAGCAGTCCTCTCAGTAACGTCGTTCTTGGCAGCGACAAGGATAGCGGCTGAGCTCAGGCCGAAGATGGAGAGTTTCAAGGCAAACATGTGGAGCGCCCTCGGCAGCCTGAAAGCATGGTTAACATTCGCGCTGTATGACTTGATCGAGGCCCTTGTTAAGGGCAGGAGGACAATAGCATGGATTGTTAAGAACCCTGGGGAAGCCCTGACTCTTGCGAAGCTCACCATCCTCGGGGCGCTGGAGAAGCTGAGGGGGGAGACGCTTGAGATATGGCAGTCGGTGAAGACCCGGATTAAGAACGCGGTGGAAGAGGCTGAGTCCAAGCCTAGGGACGAGGACTGCTACAGGAGCATGGAGGACGCGGTCAAGGGGCTTAACGCGGTGGCTGAGCTCAACGGTAGGATGACTGAGGTTGCTGAGCACACGGACCAGTGGAAGACCTACGAGCTGTTCTGCAGGCTGGATGAAGCTAGGCTGAGCATCGAGGAGAGAAAAAGGATTCTCAATGGGCTTGACACCATAGCCGGCAAGTCGAGGGAAGCCGGAAGCAACGTAGTCGAATGGCTTAGGCTCGCGATTGAATCCGGAAAGTTGAGGGACATTATGAATTCTGGTCTGTTGAGTAAGATCGAAGGGCTGGATGTGAACGGCCTGAAAAGCTTACAGGTAGCGTTAGAAGAGCCTAACCGCCTCATCGAGCTCGTCACACAGCCGGAACTCATCTCAAAGGCTATGGGAACCCTGTCCGAGGTGGAGTACTACGCGTTCGAGAGCAGAAATGTGGGAGGGGAAGGCCATGTGTGGCTCAACACCAAGATCGGCGCCGGAACCTACAGGGTGAGGGCGGAATTGGAATCGGATGGAGGAACCACTGTGGTGATGTGGACCATAGATACTGACGGGACGAATGAGGTCATGGTTCCGAAGGAATACAGAGAAGACCTTGCGGGGAAGAAGGTGAAGCTTGAGATCTGCGGGTACGTGCCGGAACTCCACTTCCCCAAGTACTTCTCGTTGCCATCCCTAGAAGGAGATGTTTTCTTGGATTTCGTGGAAAGCGGTCTGAAGATAGGCGGCTTCAGGGTGGAAGAATCTAGATTTGGGAAGACGGTTAAAGACTCGCATCACGGGCTTGGTCTAACCGTTGAAACGAATGTTAAGAGCGTTGAGAGGGGGCGCCTGCTGTGGTTGAGGTTTTATGAGGATGGTACCGTTAGGTGTTTGGAGGTATCGGGCACACCACCTAGTGCAGACCCAGTTGAAATAAGAGAGGCATTACTGGAGGTTAAGCAACTCGGGGATGAGCAGGTAGCCTCCCTAAGGCTCACTCTAAAGTGGAGTGGGGAGAATTGGGAGTCGATCTACCCGATAAAGACGCTCGAGCTGAAAGTAGGAGAAAAGTATCCGATAGACTTCTCTATTGAAGGCGATAGGACAACGGGTCTCCAGAGCGAGGTCAGGAAGGTATTCGGATTTGATGCTGTCGCTAGAATTCAAAAAGAAATGGAAGCCAAGGAGGTGATGGCGAGGATAACCTTCGAGGATGGAACTTCTTCGGTGACGAAGGATCCTGAATTGGTTGTCAGAACGGGAGGAGCCAAGAAAGTTATAGGAATAGAGTTTTATTACTCAGGGTGGAATCCGAAGTGCACTTTCGAGGAGGCTGTAAAATACTTTAAGGAAATGCTGAAGATTAGTGATGAAAACCTAGTCAATAAGCTTGCTAGGAACTACTTTGAGGTTCTGGATGCTTCGGCAAAGGACACGATTTCAGCAGAAGAGGTGGAGAAAACGGGGGATGTGAATCTGTTAGGAAAATTTGGAGAGCTCCAAATAATCAAACAGTATGCAGGAAAGCTCAGGGACATTCACTACAAGGTTTATGTGGACAGTGGAGAAAAATACCTAGACATAGTTTTAGGAGATGCTATAGTTGAGTCTAAATACTGGACAAGCAAAGATTCGTATACAAAACATTTCGACGAGCTCGTCGAACAATTAAGAGGATATAAGAAGGCTGCTGACCAAGAAGGATTGAAGAAGGTGTATTTGGTATTCGGTAAGAAGGAGGTTTTCGCTGAATTTGATGCCTATGTGAAGAATCTTAGGGATGCTTTAGGAGGAGACACGAATTGGCTAGTCATTTGCAACGGCTTTGACGAATTCATTAAGGCATACGAAGGAAGTTAGGGTTTACCATACGCCTTGAAGCTTCCATCCTCTTTCCCATAGCTTCTTAGCCTCCTCAAGATTAAGGACGATAAAGAGGTACATATCTGGGTGTCGGATCTGGTAATATGCGTATCCGGTGTATTGGATCAACCAGTTTATATGGTTTAGAGCACGCCCGAAGTTCCAGCGGTCCTTCACACTCCAAAGGAATTCAACCATCCTCCTCCCTCTCTTGTAGACAAAGTAAACTCTACAGAAGCCTGTATCAAGCCCCAGCAGCTTGTCTTCCTCAATCTTACACTCCTCACGTAGGTTAGTCGGTTGGAACGCTCCCCTCGATATGCTAGCCAAACTGTTTAAGAACTTTAAGCCAACACCAGGGCTAGGAGGATAGTCGAACTCCCCACCCCACACTTTTTTCTCATCGAAAATTGCGACAAACCTGTCGATTTCAAAATCGCTCTCTTTAGACCAATCTTCCTTTTCTATTTGAATAATACTTTTTTCCTTCAGCTTCTCGAAAATTTCCTCAGAGGATAGGTTGGAATACTCTTCGAAGAAGCCCATTTTACGAAGATACTCGATTGACTCTATGAAGCGCTCCCTTGCACCCATCTATTTTTAGTAATGTGTCTGAAGGCTTTTAAGCGTAACAGTTTCTCCTCGTCACCGATTTTAGAGGCACTCGATTATACTGTTAGAAGCAGAGGAGTGTATTGGGTAGGGGGACGAATAGCATTCCACCCTCTATTGGCGAGACCTTTGTTTCTCCGAAGCCTGTGACCTTATTGTCACTTCTGTAGACCTCGCTGACGATACTGATGTTCCTACCAAGGGTGGTGTTGACTATTGTCATGAAGATTTCCCGCCTGTCAGGGTGTTGGGACGGAGGCTTATCAGGCATTGAGCCGTCTTTAGGTCGCGGTATCATCCACGCGAGCTGGTTGAAGCTGTAGCCTAGGAGGAGGGTTTGTCCCTTGCACTTGTCGCAAGGAGTTTCAAGCATCGTGAACATCGTGTGTAAAGCGGTTTCTTGAAACTCCTCTTTACGTA